>NZ_CP029185.2:1150000-1458214 GCF_003096015.2 Limnobaculum parvum | reverse complement strand
TAGAGGCAATGTCACCCACTTCCGTTGTTGAGTAGGCTCGCGTCTGTTGTCTCCCATACCAACCATCATCCACTTTACCGGATACATCCCACTGTTGGGTCTCGGTACGGTTAACAATACTGCCATCAATACTGTCCAGCGCCACCTGCTGACCACGAATGGTGGAACCAATATTGCGGATATCGTCCATCGCCGTCATGCCGAGGAAGCCACCGGCTTTTATTTGCCCGGCGTTGATATTGTCAATGGTGCTCCAACTGTCGATAAACAGGGAGTTATCCGCCAACAGGCTACCGTTGCTGTTGATTAAGCGCCCCGCTTCCAGCTCAACATGCCCGCCTTTAATCACGCTGCCTGAAACCGCAGTAACATCGTTTTTAGCCAGATAGAGTTTGGGTGCCAGAACGGTGTGGCCCTGAACGGTCACCGGCTCCCACCAAACAATGCTCTTGTCCAATCGGGCAATCTGTTCTGTCGTCAGGCTTATCCCAAAGGTTAACCCCAGCGAGCCGTAGGCCTGTGCTGCGTTATCAATCAGATACTGCATTTGTGACAAATCGGAACCGACACCGTTGATGTAACGGCTACCGGTCTGCTTTAGCATGGCATCGCTGATATAGCGGGTATCAAAAGCGGCATCACCCAGAAAACGGTAATTGAAATCAGGGTGTAAGCCTAAACGGTCAAGAAAATAGGCCGAGCCTAAAAATTTATTTTTATCGGTAAACCGGCTGTCGGTTTCACGTGGCGACTGCCCAGGGTGTCGGCCCAGCATGGCGTACAAATCGTTAAACAGCCCGTCATTAAGTACGCCCAGCCCGTTGAGCTTCGGGTTGGTGGTAATAAGGTACATGCCGTTAGCATCGCCACCGGCGTTAATCAGGTCTAACCGACCAAAATCAGGATTGGTGACAAACAGGCCATTGTCATTTCCCGGTATCGAATACGCCTCCAGCACGTTGAGCGTGGGTGCGTTCAGGCTATGACTGATATTGCCCGCATTGGCGACCGTGGTGGTATTGCTGATATCGTTATCAAAGGAAGCATACAAATTACCACCGGCTTGGATGGTGGAACGGTAGAGTTCGGAATCGTCGGAACGCTCGAAGAATTTTTCACCAGTGGCTTTGTAATAAATATATCGATCATTTTTCTTTATTTGGTTCCCATAGTATTTGTAATACCAGCTGTAATCAATTCCCCTATCTGCAACAATATTTTTTTCAATAGGATGGAGGATTACGGATGGCTGTTCAGACAATAAATCAGGGGCAGGTTCCAAAGATTGAGATTCATAGTTTTGATATTGTGTTTCAGTTCCGGCAAACCATGACTGATTATTAAACGTACTACCCGACAAAAACGCATCGCGGGTGGTCAGAATGTCACTGGCACGGTTCTGCAATTCACCCGCTGAAATAAATAAATCACGCCCTGAAGCTATTCTGGCAGATTGTCCGTTGCTGGTAACACCTATGGTCGAAATATAAGTAGGAATTTTTTTGCTGACATATTCTTGGGATGTATAACTGTAATAGTTAATAATAGTGCTACAACCACCACCATTCGCTCCACTATCTTGTACGCACTGATAAGTAGAATAAAAGCCATACTCTCCCCACTTTAACTCACTAAACGGAACCTTCGCATCCACCCCTGTTAACCAATCATATTCACTCATTAAATCCTGTTCAGTCTGCGTAACAGTCAACCCATCCCGTTCATTCAGCAAGTACGCCGTATTGATCGTAATATCACCATCATGCGTCTCAATCGTCCCCGACCGGTTCAACACCAGACTATTGGCATTCCCCGCCGCGTCCTTCTGCATCCACAGGCTGTTGCCTGCCAGAATATCGCCCTTCAGGTTGCTGATGTTGTCAGCAAACAGGCGCATATCCCCCGCCGCATACAGCAGCGAACTGTTGGTGATATTGTTCACCGCGCTCAGGCGTAAATTGCCTGCCGTGCCGGTAAAGCCGTTGTGGGCAATGGAATTTTGGCTGGTTATTTCAACATCGCCACCGGCCTGAAGGCTGCTGCCGCTCGCCAGTGTGATATCAGCCGCATTCAGCGACACACGGTCACGCCCGGCGGTCAGGCTGCCGTTATTCACCAACGCGCCCCCGCTGTTCAGGGTGATGCCGTTCCCTTGTAGGGTGCCATTTTGCGTTATCGCCCCCTCGCTGTTCAGCGATAACAGGCCGCCCGCGGCGAGGGTGCCGTTCTGGGTCAGGTCTTGCCTCACGACAATATCAATATCGCCCAGCGCAATTATCTGCCCCTGCTGGTTTAGCCCATTGCCGTTCAGGGCCAGATGGCCTGCACTGAACAATTTACCACTGCTTTGGTTATCCGTTTGCCCAACATCCAGTAACAGCTGGCTCATCGCCAGCAGGGTGCCGGTATTGTTCAGGTATTGCCCCTGAATCTGAATCTCGTCGGCCTGCACCAGCCCCTGATTCGAGAACTGCCCCGCATCCAGCCGGATATGCTGTTGCGCTGCCAGCGTCCCTTGCAGATTAAGCGCCTGCGTCGTCAGCGTCAGGTTGCCCTGCGTGGCATACACCCCGTCCAGTTCACTGTTCTGGCGCGCAATAATGCCGATCTCCCCTTTAGCCTGAACCTGTGAGCCGATTAACGATGTCAGTTGCGCGGCGTCCAGTGAGAGGCTGCCCTGCGATGCCATCAGCCCGGCTAACTGCATGCTGGATGCCATCAACCCAATATGTTGTTCGCTGAGTAAACGGCTGTTTTGCCCTGTGCTTAACCCGGTGGCATTGAACGTCAGCGCCCCCAACGCGCTGGCCGCACCGTCAAACTGCAATTGGGCGGCGTTAACCGACAGGTCGCCCTCGCTGATTACACTGCCCGATTGCCCCACATTCAGCCCATTGCTCGCCGTGACAGCCAGACCCTGCCCAGCACCCAGCGTGCCGGTGAGGTTGATATCCTGAGCGCTTACCGTAAGCTGACGCCCTGACTGCAACGAACCGCTGTTATTCAACTGCGTCGCAGATACACGTTGGTCGCCCAGCGCCTGAATAATACCGGCGTTATTGAGCGCCCCAAGGGTTAACTGGCTTTCACCGCGACTAAATAACACGCCGGAACGCTCAACGTTCAGCCAGTCACGGGCCGTCAGGCTTAATGACCCTTGGCTACCCATCTTGCCCGCATTCGTGATTTCATCCGACTGAATCACGAGATTGCCGCCGGACTGCACCGTCCCCTGATTGGTCAGTTTAGCCGCCGTCAGACGCTGTTCACCCAACGCCTGTATCGCCCCGGCGTTACTCAACGAGGCAGTGGCGATATCGCTATTCAGATTCGCCATCAGCGTACCGGTGCTGCCGACATTCAGCCAGTCGCGCGCGGTGACACTGAGGTGTTGTTGAGAACCCACCTTCCCGGTGTTGGTTACCCCGTTAGCCTGAATCCGCATATTACCGCCAGACTGTAGGGTACCGCTGTTGTTGACCTGTTCGCTCAACACGCGCTGCTCACCCACCGATTGAATAAAGCCTCGGTTATCCAGCGTGACCACGTTCAGTTGGCTATCGCCGTTGGCATTCAGCGTGCCGGCGTTGGTTAGCGCCCCGGTGCGTAAATTCAACACGCTACCGGCGTTAATTTCACCTTGGTTGTCGATATACCCCAGAGAATTGAGCGCCATATCCTGTTGGGCGAAAAGCTGTGCGCCGCTGCCCAGTTGAAGAGAATCCGCTTGCAGGCTTAATCCGGTTCCCGCACTGACCCCGCCCTCTAAGACCAGTTGGCCGCCGTTCAGGTCGATGTGTTGGGTGCCTAATAGGCGAGAGCCGCCGTCTTGTTGGAGTAATTGTTCACTGGTCACCGTGACGTCAGCGCCGGTCAGGTTGCTCCCCTGCCACTGCTGATGCTTGGCTTTCAGGGATAAGTTGCCGTTGCGCCCGGCAACGCCCTGCCCATCAACACCCGCCGCCACGCTGCTGTGGTTGATGCTCAGTTTTCCCTGACTGTCTAAGCTGACATTGGCTCCGGAGGCCACGACCCCGTCGCTCACCTGCATGTCGCCCCGACTGTTTAAACGAATATCGCCGTTGGCTTTATGATTGCCCTGTAGCGCCAGCTCATCCGCCTGAACCGTCAGCTTACCCTGCGACAGGGTGTTATTCAGCGTCAGTTTTCCGTTCGCATCCAGTTGGATATCGCCCTGTCGGGCATTCAGGTTGCCCAGGTTAACCCCGACCCCCTTCTCACTGGATACCATATGAATACGGTTGGCGTACATGCCCCCTAAGGCCCCGGTATCAATCGCTACCCTCGGTGCCGCCTCTTCCCCGGCAATCGGCGTGATGCTGCCGTCGCTGCCCACGCGGTTGCTGCCGCTGACAACGCTTAAATCTTTTGCGTATACCGCCGCATTGACTTCCGTGGCGCGGGAGATAATCGCCAGCGAACTGCTGTTGCTCGCATCCAGCCCCTGACCGTCAATGGTAATGGTGCCTTTGCTGACGTCCAGCGCCTGCACATTCCCCTGTGCGTCCAGCACCGGTTTACCGGTGGTTAAGGTGACGTTGGGCGTATTGATAAAACCACAGCCGCTACAGCTAATGCCATACGGGTTGGCGACCATCACATTGGCCTGTTTACCCGCCACTTCGGTATAGCCCTGAAGCTGTGAGCGATTCGCCCCCACCACTTCATTGATAATGGCATTGGCTTCCCGCCCAGCTTTCAGGTTCGGGTTATTTTGAATCAGTCCACCCAGTTGAGTCTGATTTAATGCCTCGGTGGCATTGTTTAAAATCAGCCCTTCTTTGCCAACGTTGAACTGTTGATATTGGTTATGCGACACACCCGCACCGTTTGGCGTGGCGATATTCACCACCGGTACGCCGTTAGCCGCGCTATCCGTTGAGGTATTGCCCGAAGCGACCTGAACGCCCGCCGCCAGTGCCGGTGCCATTGGCTGAACACACAGCAGCACACTTATCAAATAGCTCAGTACGCGACGACGAGTCGATACTGGTAAAACATCCCTGTTATTGTTCATTCGGGTTATCCTGATGCGTTTAATTAAAACATAAGTCCAATGCGGTAATAGACGGAGTAGCGGTCAGCGTCGAGCCAGTCCGGGTACTTCAACGGTTTGGACAGCGTAAAGCTGCTGGAGACGTGGCGATTCACCGTAGACACCCCCACCGCCGCGCCCCAGAGGGTGCCGGAAGCGTATTTATCCAGACTGTCGTGTTGCAGGTAACCGCCATCGACCGCGGTCACCAGACTCACCTGCCCCATCACCGGCATGGTAAACAGAGCGGTATTCAATTCATTTCGCAGGTAGCCGCCGTTGTCTCCCGCCAGATACTGCTCTTTAAAGCCTCGAACAGAGCTTTCCCCGCCGAGGGTTAAACGTTCGCTACCGTACAGCCGGTCCGGTGTCCACTGGCCGTACAGGCTACTCAACCAGGTCACCCGTTCGGTTAACGGGAGGTAGTAACTGCCGGAGACGCTCCATTTGGCAAATTCCGCTTTGGGCGCACCGGCGAGTTTTCCTTCGTCATCTTCTGCCCCCAGCCACGGCACACCTTGACTGTACGCCGGGTTGAGCGTGGCAAAACCACCCCACAATTTTTGACCGTGGTTGACGCCAATCGTGAAGCTCGACAGTTTACGACTGCTGCTTTCCAGCAGAACCTCGTTGAGGTAATTGCGGTTAATGCGGTGCGTGACCCCGAAAGACAAGGCGGTTTTAATATCGCCGTCGCGGTACAGCGTCCAACTGCTGTTCAGTCGGTGGGTTTGGCTATCGCCGCGTGAACGCCATACATAGCCCCGGTTATCTATGCCACTCAGGTAGTCACTCCAAGAGTAGCTGTAATCAAACAGGGCGTAACCATAAGGCACGCTAAGGCTGGCCTGTAAACTTTGAGCGTCATGACTGTTGGATAAATCGCTGCTTTTAGCGCCGCTCACAAACCATTTATCGGCAATCCTCAGCAGGTTATTGCCGGTAATCGATGCGTTCATCTGCCCGGTGCCGGTACTTTTTTGCCCGCTGTTATCAAAACCCAAGGTGACATCCAGTGGGAATTCCGGCGTAGCCGCCAGATTCACCACCGATAATCCCTGCGTGCTGCCCGGTAAGATTTCAATCTGTACCGGAACGGTACGCAGGCGGTTAATCTGCTCCATGCCCTGTTCAATATCACGCAGGTTAAAGATTTTTCCTTCGAGGCCGGGAAACGCCATGCTAATGGCAGTCGTCGACTCCCCTTCCAGCAGCACGTTTTCCAGTTTGCCTTCCAGTACCCAAATATTCAGGGTGCCGGAGGAGAGGTCCTGTTCGGTTAAAAACGCCCGACTGGTAATATAGCCGCGGCTGATATACCACTCGGAAACCGCTTCGACTAATTGGGATATCTGCGAAATACCAATGCACTGGTTAATATAAGGTTGGACCAACTGGTTTTTATCGTTTTCTGAGAGTTGGGTTGTTTGGTCAATATTAATTTGAGCAATGGAAAAACACCGCCCGGATATTTCAGGCGTAGCAACTGGCGGCGCCGGTTGCAATTCCACATTGCGCTCTAAATTATCTCGCTGCTGTTGGTTTTGTAATAGGATATCGCGCTGTTGTTGTTGCGCTTCTTCTCTATCGGATGGGCTTAATGGGGCTGCATAGGCCATTTCTGGTGCCAGCATTATCCAACACGATAACACCAACAGAAAACTCCCTTTATTCATCGGTCTTGTAGTCCATTGAATTGATATAATTCCAAGATGATATTATTTTTTCTTTAATAAAACTAACTAATTAAAAATAAATATTAGAAATAATATATTTTCAGATAATAAGTTGGTGCAGAAATATTATTCAGAATTAAATTCTGAGAAATGAAGGGGGATATTTTGTGTAACAACGCAATGATTACACCTTATTAATATTGATTGCGTTCATTATTATTCAATAAGGTGCTTATATTGAAATACCACATTAAAACAAACTGACGTTATTGATAACACCACATCAAAAAAAGCGTTCGACTCTATATAGACTCGTTTATCAATTTAGCAGGAGATCCCGGCGGCAATTGCCGCCAGAAAAACATGAAGTGATATGCAGTTGTTTGCCGTCGTATACTGGATAGACAACTCTATTACGCCCGATCGGCAACAAACGGATTGGTCATTCGCTCTTCACCAAAAGTAGACATTGGCCCGTGGCCCGGAATAAATTGAACATCATTACCCAGAGGCCATAACTTATCGCGAATAGATGTAATTAATGCTTGGTAATCTCCCCGAGGGAAATCGGTTCTACCAATACCACCGGCAAATAAGACATCACCGACGGATGCTAATCGGGTAGATTCAGAGAAGAAAATAACATGACCTGGGGTATGGCCAGGCGTATGGCGAACCTGTAGTTCTACATGACCAAATTTAACGATATCGCCTTCGTCTAACCAGCGGTCTGGAACAAATGGCGTGCAATGTTCTAAACCAAAACGGGCGCTTTGCTCTAACAGCGTTTCCAGTAAAAAAGCATCATCTTTATGAGGCCCAACAATCGGCACCGTGTAACGTCGTGCCATTTTACTGGCTGCACCGACATGATCCAGATGTCCATGCGTCAATAATACTTTAACCAGTGTTAAACCCAGCTCTTCAATCGTTTTGCTTAGTATCGCAGGCTCCCCGCCAGGATCAACAATCACGGCCTGTTTCGTTTCTTCACACCACAATAATGTGCAATTTTGCTGGAAAGGTGTGACTGGAATAATTTTGTATTTCAAAGAAGCTCTCCCTCATAGCTAATATGATTACTATTTTAAGCAATAAATTATATTACCACTTCTTTCTGATTTGTTTAGCTCCCTGCATAAAATAAGGCGTCTGAGTAGACGCCTTATACATTTCATGTCGAAAATAGCCCTAATTACCAGGTTCTAACTGGCCCAGTGTCAACATGTACAAAATCACTGGATGGGTAATAGCCAACCCCTCCGGATTTCATCTGTAATGCAGCATCCCTCAGGCTTCTCAGCGGTACGCCTTCGATACGAATATCAGCCGCTTGACCTAACGTATGATAGCTATGCTTTGCTACCCCACGCTTCTGGCTACGCATATCATTATTGGAGTCTACGCTACGATAACCGCAAATAAGCTCAATTTGTTTATTACCAAACTGCTTTTGTAAATAATAGAGCTTATCGTAAAGCTGAGGATCAATGGTGGTAATTTGGTCGTTACGCCGATCGCGGAAAATATGATTTAAACGGGATAGTTCTGTTTTGTCATAGCTCTTACCGTTAAAGTAAGTTGACTGAATAGTTTCATTTGTATTGATATTCTTAACCAACAAAGTACGGGTACGTAGCGCACTCTTACCTTTTTTTGCCGTTGAGGTGCTGGAAGCAGCAAATGCCGCATCAGAAATCAGTGCCAAACCTAATGCTGCGCCACTAATAGTCAGCCATTTACGACGGTGATGATCAATTTTATCCATAATTCTATTTATACTCAGTAAAACAGGTTACAAAATAATTTCGTTACACCAATAGGCGCAGACATGAACTGATTTATGCCATATTGTTTCACTATCAATGTAGTAAGCAAAAGTGTTAATAAAACAATCGACTATTAAATTAAGCCTGTGTACAGCATAACTTTTAATGCCCCACAGTCCAGACTTTGACTGTTTCTACGGGTGCTTAAATGTAAGCACCCGTAAACACATATTATTATGACAACAGAAATAAAAGGATTACTGCATTAGCGCAATAACTTTTCTACCTGAGGTAATTCTTTAATTCCTTCTTGTGCCGCACTGTCGTATCCATAAATATCGGTACGATATTCAGGATTACCGCTATTTGACACCCAAGAGGTCATATAATAAAGCTGCACAGGGATCTCTTCTCGAATATTGGCATAAGTCGTGCTGCCGCGCTTCAGCGTGTTTTGTATTTTGTTGTCATCCCAACCCACGCCATTTAACAGAATATTAGCCAGTTCGGAGGCTTTATTAACCCGAATACAGCCTGAACTTAACGCTCTCATATTTTTGTCAAACAAGCGATGGTTAGGGGTATCATGCAAATAGATAGCATCATCATTCGGCATATTAAACTTAAAGCGTCCTAATGCATTACTCCGACCAGGAGCCTGCTGTAAGCGATAGTTTCCGCCAGCTGACCAATTAATCGTACTTGGATCAACAACGGTAGCGCCTTTACCCCAACCGGAATAGACCGTATAGCCACCGCGTTTCAGATATTCCACATCGCGCTTAGCTTTAGGCGCTAAATCTTCACGAATCAATTTAACCGGAACGTTCCACGGTGGGTTAACGACCACATTATTTAACGCACTGCTCATCAATGGTGTTTTACGTTTTACCGAGCCGACAATAACTCGGGACTCTAAAACCAATTCATTATTGACGTAGTAAAACAGCGTGTAATCTGGAATGTTAACAAAAATACCGTGACTCATATCCTTCGGTAATAAGCGTAAGCGCTGAATATTCAACGCCAAAATAGCGGCACGAGTTTGCGGTGCCATATTTAACGCTTCACGCGTGCTATCACCGATGACACCATCAGCTTCCATTCCATACATTTGCTGAAAACGTTTTACGCCATCAACCAGTTCACCGCTATATACCAGTGATACTTTTTTCTTAGATGATGAAGCCCCGCCTTCTGCTGTTGCATCATGAGAATTACCCCCTTCACCCTTGATAAAACCGCTGCGAGCCAGAATATCTCGTAGTGCAGGAACATCTTTATTGCTGCTCCCTGGACGTAAACTCTGCTTGGAAAGCGTGATTTGCGGCCATGGTTGAACATCTTCAACTAATGGCTTTAATGAATCATGCATTTTGCTATAGAAGATATTTTGCGGCGCTAAACTTTGAATAAACGCTTCTGAGTTACCATCTTTTACTGCCTGCTGCCATTGAGCGATTGCCTCAACCGAAGGGGCCGCCATTTTGTAAGCGCCATTGTTATATAACCAACGATTGCCATTAGTTTTAACACCCTCAACAAAATGCATATAGCCCAACAAAGCATCAGTCAAGATGGCATCTCTCGCCATACCGGTAATGTCAGGCTGAGTTAATAATTTCGCCCATTGCCCAAATTGAGGTTGTATACCCGCCAGCGCCATTTCGGCTAGTTGCTGTTCAAACTGTTTCTGAACTTTCTCATCTTCCCAAAGGGACTTTATTTCTGAAACGGCATAAACCGAACTCAACTCAGGCATGAACTTTAACGTTACGCCTGCTGGCAATGCTGTCATTAACGCATCGCGAGCTTGAGCAACAAGAGCTGGGTCTTGTGCAGGGACTTCAATAGCGGGTGTTTCTGCTATTGTTGCTGATTCCCCTGCCGTTGCAGTTGCTGCTTCTGCAGAAATAGTGGCTGGAGCCTGATTATTCAGGTCTTCATCAGCTGCACATCCGCCCAATGGAAATGCCATCAACGCCGTTAATGTACATTTGACCGCCAAATTTTTAATAATTTTTCGTTTTACCAACAACATCCTTTGTCCCCTGCTCTTACCAACAAATTATTGACCATTGCCACTATATGCCCCATTTGAACGTTAAAATGGCTTGATAAACATACACTCTAATTAAACATTTCTACTAAACATCCTGTATAAGTTGGCAGTCGAAAAATTGGCCGCCTCTCGGCGACCTGAACATAGATTATCTTAACGAGATAACAATTAAACAATAATCTCAGATTGTTTTATTGTAACAACTCTTCAGAAACATCTGGTTCATCACTTTTTTTCGCTTCACTTTCAACTTTAGCAGGCTCTTTATTTACTGCAAACCCTTTAAGGCCAACCACATGAACGTGTTCATGATTTTGGAATACCTTACGAACCAACTTATAGGTTGTGCCCTTTTCCGGACTAATATTTTCCGGGGCGGCAATCACCAATTGCATCTCTAAACGATCGCAAAGCTCAAACAGTGTCGCAATCGAGTTGGCATCAAGACGTGCGGCCTCATCCAGAAACAGAAGACGACATGGCGAAATATCTTTACCACGTAATCGTTTGGACTCTTCTTCCCAGCTCTGAACCACCATCACCAAAATCGACATACCGGTACCGATAGCCTCACCGGTTGATAAAGCTCCACTTTCGGCACGCAACCAACCGTCAGAGCCACGGAATACTTCCACTTCCAGCTCCAGATAGTTACGGTAGTCCAGCAACTCTTCACCAATGGTCTGCGCTGTACGCTGCCCCATATCAATATGCGGATTCAAACGCTGATAGAGTTTAGCTAAAGCTTCAGAGAAGGTTAACCGATTACTACTAAACAGATCCTGGTGTTGTTCCTGCTGTTCAGACAAGACTTCGAGTAATGTCGCATGGGCTTCACGCACATTGACATTTAAACGTACGCTTTTAACCTGACCAAAGGCAACGGCCTGTAAGCCTTGATTCAGCATACGAATACGGTTCTGCTCGCGCTGAATCGTTTTGCGGATAATGTTAGCTACGCTCTTGGAACTGATTGCCAGCTTCTGCTCGCGGGCCGTTAACTCTTCCGTCAATCGAGCCAGTTCAATCTCCATTTGTTCAATGGCTTCAACCGGATCGTCGGTACGAATAATATCCTGACGAATACGCTCCCTTAGGTGCTGATAGACCGCAATATAGAACTGAATTTTTCGCTCTGGTCGTTTAGGATCTTCCGACGCTCTGAGGACATCACGTAAATGTTCGTTATCAGAAACCGCCAAACGCAATGCACCCAATGCTTTATCCGACATTGAGCGCAGCTCTTCTGCATCCATATAAGCTAGTTCACGGCGATGTAGACGGCGTTCAACATCATTGTCTTTAACCAGTCGCATCACTAGGCACCAACCCGCTTTCGCAGTGACAACCTGTTCGCGAATCTGGTGGTATTCACGTTCTGCTTTGCGTAACCGCTTCTGTAAATTATCCATCTCGGCTTCACAGAAGGTAATTTGTTTCTCCAGTTGATTACAGCGCTGGCGATTCTGGTGCAATCCGGCATACAGCTCATCACGGCGCTGCTTGGCTCTGGCTTCCGCATTGGAATCGGCCTGAACGCCGATATCCTGCAACTCCTGCCCTAACTCTTTCAGCATATCGCGCTTGGCATCGTAAGAACTCTTGAGGGATGCGAGCACTTGATTAAATTGTGAAGCTTGGGCCTGATAAGATTTTAATTGCTCTCTGGCGCGGCTGCGTTCGGCTTCTGCCTGCTCGAGACGCTGACGTAGCTTATCGTTTAAATCGGAGTTTTCCGTCAGCATGCCGGCCGAATCGCTGTAGCTGAAATGAACTCTACGCTGTACCACTTCAGTTAACGCAAAAGCCTGTTGTTTAGCCTGACGCTGCACCGCCTGCGCCTGCGTATAGCTGGCCTGTAAATTCTCATGCTGCGTTGGGTCGCTTTGCAACACCGCCACTAATGGCTCAAGTTTGTTTAATGTGTTGCCATGCTGTTGAACATAGCGAGCGGCTTCCTGAGCCTCTTCCAGATCTTCACGAATCACGTCAACACGTTCAATCAGGGAGTCATCCCCCATCAAGTGTAACAGCGGCATGATGCGGTTTAATTGGCTAATGCTCTCTTTAGCCTGATCGATCTGTTGTTTATGCTGACGCTCCTGACCTTCATGACCATTCAGCTCACGTTCAACTTCATTACGACGAGAAGTTAACTGGCGGATCTCCGCTTCTGGGTCACTATCAAACACCACGGAAAGATGTGTGCCAACAAAACGGCTGAAACTTTGGTGCAAGCGCTGCGTTTTTTGTACGTCAAAAGAGATAGTGGCATAACGTTCTGCCAATTCCTCGCGCTCTGCACTCAGTACTTCCAGACGGTTTTCACGGGCTGCTCGACCAAATAACGGCACTTCCGGGAAACGCGAATAGCGCCACTGGCGATCGGAAACTTTAACTACTATTGCGCCAGTCAGTTCTTCCGCCTCAAAGACGCTGTCATCAAATGATTGAGGATCTCCTTCAATCAGATACAGATCTTCCGGGCAATCATCCAGAGCATCTAAATGCTCGCGTAGCAGAGAAAGGTCCGGCACGACGATACCGTGGCGGGCGGGTCCGTATAGCGCGGAGAAATAAGGCGCATCGTCCAGTACCACATCATCATAAATTTCAGATAACAATACGCCGCCAAAGCGCTCGGCTAAAGCCAGCAGACGACCATCTTCAGCTCCGCTCGGTTGACTCAGGCGTTCAATTTGCTGCTCAATCAAACTTTTTTGCTGTGATATTTGGTCGCGTTCTACGGTAGTTTCACGCTCACGCTCCAACAGGTACTGCATCTGTTCAGTAATCTGAGCGCTGTTTTCTAGGCTTTCACCACACTGCTCACCGAGCTGAGTGAGTGCATCCTGAGCAGCAATCCAGACCGGTGCTCTCTCTGATAACTGTTTGATACGACTGTTGGCTTGTTCCAGTTCCTGACGCAGAGACATTCTCTGTTCACCAAAACTGGCTGCGCCCTGAGACAGCTCTTCCAGACGCATTTCCAGCTCGCTACGAACGTCTTCCAACGCTTCCAGTTGATAGTCATGTCCGGCTTTCTTACAAAATTCTTGCAGTAAACGTTCTGCATCTTTCTGCTCGCGTAAACGCTGCTCCAGCTCTGAAAGCTGAATGCGTAATGCATTGACTCGCTCCGCCTGATGCTGCTGTGATGACCAGTCGCGTAATAGCTCTTTCGCTGTTTTCCAAGCATCCGCCCGGCTGACTTCACCAGCCATTTTACAAACCAACTGATAGGCTTCTTCAAACTGACTGTGCGCCGCATCGGCTACGCTAAGTTTTTGCTCCAGTGCTAATAATGCTTCCGTTGCCTCTTGCTCGCGGGCAGTAAAGGTATCTAACCATTCATCAGCATTATCTGCCGTCAGCTCGGGCAGTTGGCACACTTCACGAGCACGTTCCAGCGCGGTCAACGCCTGCTGGTACTGAATGGCCCGAGTTTGCTGTACGTCCAACGCTTGTTGATAGTCAGCCAACTGGCTTTTTAACTCATCAACTTCAAGTTCAGAACCTTCGGTGCGAGCCTGATATTCCGCCAGTTGTTCATTAGACTCAGCAACAACTTCATTTTGCTCTTCTAAACGGTACGTCAACTCATCCAGATCGCCTTGATAACGTTCGATCTTTTCCTGTTGGCGCATTGCCGTTTGTACTAAATTCAGATGATCGCTGGCGGCCTGATAATCCATTTCAAGATCGGTTTGCGCTCCGGACTGCTCCGTCAGCTCTCGCGCCATTTCAACATGACGATACTGCTCAGTAATCAATTGAGTCCGGCTGGTAAGCAACTCATTGCGTAGCACCAATGCCCCGTCAAGATGAACCCGTCGTTCGTTGGCGTGACGCATATAGTCAGCGGCCACATAAGAGGTTGCTTCAGAAATCAGGTGCTTAAACAGATCTCGGTCAGACTGAGTAACTCGAATAGCCTCGAGTGTCATGCGGTTTTCCCGCAGTGCGGATTCCATATCTTGGAAGGCTTTACGCACTCCGCTGTTTTCCGGCAGCAGGTAATCCCGTAAGGAACGGGTGATGGCACTGGAAATACCACCGTACAATGAAGCTTCAATCAGACGATAGAACTTACTGCGATCGGAAGAAGAGCGTAAACGCTTAGGAATAACGCCCAAATCAAACATCAGTGCATGGTAGTCAGCAATAGAGTTAAATTGCTTAAACTGAACCCCTTCAATAGCTTCAACCCGCTCTTTTAACTCAGGCAGAGGTAGGACGCGAGCCTGACGCTCACCGACTGTCTCAGTCAGAATTTGAGTCGGCTGTATCGCTGCCGGTAAACCCGAAATAGTGAAGGGTTTGATATCCACCTTCTTATCACGACCGGCAACTTGCTGTAAACGAACCCCGCAGATAACACGCTGATGTCGGGAGTTCACCACGTCTAACGTGGCATAACAAACACCGGCTTTTAACTTACCGTACAGACCTTTATCTCTGGAACCACTGGTGGCTCCCGCTTCCGTGGTATTACGGAAGTGAAGTAATGTCAGATCGGGAATCAAAGCAGTAACGAAAGCCGCCATGGTGGTGGATTTCCCTGCCCCGTTACCGCCAGAAAGTGTAGTGACTAACTCATCCAGATCAAAAGTTCGGGCAAAAAAGCCATTCCAGTTGACCAGCGTTAACGAGCGAAATTTACCGCGTTCAATCATTCCTGTTCATCCTCCGCGCTATCCGCCACGTTTTCATTATTCTGGTCATCATCAGTCAGTGACAAACTATTCTCCAGCGACATCGCCTCACCATCACGAATCATACGCAATTGCGCTTCTCTTGGATCGTCACTACTGCGAACATCCGCACCGAAACGGAAAACCGCTTCGGTAATTCGAAACTTAGTGCTGTCAGTTCCCATAAACGTCACCATGCCTAAACGGCGCAATCGGTTAAGGGACGTTCGGACTTTTTCCTGTAGTTTCTGACGGTCAAGGTCAGAACCGGTCGAACGCTGGTTGACATATTTTAATAGTTTGCTTTCATCTGCCAATGAAATCAGCTCTTCGTACAGTTCCTGACCGCTAAAGATACCTTCCTGCGCTAACCGCTCCGGGCTGAGGTAGAGATAGCAAAGAATCTTACCTACCATCATATCCAATTCGGATAGAACCGAGCGGGATATCAGCGTGGTGGAGCGAGGACGCAAATAGAAGAACCCTTCTGGCGCCCGAATTAACTCAACGTTATAGCGTTGATAAAACAGCTCCAACTCATCCTGATAATCCATCAGGAAAGCATGATTATCTAGTTCATCCGTGCCGATATGGCGACCAGAGCGCAATTGGCTATCAAGCGCCGGGAAAAGTGAATTAGCAATTGCCTGAGCCAGCTTAGCCGGCATGATTTGTTCAATATTTGTCGATGACATGGGCCTGCACCTTGGCTCCGTAATCGTTAATTGACTGCCATTCGGCAGGCAACCCGGAGAAATCAGCATCTGCCACGCCAAGTCTGACGGCCTGATCGACTAACAGTCGGGCTACGTCAAAGTGGCGGGAACGTGGGAATTGAGTCAAATAGCTACGCATGACTGCACCTAGATCCAACGGCAGGGCATCCCGTCGATAGATCTCAAGTGCCGCTTCAATATGCGCCGCTATTTGCTCTCGCATTTCGGTAAATTCTTCAAATTCTAAATCCGGTGGAAGTTCACCGGTAACCTCTTCACTACGAAGGGCCAACTCTTCGTCACGCATATCAAACAGTCGTTCGGCATTTGCGTAAGTTAGCGCCCAAGGTTGGTCAAAGTAGGTTTGTAATGATTGGCGTAAACGCTGGGAGAAGATGCGGTTTTTATCCATATCTATCGCTGTACGGATAAATTTATGGATATGGCGATCGTAGCCAATCCACAGATCGATAGCTTGCTGACCCCAACTGATAATACGATCCAGTTTAGACTGTAAGTCCAATACCAATTTATCGACAAACAGCAGTTCAGAATTGTTCATTGTGGCATCCTGAATGCGTAATAAATTGGCCTGAAGTTTATCCCCAGCGGCTTCCAACGTATCTTGCAGTTCCCGCAAGGTACCTGAAGTTTCCATCAATAAGGCTTCACAGCTCGAAATAGCAGCTCGCCAGTCTTTACCTAACAGGGCAGCGATATCATCTTTTACGTTTTGTTGCTGCTCATCCATTATGCGCTGGGTGAGATCGATACTGTCAAAGATTTCGGCAACCGAATATTTCAGCGGGGCAAATACGTTTCGGTGCCAATGGAAATCATCACCGCCCTCTTCGGCTGCTTCGGCTGCCAGGTTCAGTTCCTGAGCAACGATCGATAGCTGCATAGAGAGGCGCAGTGAAGAGAATTCACGCTGGCGAATATAATAGTCGGTAATACCAATGCCCAACGGTGTTAAACGATAGATAGCATTACCATCGGCCAGTTCACTGGTAAAACGGTTCAAAAGTCGTTGCTTCACCATGTCATTGATAGCATTGTTAGCACGCACCGCAACGGTTTCGTGAGTTTGCTCAAACCCTTTACTTACATGTCTGAATGCATCAACCAGTTCGCCTTCACTCATTTCACCATCTAACCGATCGCTATTCAGCGTGGCTATGGCTAATAAAAATGCCAGACGTTCTGTTGGTAACGACAATGAAAAATCGTTTTTACGCGCCCAGGCGACCAGTTCAGGTACAGTCTGGGAAAAATCACTCATAGTTCATCCTTTACGTTCGACTCGTTTGGCTTTTGTGCTATCACATGAATATAACGTCCCAAACTGACAAACGGCTCTTGTCGGCAATAGCGCAACTCCAGTGCCAACAAGGCAGCAAAATCCTGCTGCTGTTGTTGTTTATTCTGTGCATAATCATGAAAAACTCGGACTCCACTCTTGCCGATGGTGACCATCTGCATTTCATCTAACCAATTATAGACCTGCTGAGGTTCCAGTGGTCGGTCAGGTGACAGCGTTCGCTTTTTCTTTTTTTGCATCCCGGCTTCAATATAGCCAAAATTACCTAACGTAATATTACGAAATAACAGTGCGTTATAATTGTAAAACATCAATGATAACATGCCTGCGGGCTGCAGGCATTGGATCAGCGCTTCCAGCGTACCGCGCTGGTCCTGAACCCATTCTAAAACCGCGTGAAACAATACCAGATCTACCGGCTGTTCTAAATGATCTGATACATCCTTTGCTGCACAGTGGATAAATTGTATCTGTTGGCTCACACCTTTTTCTGCCGCGGCCAGCTCTGCTCGTTTCAGCATTTCTGCTGAGATGTCACAAAAAATCACCTGATGCCCACGCGCAGCCATCTCACAGGCCATTACCCCTTCACCACCGCCAGCATCAAGGATACGCAATGGACGCTGGGGCATGAGTGACAGCAGGTGCTCGAGATCTTGCCACAACACCGCCTGACGAATTTCGCCTTTTGTCGTGCCATAGATATTGCGGGAAAACTTCTCTGCAATATCATCAAAATTACGATCTTTGGTGGCTCTCAAATTGACTCCGCCAGACTTTATTTCCATAACTCACAAATGAGTCTCTCATTATATCAGCCTGCTATTTTGACACAGGCTGATATAGAATAAATCTTATTCATCCTGTCTGGATATTCGGATGGTGTTTTTTTATACAAAGAACACCCGTTTTTTGGAAAAGACATGCTATTTATTTTAAAAAAAATTATCGGTAACCTGCTGCTTCCTTTGTCCTTCCTGCTGCTGTTAATGGCGCTTGCACTGCTGCTACTTTGGTTTAGCCGTTGGCAAAAAAGCGCAAAAACACTGATGACGGTAAGCTGGCTTGCTTTATTGCTACTGAGTCTCCAACCAGTTGCTGACAGATTACTGATGCCGCTGGAAAATCATTATGCTACCTACCAGAAAAAGGGTCCCATCGACTATATCGTGGTTCTTGGTGGTGGCTATACTTACAATCCGGAATGGGCACCGAGCGCTAATCTTTTGTCTAACAGCTTGCCAAGAGTCACTGAAGGGGTTCGCCTTTATCGTCAACACCCTGGCGCTAAAATGATTTTTACGGGCGCTGCCGCGATTTCCAATCCTTTACCCAATGCGAAAGTCGCAGCGATGGTCGCTGAGAGCTTAGGTGTCCCTGAACAGGACATCATCATGTTGCCACAGGCCCAAGATACGATCGAAGAAGCGCAGGCGGTAGCTCAGATAGCACGGCAAAAAACGCTGTTATTGGTGACCTCTGCCAACCATCTTCCCAGAGCAATGCGTATTTTTCAGAAGGAGGGATTAAACCCTATTCCAGCGCCCGCCAATCAGTTGGCATCATTGGGGCCACTTAGCCCTTGGGAGAAAGCCTTTCCTTCCCCTATCTATTTGTCACATAGCGAACGTGCTTGGTACGAAACGTTGGGCGATTTATGGCTAACCGTCAAAGAGTAGTTTTTATTGTTTAATATGAATAAGCCGTTCGGAAGCACTCCGAACGGCTTATTCTCTACCCGAATGATCCTTACTGATGACCCAGCACTTCCCGAACGCGGGCCAAGTCTTCAGGCGTATCGACGCCAACGGAAGGTACTTCAATCGCAGCTTCAACGTGAATCTTTTCGCCGTACCATAACACTCTTAGCTGCTCTAACATTTCTATTTGCTCAAGTGGGCTTGGCGCCCAACTGATATAGCGACGAATAAATCCAGCACGGTAGGCATAAATACCTATATGGCGAAGATAGAAATCGCCGATTTCCTTCTGAGAAACGGAAAAACGTTCGCGATCCCAAGGAATCGCTGCCCTTGAAAAATAGAGCGCGTAGCCTTCGCTATTGATAACCACTTTAACCGCGTTCGGATTAAACACTTCTTCAACAGAAGTAATTGGCACCGCCAGTGTTGCCATACCGGCATCAGCACCAAGCAGATTATGAGCAACCTGACGGATAATCACTGGAGGTACTAGAGGTTCATCACCCTGAACGTTAACGATGATTTCATCATCACTGAACTGATAACGTTCGATTACCTCGGCCAAACGTTCGGTTCCGGAATTATGGTGCGGGCTGGTAAGGCAAACCTCTCCACCAGCCGCTTCTACGGCTTTTTGTACATCAATATTATCGGTTGCTACAATCACTCTAGATGCACCGGATTCCAGTGCTCTTTCCATGACGTGAACCACCATCGGTTTACCTGCGATGTCAGCCAGCGGTTTACCCGGTAGACGAGTCGAGGCGTAACGAGCAGGGATAATTGCAATAAAACTCATACTGTTTTCTCATCTAACGTCAGTTTGCGCGCTTCAGACTCAAGTAAGACGGGGATGCCGTCACGAATAGCAAAAGCTAAACCATCAATCTTACAAATCAGTTCCTGATGTTCTTTATTAAAGGTGAGTTTCCCATTACAAACCGGGCAAGCAATGATTTCCAGCAAACGATGATCCATGCACGACCTCTATTATCGGACGAGTAACATAACTTTATGATGGGCAAGAATATCATATTTCACCCGAGGATTTAATGATAAACACCATACGGATACTTGATGAAGCGAGGCGTATTTTAGTTATTCAATAAAGTAACGAGGGACTATTTTTTCTCAATCTTACTCATTATCAAGGCTAATAGCTTCTCCGCACTTTCGGCGGGAAGTTGAGCGTCAACAGGTAAATACCACCAATTTTTTTGAGCAAAGGCCCGGCACTTTACTGCATCTTTTTCTGTCATCAGTAAGCTTTGTTCTGCGTTGACTAGATTTGCCAACAAAGCTTCCGTGTATGGCTGATGATCGGCAAAAGCATGGGTTTGCTCAGGTTGCACATTGAGCGTGCTTAAGGTTTGGAAAAAACGAGGGGGATGACCGATTCCTGCCATTGCAACAACCCGTGTGAGATCCACCACCTGACAGCGCTCACCACTCAGCAGATTAATCGCTTCTCCCGGTTTGAGCTCCATCGATATTTCATTTTCCCGTGCTTTGCCCCCATTGGTAATCACGGCACCAACGGAACGCAAGCGCCCTGCTCGTTCACGCATTGGACCTGCGGGTAACCACCAACCATTACCAAAGCGCCGAACACCATCAATCACAACCAGTTCAACATCTCGCTGTAATGCGTAGTGCTGCAATCCATCATCAGTGATGATGACATCCAGTTTAAATTGATTAAGTAGGGTTTTGACCGCATCTGATCGCACGGGGGCAACCGCCACAGGTGCGCCAGTACGTTGGAAGATAAGCACCGGTTCATCTCCCGCGACTTCCGTGCTGGTGTTTTGATCCAAGACCAAAGGATAGCGATCAGATTTTCCACCATATCCCCGGGATACCACGCCAGCTCGAATTCCCTGACGTTGTAAATTCTCCACCAACCAAATCACTACCGGTGTTTTACCATTACCACCGGCCGTCAAATTACCAACGACCACAACCGGTACCGGCGAGCGCCATGACGTTAACCAGCCATGACGATATCCAAGCTGCCTTAAACCGCTAATCAAGCCATATAGCCATGAAAGCGGCAACAGCAGCAAATAGATTTTGGATTCGCCGGACCAAATGCGCTCAATCATTGGCTAAATTGCATCCGATGCAACTGAGCATAAGTGCCGCTATTCTTAATCAGCGAGGCATGGTTGCCACGTTCAACAATACGCCCATCTTCAATAACCAGAATTTCGTCTGCTTTCTCGATCGTGGACAGGCGATGGGCAATCACCAGAGAAGTCCTGTTTTTCTGTAACTCATCCAGCGCGGCTTGGATAGCGCGTTCTGATTCAGTATCCAGCGCAGAGGTTGCTTCATCAAGGATCAAAATAGGACTGTCCCTTAATAATGCTCGAGCAATAGCAATACGCTGGCGCTGACCACCGGATAGCAGAACCCCGTTCTCACCAATCACGGTGTCGAGGCCATTATCCATTTTATTGATGAAATCCATCGCGTAGGCCATTGTTGCGGCCTTCTCAATGTCTTCACGGGAATACTCAGTAGTTCGGGCATAAGCAATGTTATTGGCTATGGTGTCATTAAACAAATGAACACTTTGAGAAACTACCGCCACCTGAGAGCGCAACGATGCCAAGGTATACTCACGAATTTCATGATCATCAATCAGAATTTCACCTTCTTGGATGTCATAAAAGCGCGTCAATAAATTAGCAATGGTTGATTTACCCGAGCCAGAACGCCCCACTAACGCCACCGTTTTTCCAGCTGGAATTGTCAGGTTGATATTTCTCAATGCAGGCACATCTTTAGTTGGGTAAGTAAATGTCACATTCCTGAGTTCAACATTGCCCTGTACGCGATCAACTTTCAGAGTACCGGTATCTTGTTCTGTTTTCATATCCAGAATGGCAAACAATGTCTGACAGGCAGCCATACCACGTTGGAATTGAGCATTAACGTTAGTTAATGATTTAAGCGGCTTCATTAATGCCACCATTGAAGAGAACACCACGGTAATGGTACCAGCAGTCAACGTATCCATAATGCTGGGGAAACTGGCAGCAAACAGCACCATTGCTAACGCGGTTGAGGCTATCAGTTGAACAATGGGGTCAGATATGGCTGATGCCGCAACCATCTTCATACCTTGTTGACGCATCCTGTTGCTAACTTTATTAAAACGATCCGTTTCTACATCCTGACCACCGAATAGCAAGACTTCTTTATGCCCTTTTAGCATCTGTTCAGCACTGGCGGTAACTTGCCCCATCGTGTTTTGCATATTTTTACTGATACTACGAAAACGCTTGGAAACAAAACGGATAACAAAAGAGACAACCGGCGCCAGAATTACCAAATCAAGGATAGCTGCCAGCTGTTATAAAACATGATGCCAAACAGCGCCAGAATATAGGCCCCTTCACGAACGACGGTGATTAATGCACCGGAGGAAGAGGAAGCAACCTGCTCTGAATCATAAGTAATACGGGACAATAACGTTCCCGTTGATTGCTGATCAAAGAAAGAAACCGGCATATTCATCATATGACCAAATAGCCGACGACGAACGGTCATTACCACCTTGCCAGAAACCCATGACAAGCAGTAGGTTGAAACATAGCTGGTGATGCCGCGCATGACCATCAGCCCAAGCACAACCAATGGCATCCAGACTAATACGCGACTGCCAGCCTTACCAAAACCATCATCTAGCAAGGGTTTCAATAATGAGAGCATCATTGCATCCGTACCGGCATTCAAAATCAGTGCCACGGCAGAGACAATCAGTCCGAGCTTAAATGGCTTAATCAATGGCCATAAACGGCCAAATGTTTGCCACGTAGTTAGGTCTTTATCATTCAACATTAGTTACCAACATTATGCGAAATAGCGCGCTATTCTACTCATTATGAAGCAAAGAACCAAACCACTGGTGATACCAGCGGGGCATAAAATCTTCTCTGAGGGTTAATATTCTATATTTATCTTTATAAAACAATAAACTAACCTGACCAGATTTCGCTGTAGAAATCCATTTTATTCTAGAGTTTTTATACCGTTGTTCCACACTTTTAGCGGGGAGATTCCAAGGATTATAACGTGATACCGAGGTTAATGTAGCCTGTGGATTGACCGTTTGTATAAAGGAGAGTGTGGATGAGCTTTTACTGCCATGATGGGGTGTCTGTAAAATATCACTGACCAGTTGATTACCATAGTGTTTAACTAGATTCAGTTCCTGAATGCTTTCCAGATCTCCGGTTAGCAATACGCTATATTTACCATCGCTAATACGTAATACACAAGAGTTGGCATTATAAGCCCGAGTGACCAGAACCGGCGGCCAAAGTACGTTAAACGTTAAATGCCCCCATTGCCAACGATCTCCCTGCTGACAACCTTCACCTGAGGACCGGTTTGGTATACGTAACCACGCTTCAGGATAGGCTTTCTGTAATACGTCTAAACCGCCAATATGGTCCAAATCCTGATGGCTGATAATGATGCCCAGCAAAGATAAACGATGCCAACGCAAAAATGGCAGGATCTCTTTTTCGGCCATTGAACCACCATTCCAACTATTGCCGGTATCATAGATTATCGCCCGATCTCCTTGTCGAATAACCACGGCCAAACCGTGACCAACATCTAACATATCAACCCGCCATTTTTCATCCGGCTTTTGCCCAAATGGGACCAGAATCGCGATGAGGGTTACCCATGGCGTAAACAACCCGCAACGCCACAACGAGAGACGCCAACAAATGATTAGCACCCAACCTAACCCACTAAATAGCAACGTTGAACTAGCAACGGCGGCCCATCCCTGCTGCAACTCTCCCAATGTAAACAACACGCCTAATAATGAGTAATCTGCAATCCACCAAAATAAGATTGCCAATGATGGTAACCAGCAAAAGAGTAGTCCGAATAATATCGCAGGAACGGTCACAAATGAGACCACAGGTACAGCGACAAGATTGGCCGGTAATGATGTCCAACTGATGCCATGAAACATAAAAAGCTGTATGGGGATAAGCAAAACCATCATGGCTAGCTGTAAATGTAGCCAACGGGCCAAGACTCGATAACGAAACGTTATCCAACTAGGCAATGGAACCCATTGAAACCAAAAATCAATCCGGCAACGGCCAGACAGGATAGCCATAAGCTGTCAGAGAGAATCATCAATGGATCGAATATCAATAGTAGGGTAATGATACGTAACCAAACCTGCCACGGAGTCCAGTTAATTCCTTTCCCTCTCAGTAACATCCAGATTGAAAGTGCCAAAAAAGCTCTTAACGCAGGAGGATTGGCCCCCGATAACCAAACGTATAACGTTGCAGTTATCCATCCCAAAAGCATAGGAAACCACAAGCCTATATAGCGATTGCGAAAAAGATACTGTATCCCTCGGGCTAAAGCCCAACCGAACAATGCCGCCAAAGAAATGTGTAGGCCCGATATTGCCATCAGATGAGCGGTTCCTGTTTGTAAGAACAGTGTTCTTCGTTCTGGCCGCATCCCTCCCCGTTCACCAAATGCGAGGGCCAAAATGATATCCTTGGTTGCTAACGGCGCTATAAACTGTTGCACCCGATTCATTAATTTCTGCCGAAGCTCTATAGATTCATCCAAGACTTTTGCTGACTTGACCTGCCCAATGAGCGGCTGATGAATGGCAATAGCCCTACGTTGCTGGTCATATCCCCCTGATTTAAACGACTGTGAACCGCTCTGAATAGCAGATTTAACTGCCATTGCTGCCCTGCCGCCATTTGTTGGGCAATTATCTGATCGGTCATCGAAAAGTGGAGTGGCAACGTGAAGTATTCCATCCACGATAATGTCTGGCCATCTACCTGCTTCACCCGTAGCAACACGGTTTGAGATTCTTTTGCGTTGATCTGGGCACTCACTATCTGCCCCTGTACTTGGGCTGTGCGCCCCGCGTAACTATTGACCTGATGATAAGCTTCATCAGCATACAAGGTACCCCATAAAAAACTGAGTAACGTAATAGATAAGAACTTTAGGTTATTCCCTCGACATCCAGCACACAGTAGAGCAATCATCGCAACCGACCACCAAATCAATGGGGAAGGAAGTTTCGGGAGAAATAGCAAGGGTAGAATACCGCTGATTACCGCACATGAAATCAGATCGATTGAGAGCACTGAACGCAAAATAGAGATCCTTTGGATACGGCTTTGTTATTCCGTTTTATATATGGATATCTATTGTGGGACGACAAGAGGAAATCAGAAGAGCGAACCGGAAAGCAATATTTTATTCGCATTGCCTATTGTTGCATGGATATTGCGAAGCGGGCTGAGTTTTCAGACTGCTTATAAACTTAAACCAATAAAAAATCCGGAACAGATTAACTGGTCCGGATTTTATAATTAAGTCAAACAGGCAATGATTTACGGATTATTGACCGTAAATATTCGCACGATCGCGTAACTCTTTACCTGGTTTAAAGTGCGGAACATATTTACTTTCTAGTTCCACTTTCTCACCCGTTTTTGGGTTACGTCCAACACGCGGGGCACGGTAGTGAAGAGAAAAACTGCCAAACCCACGGATCTCGATGCGTTCACCACCGGCTAAAGTTACTGCCATATGCTCAAGCATCTCTTTCACTGCATCTTCAACTGATTTAGTTGGTAAATGAGTGTGTCTACTAGCGAGTCTTTCTATAAGTTCAGACTTGGTCATCGTTCCTCCAAGCTTATCAGCTCAACTACCGAAGGGGCAGCATTGCTGCCCCTCGCCATTATTCGCCTTTAGCTGCTTTAAATGCTTCAGCCATAGCGTTAGAGAATCCACCTTCTTCTTGCTTAGTGCTGTTAGTATTATTAACAGTAGCAACGGCTTCTTTCTCATCAGCTTCGTCTTTAGCACGGACAGACAGGCTGATTACACGGTTTTTACGATCAACACCCGTGTATTTAGCTTCAACTTCATCACCAACGCTCAGAACCGTGGTTGCATCTTCAACACGCTCACGGCTTGCATCAGCAGCACGCAGGTAACCATCAACGCCACCCGCTAATTCAACTGTAGCACCTTTTGCGTCAACTGCTGTTACTTTCCCTTTAACAATAGCACCTTTCTTGTTATTAGCTAGGTAGTTGTTAAATGGATCTTCAGCCAATTGCTTAACGCCTAAAGAGATACGCTCGCGCTCTGCATCAACTTGCAGAACCACAGCGGCGATTTCGTCACCTTTCTTATAGTCACGAACCGCTTCTTCTCCAGCAACGTTCCAAGATATGTCAGACAGGTGAACCAGACCATCAATACCGCCGTCTAAGCCGATGAAGATACCGAAGTCAGTGATTGACTTGATCTTACCTTCAACACGCTCGCCCTTGTTATGGGTTTCAGCGAATTGCTGCCATGGGTTCATTTTGCACTGCTTCAGACCCAGAGAGATACGACGACGTTCTTCGTCGATATCCAGAACCATAACTTCAACCACATCACCCACGTTAACAACTTTAGATGGATGAATGTTTTTGTTGGTCCAATCCATTTCTGAAACGTGTACCAGACCTTCAACGCCTTCTTCGATTTCAACGAAGCAGCCGTAGTCAGTCAGGTTGGTTACGCGACCAGTCAGTTTAGTACCTTCTGGGTAACGCTTAGCGATAGCTACCCACGGATCTTCGCCTAACTGCTTCAGACCCAGTGAAACACGGGTACGATCGCGGTCAAACTTAAGAACTTTAACCAGGATTTCATCACCAACATTAACGATTTCGCTAGGATGCTTAACGCGTTTCCAAGCCATATCAGTAATGTGTAACAGGCCGTCAACGCCACCCAGATCAACGAATGCACCGTAGTCAGTAAGGTTCTTAACGATACCTTTAACTTCCATGCCTTCTTGCAGGTTTTCTAGCAGTTGATCGCGCTCTGCACTGTTTTCTGATTCGATTACAGCACGGCGAGAAACAACAACGTTGTTACGTTTTTGGTCAAGTTTGATAACCTTGAACTCAAGCTCTTTGCCCTCTAAGTGCAGCGTGTCACGAACAGGACGAACGTCTACCAGTGAACCTGGTAAGAACGCACGAATGCCGTTAAGCTCAACGGTAAATCCACCTTTGACCTTGCCATTGATAATACCAATAACAGTTGCAGCTTCTACAGAAGCTTTTTCCAGCGTGATCCAAGCTTCATGACGCTTCGCTTTCTCACGAGACAGCAGAGTTTCACCGAAACCATCTTCGATAGCATCTAGCGCTACGTCTACTTCATCACCAACCTGGATTTCCAGTTCGCCCTGAGCGTTTTTAAACTGTTCTACTGGGATTGCAGATTCTGATTTCAGACCTGCGTCAACCAGAACAACGTCTTTATCAATAGCAACAACAACGCCGCGTACAATGGAACCCGGACGGGTTTCAATTTCATTCAGGGATTCTTCAAAGAGTTGAGCAAAAGATTCAGTCATGTTATTAATCTTCAGGATTCTTTAATTTAACGTCCATCTGACATCCGGCCCGATGGGGTTGTTATACATACCCTGCTTACATCCTTGCAACAGAGTTATTCATAAAAAGCCCACTGCCTAAAATATAAGCAGTAGACATGAATTATTTTAGCACACTTTGCACATAAGCTAACGCACGTTCAATCACTTCATCAACACTCATATGGGTTGAATCGATCATTAACGCATCAGTAGCCGGAACTAGGGGTGCAACCGCCCGATTACGATCCCGGGAATCCCGTTCCTGTATCTCAGACAAAAGACGTTCGAATTTAACACACTGCCCCTTTTCCTGCAACTGTAGCATGCGTCTTCTGGCTCTCTCTTCCGCGCTGGCATCGAGAAAAATTTTCACCGGCGCATCAGGAAAAACAATCGTTCCCATATCGCGGCCATCAGCAATCAGCCCTGGGGCCTCTCTAAATGCTCTTTGGCGACGTAATAGCGCTTCTCTGACGCGCGGAAATGCCGCGACTTGAGATGCCGCATTACCAACACTCTCATTGCGGATTTCATTGGTTACCGTTTCACCCTCAAGAATCACCTGCAATTGGTTTTGTTGAGAAATAAAACGAACATTCAAATGAATAGCCAGAGGAACTAGCGCCTCTTCCGAAGCCAGATCCACTTCATGATGCAGTGCGGCTAATGCTAAAACGCGATAAATAGCACCTGAATCCAGTAAATGCCACCCCAGTTTTTCGGCCAAAGCCTGACAGAGCGTTCCTTTCCCCACTCCGCTTGGGCCGTCAACGGTTATTACCGGCGCAACTGCTGTCATATCGAGCTCCTTTAAACCAGAAAAATCATGATGTACGTCAATGGAACATATCCCGTGATTATACGCATCATCGCTGCTAACTGACAGGATATGTATTCACTATGGTCGTATGCAAAAAGAACAAATAATTAGATTTCAATAAGAAAGGTGCGTAAATAGATGGATGTTAACCCTATTTGTTGATTGAAAAGACATGCAAGTATCAGATAAGTGATACAGGTGGCTAAAACCTGTATCACTTGAAATAGCAACGTTATGCCAACTGACTTAAACGCGCGAACTGTTTAAAGTAGTCAGGAAAGGTTTTGGCGGTACATTTTGGGTCCAAAATGGTCACTGGCGTATCGGACAACGCTACCAGCGAAAAACACATCGCCATACGGTGATCGTTATAAGTTTCAATTTCTGCATGCTTCAGATGTGCAGGTGGAACCACTCGAATATAATCTTCCCCCTCCTCTACTTCTGCACCTACTTTTCTCAGTTCCGTTGCCATTGCACTGAGCCGGTCGGTCTCTTTAACTCGCCAGTTGTAGATATTACGAATGCGGGTTTCCCCTTTAGCGAACAGCGCCGTGGTGGCAATGGTCATCGCCGCATCCGGAATATGGTTCATATCCATATCAGTGCCGTTTAACACACCATGCTGACATTCGATAAAATCGTCGCCCCAAATAATTTTGGCCCCCATGGCTTCCAGCACATCGGCAAAACGAATATCGCCCTGAACACTGTTTTTACCGATGCCGGTAACTCTCACGCTACCGCCTTTAATCGCTGCTGCCGCAAGAAAGTAAGATGCTGAAGAGGCATCACCTTCAACCAGATATTGTTCCACTGCACGATACTGTTGTTGCCCTTTGACATGGAAAACCTGGTAGTTGTCATGACGGACTTCAATACCAAAATCGCTCATCATATGAAGTGTAATGTCGATATAGGGTTTTGAAACTAAATCACCTTTAATCGCAATATGGGTATCTTGTACCGCCAATGGAGCCGTCATCAATAAGGCCGTTAAAAATTGGCTGGACACAGAACCATCGACAGAGATATTTCCCCCCTGAAAACCACCACGCAGACGAAGCGGTGGGTAGTTTTGTTGCTCAAGGTAATCAATCTGCGCGCCACCCTGACGTAATGAATCCACCAGATGACCAATCGGACGCTCTTTCATTCGAGGCTCACCGGTTAGGATGATATCACTCTGCCCCAAACTTAATGCCGCAGCCAGCGGGCGCATGGCCGTTCCTGCATTTCCCAAAAATATCTCCAGTGCGTTTGGAGCCTTCAATGGTCCCCCTACACCGTCGATATCGCAAATGGTATGGCAATCAGATAACTGATAATGAACACCCAGTGCTTTTAACGCATTAAGCATATGACGAACATCATCACTGTCTAGCAGGTTAGTCAGTCGGGTTTTGCCCTGTGCCATTGCAGCCAGCAGTAATGCCCGGTTAGAAACACTTTTTGAACCAGGCAAATTAATAGTTCCATCAAATTTCGCAATGGGTTGTAGGGTTAACGATTCCAGCATGGGTAAATGTTCTCTTGTTATCGGGTTTGAATATTCAAATCGGTAAAAAGTAATTTGCAGTGACGCTTAAGCTTTCAGTGAAAGCTCCGCCGCACGAACAGCATGTATTTCTGCGGTGTCATATAAAGGAACAGAGGCATCTTTAGCACCAACCAATAGGCCTATCTCGGTACAACCCAGAATAATTCCCTGCGCACCGTTATCCACCAATTGCTGCATTATTCGGCTAAATTGTAGGCGGGATTCAGCTTCAATCCTGCCTAGACAAAGTTCCTGATAGATAACGCGATGCACGATCTCGCGATCGGCTTCCTCTGGCACGATAACCTCAATGCCGTGCTGGCTATTGAGTCGCCCCTTATAGAAATCTTGCTCCATGGTAAATCGAGTACCCAGCAAGCCAACCTTCTTAATACCATCTTCCAGAATGACTTCTGCTGTTGCATCAGCAATATGGCAAACAGGAACCGCAACCGCATTTTCTACCGTTTCATGAACTTTGTGCATGGTGTTGGTACAAATAACCAGAAAATCAGCCCCTGCACTTTCAAGTTTACGCGCCGCCTGTACCAGATGTTCACCGGCAGCATCCCAATCGCCCTGATGTTGCAACTGCTCTATTTCCTGAAAATCAACGCTAAACAATACAATTTTAGCGGAATGCAGACCACCAAGATGATGGCGAATGGTTTCATTAATATGACGATAATAAGGGATGGTTGATTCCCAACTCATCCCACCGATAAGCCCTATTGTTTTCACTGGGTTAGCTCTCAATCATTACTATTATTGGCCTGTTGGCCCAATAGATTCACAATAATCCCCACTGGCAGACAACCTGATAGCCCACCAGTTTTTTTATAACACATTAATTTTACAAGGCCATAAATCAACAATAATTAACCATGACGTTGTTCAAAATCAGCCATAAATTGCGTTAATGCCTGAACGCCAGACAACGGCATCGCGTTATAGACAGATGCACGCATACCGCCCAGCACCCGATGGCCCTTCAGTGCATGTAAACCAGCGACCTGAGCCTCTTCCAAGAATAGTTTATCCAGTGCACCATCAGCCAGTTGGAATGGAATATTCATCCAAGAGCGGTTAGCTATCGCCACGCCGTTACGGTAGAAATCACTGCTATCAATAAAGCCATACAGATGTGATGCTTTCTCTTCGTTACGACGAGACATTTCAGTCAATCCACCCTGCGCTTTTAGCCATTTGAATACCAGCCCTGACAGATACCAAGCAAAGGTAGGTGGTGTATTGAACATGGAGTCATTCTCATGTAACACGGTAAAATCGAGAATAGACGGCGTCTCTTGGCGCGCTTTACCCAGCAGGTCTTCACGTATGACGATCACCGTGATACCTGCCGGTCCAATATTCTTTTGTGCCCCAGCATAAATTACGCCATAGCGGCTAACATCAATGGGGCGCGATAAGATGGTTGAAGAGAGGTCAGCGACTACAACCTTATCGCCAAAATCAGGTTGTTCATCAATAGCTACACCGTCAATCGTCTCATTTGGACAGAAGTGAACATAGGCAGATTTATCACTCAACACCCAATCTTTCATTGGTTTAATGGCCGATAATCCATCGATTTGAGTTTTTGCATCAAACACGTTTGTCGTGCAGTATTTTTCCGCTTCCTGAATTGCGCTGTGGGCCCAATAGCCGCCATCAATATAGTCAGCCTGAGTAGCGTCACCTAATAAATTTAAGGGAATCGAGGCAAATTGGGCACGCGCGCCCCCATGACTAAACAGGACTTTATAATTATCAGGAATCTTCATCAAATCGCGCAGATCGCGCTCAGCCGTTTCGGCTACCTGAATAAACTCTTTACTGCGGTGACTAATTTCCATGACCGATGTGCCGAGCCCCTGCCAGTCACAAAGTTCTTGTTGTGCCTGACGTAACACTTCAACCGGTAACATTGCCGGCCCTGCACTAAAATTAAATACCTGTGCCATTTACTTCACCGCCCTGATAGAGATTATGGATTAGTTTTTTAGAAAAGAGATTATCGGTTTTATCATTCACTTAGTTTTGCTGCAATGCTTTATGCATCAGTTCTGATTAATTTTTCACTCCAATCGGCATCTGTTTTGTTATCTACCGCAAAAAAGGGGTTGCTTATAGCAAGACAAGCAAATGAATTAGCTAAAAGAAACGAAAGAACAGCACATTCATCAAGATGAAGAGAAAAACAGCAAATATTCCAGACCGAATAATGAAGAAAGTAAAAAAATAGCGGATGTCGTCTATCAGTCAGGCACCCGCTATCACTGGCATCTATCTATTAATATTGATTAAACATCTTCTGAATTTCAACCGGATCTTGCGTCTTCGTTAACGCTAACTGTAGCAGCACGCGTGCTTTTTGTGGATTCAGCGTACCGGATGCAACAAAACCATACTTAACATCATCAATTTCTGCATCCTGCGTCGTAGAACCCATCGGTACACGTGAAGAACGAACGACTACAACCCCCTGATCTCTGGCATGAACTAACGCATCAAATACCGTTTTATACAGGTTACCATTACCTACACCTGCGCTAACAATACCTTTCGTCCCATCAGCAAGCAGAGCCTTAACCGGTGAAGCCGAAGCATTCGCGTAACTATATATGATGTCTACTTTTGGCAGCTCAGCCAGTTTACTGACGTCAAATGGTGCTTCTGGTGCGTGAGCCCGTGTTGGTATTCGCTGATAATCGATTTTACCATTATGGATATACCCCAGTGGCCCATAGTTGACTGACTGGAAAGTCTCAACACCGGTAGTATTGGTTTTAGTCACGTCCCGACCACCGAGAACAACATCATTCATCGCAACCAACACGCCACGACCTGCTGAGTTTTTATCTGAGGCAACTACCACGGCATTGTAAAGATTGAAGGGGCCGTCGGCACTCATGGCGGTAGCTGGGCGCATTGCACCAACCATCACTACCGGTTTATTACATTTTACCGTCAGGTTAAGGAAGTAGGCGGTTTCTTCCATTGTATCTGTGCCGTGAGTAATCACGAAACCATCGCTGCTGTTACAACCTGCGTTGATAATCTTAGCCAGCTTAAGCCAGACTTCATCATTCATATCCTGTGAACCGATATTCACGATTTGCTCGCCTTTAATATCCGCAATCTCTTTTAATTGTGGAACGGCATCAACTAAACGATCTACACCAAACTGCCCTGAGACATAATTAGATTGTGTTTCTGAAACGCCCCCGCCCGCAATGGTTCCACCGGTGGCCAAAATGGTAATAGTCGGTAATTTTGCCAACGCGGGCACAGTGAGACAACAAAGCAAAACACCAAGGGTAGTCTTCTTGACCTCTAACATACTTAATCTCCTATCTACGTTATTCTTAAAGCAAAAAATGAGTATCTGAGTTACTGATATCTTTAAAATAATTAATAATTGGAGCGACGAAATACAGCTTCAATTACAACCAAAATATCAGTATGTCTGAAGTGAATTAATTACGAAAAAATTATAACGTGACGTAATTATATTCCGACAATAGAGCCCCACTTAACATCCTGAAACTCACTGTATTATTAGAACATTTGATTTTTTTTCTGTGACACTACGCCCGAGAACTAACATTCATTGAGTCATTCAGCTAATTAATTATTGCATCACACACTATGGAGCTATGCTCAAAAAACCCGTATGATGCCGACTCGTTAAATTAACGAAATAGCATGGACAAATCCATTAAGAATCAAGAGCCTAAAAATTAATGCAAACAATCACTCCTACAACACCGCAAACGTTTATTCCTGGTAAAGATGCAGCACTGGAAGACTCCATCTCGCGTTTTCAACAAAAGCTAACTCAATTAGGGTTCAATATAGAAGAAGCGTCCTGGCTAAACCCAGTTCCAAATGTTTGGTCGGTACATATACGTGATAAGGATTGTCCACTCTGTTTTACTAATGGAAAAGGCGCGACTCGAAAAGCAGCTCTGGCTTCTGCACTAGGTGAATATTTTGAGCGTTTGTCCACTAACTACTTTTTTGCAGATTTCTATTTAGGCAAAACCATTGCTGAAAGTGATTTTGTCCACTATCCCAATGAGAGATGGTTTCCTGTTTCTCCGGACAACAGCTTACCTGAAGGTATTTTAGATCCGCACCTGCATGCTTTTTATGACCCTGACCAAAGCCTAACAGCCACCGAGCTGGTTGATTTACAGTCTGGCAATGTCGATCGGGGGATCTGTACCCTACCGTTTGTCCGTCAATCCGATCGTGAAACGGTTTATATTCCAATGAACATTATCGGTAACCTTTATGTTTCTAACGGGATGTCTGCCGGTAATAACCGCAATGAAGCGCGAGTTCAGGCGCTATCAGAAATTTTTGAGCGTTTTGTAAAAAACCGCATTATTGCTGAAGCTATTAGCCTGCCGGAAATCCCGCAGGCGATGATCGATCTTTATCCATCGGTAAAAGAAGCAATCACCACGCTTGAAGCTGAAGGTTTCCCAATATTTGCTTATGACGCTTCTCTGGGTGGTCAATACCCTGTTATCTGCGTTGTGCTGTTCAACCCAACCAATGGAACCTGCTTTGCTTCATTTGGTGCCCACCCTGACTTTGGCGTTGCACTGGAGCGTACCGTCACCGAATTGCTACAGGGCCGCAGCCTGAAAGATTTGGACGTGTTCAACGCACCAACCTTTGATAATGAAGAAGTGGGTGAATATACCAATCTGGAAACACACTTTATTGATTCCAGCGGTTTAATTTCTTGGGATCTGTTTAAACAACAAGCCGACTATGAATTTGTTGGTTGGGACTTCAGTGGAACCTCTGAAGAAGAGTTTGCCACCATGATGACTATCTTTAATAAAGAAGAAGTGGAAGTCTATATCGCTGATTACACCCATTTGGGGGTTGATGCCTGCCGGATTCTGGTTCCAGGTATGTCCGATATCTATCCTGCCGAAGATCTGGTGTTAGCCAATAACAGTATGGGCCAACATTTAAGAGACACCATTTTAAGCCTACCCTCCAGCCAGTGGCAGCCAGAAGAGTATCTGGCTTTCATCGAGCAGATAGATCAAGAAGGCCTAGACGACTTTGTGCGTGTGCGTGAACTACTGGGAATGGCGACCGGCTCTAACAACGTTTGGAGTAGCCTGCGTGTAGGTGAACTTAAATCTATGTTGGCCCTCGCCGGCGGTGATTTAGATCAGGCGCTAAGCTGGGTGGAATGGACTCAGGAATTCAACGCATCTTTGTTGAGTGACGAACGTCGTAACTACTACCGCTGTCTGCAAACCTTACTGTTAATGCAGGTGGATGCCGAAGAACGCGATCCTGAACAATACAATCCGGTATTTAACCGCATGTATGGTGCTGATACCGTGGCAACGGTCTGGAGCAATATTCGTGGAATACAACGTTTCCACGGTCTTTTTGATGTAGATCAAGATTTAACTCAACTATCTACACATTGCTCTTTGCTAACGGCCTATAACAAATTACAAGCGGCTAAACGGTTAGCTTAATTAACTGACCAAATAACAAGACTCTTTATAAAAAATAGAGAGTCTTGTTAGTACCACTTTAAAAAGTAAAATAATAAGAATTAATGTTAATTAAAAGTAAAAATATATAATTAATAAATTTTAATTTAATACATTATTTATAATTTATTAACAATGTCTGATATCGTTTCAGCGGTTGATTAAAAATATTTTGCAAACATTAAAAAAGTTTTTACTGAAATTAATCAATTGGATATGATTAAAAAATACTTTTTTACGCCCTTTTTTACAATTATTCATTTTACTCATCATGATCAGTATCAAATTTTGCAGTATACTGCTTTGTTAGTATCACCAAGCAATTTAGTCTTCAGTCTTTTATTTAGGCGCAGAGATCTTATTAAGTGAAAACAGATAATCCTATTGCAGCATTATCACCCGCCGCCATGGCTCAAGTTGCCGAGAATGCGGGAATATATAAAGCTACAAAACATCCAGCTATTACATTCTGCTCAGCAATATTAGCTGGCGCATTTATTTCAATCGCATTCGTCTTCTATATTACCGCTACCACCGGAACAGCTAATGTTCCTTTCGGCATAGCTAAATTTTTAGGCGGCGTCTGTTTCTCTCTAGGTTTGATGTTGGTTGTTGCCTGCGGCACCGACCTTTTCACCTCAACGGTATTAACCTGTATTGCTAAAGCAAGCAATCACATTACCTGGGGTCAAATGTTCCGTAACTGGATCAACGTTTATCTAGGCAATTTAGTCGGTGCACTGCTCTTTGTTGCTATTATCTTCTTAGCAGGCCAAATCACTGCAGCCAACGGCCTTTGGGGGCTAAATGTGCTACAAACGGCAAATCATAAACTACATCATACCTTTGTAGAAGCGGTAGCCCTTGGTACACTGGCTAACCTGATGGTCTGCTTAGCGGTATGGATGAGTTATGCTGGTCGCAGTTTAACCGATAAAATGTTGGTAATGATTCTTCCTGTAGCCATGTTTGTTGCTGGTGGTTTTGAACACAGCATTGCAAACATGTTTATGATTCCAATGGGGATCGTGATTAAGAATTTTGCATCTCCTGAGTTCTGGCACATGATTAACGCCACTCCGGACCAATTTCCAAGCCTGACTGTAAGTAACTTTGTTATAGACAACCTAATCCCCGTGACAATTGGTAATATCATCGGTGGGTTAATAGTAGGTTTGCCTTTTTGGGCAATGTATTTACGTGGTGGGAAGCACTAGTTCGATGCTTCCTTCAATAAAAGGTTAATCCAATTTCCTTAGAATATGAAAGGTAGGTAAAAAATGACCGAGCTTAACCAAAAGTTTGTTAAAGCGTGGGAAGGATTTAAAGACGGTGACTGGAAACATCACGTTGACGTTCGCGACTTTGTCCAGAAAAACTACACCCCATATGAAGGTGATGAATCTTTCCTAGCTGGCGCAACTGATGCGACTGACAAGCTATGGGATAAAGTGATGGAAGGCATCAAAATCGAAAACCGCACACATGCGCCAGTCGATTTTGACACCGATATCGCTTCAACCATTACCTCCCACGATGCGGGTTACATCAACAAAGAATTAGAAACCATCGTTGGTTTACAAACCGACGCTCCATTGAAGCGTGCCATCATTCCATATGGCGGCATTAAAATGGTTGAAGGCTCTTGTCAGGTTTACGGTCGTGAACTTGATCCTGCACTGAAAAAGATCTTCACTGATTATCGTAAAACTCACAACCAAGGCGTTTTTGATGTTTATACTAAAGACATCCTGAACTGCCGTAAATCCGGTGTATTAACCGGTTTACCAGATGCTTATGGCCGTGGCCGTATCATCGGTGACTACCGTCGCGTAGCTGTCTATGGTATCGACTTCCTGATGGCTGATAAATACGCTCAATTCCAATCTCTACAAGAGAAAATGGAAAACGGTGAAGACTTAGAAATGACTATCCAACTGCGCGAAGAGATTTCTGAGCAACATCGTGCACTGGGTCAAATGAAAGAAATGGCAGCAAAATACGGTTACGATATTTCTGCTCCAGCAACTAACGCACGTGAAGCCGTTCAGTGGACCTACTTCGCCTATCTGGCGGCAGTAAAATCTCAAAACGGTGCTGCAATGTCCTTCGGTCGTGTATCAACGTTCCTTGACGTTTATATCGAACGTGACCTGAAAAAGGGCTTAATTACTGAAACTGAAGCTCAAGAGCTGATCGACCATTTAGTCATGAAGCTGCGTATGGTTCGTTTCCTGCGTACGCCTGAATATGATGAGCTGTTCTCTGGTGACCCAATTTGGGCAACAGAATCTATGGCAGGTATGGGTGTTGATGGTCGTACTCTGGTGTCTAAAACCAGTTTCCGTTTCCTGAACACGTTATACACCATGGGCCCTTCTCCAGAACCAAACATGACTATTCTGTGGTCTGAGAAGTTACCAATCGCATTTAAAAAGTATGCGGCTAAAGTGTCTATCGATACCTCATCTGTACAGTATGAGAATGATGACCTGATGCGTCCTGACTTTAACAACGATGACTACGCTATCGCTTGCTGCGTAAGCCCAATGATCGTTGGTAAACAAATGCAGTTCTTCGGTGCTCGTGCAAACCTGGCTAAAACCATGCTGTATGCCATTAACGGCGGTATGGATGAAAAAATGAAGATCCAGGTTGGTCCAAAAGAAGCACCGATGACCGATGCCGTACTGGATTACGACAAAGTAATGAACCGTTTAGACCACTTTATGGACTGGTTAGCAAAACAGTACGTGACTTCTCTGAACATCATTCACTATATGCATGACAAATACAGCTACGAAGCAGCGCTGATGGCTCTGCACGATCGTGACGTGGTTCGCACCATGGCATGTGGTATTGCTGGTCTGTCGGTTGCCGCTGACTCCCTGTCTGCTATCAAGTACGCAAAAGTTAAACCAATCCGTGATGAAAACGGCTTGGCCGTTGACTTTGATATTGAAGGTGAATATCCGCAGTTCGGTAACAACGACTCTCGCGTTGATGATATCGCCTGCGATCTGGTAGAACGTTTCATGAAGAAAATTCAGAAACTGCGTACCTATCGCCACGCAATCCCAACTCAGTCTGTTCTGACCATCACTTCTAACGTGGTATATGGTAAGAAAACCGGTAACACTCCAGATGGTCGTCGCGCTGGCGCACCATTCGGACCAGGTGCTAACCCAATGCACGGTCGTGACCAGAAAGGTGCAGTTGCCTCTCTGACTTCTGTTGCTAAACTGCCGTTTGCTTACGCAAAAGATGGTATTTCTTATACCTTCTCTATCGTTCCAAATGCACTGGGTAAAGATGACGATGTACGTAAAGCTAACCTTGCGGGTTTGATGGATGGTTACTTCCACCACGAAGCCAGCATCGAAGGTGGTCAACACCTGAACGTTAACGTTATGAACCGTGAAATGCTGTTAGACGCTATGGAAAATCCTGAGAAATATCCTCAGTTAACCATTCGTGTATCAGGTTATGCAGTGCGTTTTAACTCACTGACTAAAGAACAGCAACAAGACGTTATTACCCGGACATTTACTCAAACGATGTAATTAGCATTAGTTTGAAAATGCGCTAAACATGAAGCCCTGCAATATTTGCAGGGCTTTTTTCATTAACAATAAAAATGCCGGCTTTAAAAGAAATCTTAACCAGAATGTCATAGAATAGAGGTTTCCGCCAAAGCAACACCCTAATTTGGTAGATTGAAAATCATCATTAGCAGATAGTCTTGTCAAAAACCTATTCGATGACAAAGATAGACTGTCTCAGAAGCAAACATGTTGGGCTCTTTTTGAGAGTCAATTTTGGAGTACACCGCAATGTCAGCAGTAAATGGTCGCATTCACTCATTTGAATCCTGTGGTACCGTCGACGGTCCGGGCATTCGTTTTATCGTCTTTTTTCAGGGTTGCCTGATGCGCTGTCTTTACTGCCACAACCGCGATACTTGGGATACCCACGGCGGTAAAGAAGTGGCCGTTGACGATCTGATGAAAGAGATTGTTACCTATCGCCACTTTATGAACGCTTCTGGTGGTGGTGTTACCGCATCGGGCGGTGAAGCCATCTTACAGGCTGAGTTCGTTCGTGATTGGTTCAGAGCCTGTAGGAAAGAAGGCATCCACACCTGTCTGGATACTAACGGCTTCGTCCGCCGTTATGATGCGGTAATTGACGAACTATTGGATGTAACCGATCTGGTAATGCTAGATTTAAAACAGATGGATGACAGCGTCCATCAAAATCTGGTGGGCGTATCTAACCATCGTACCCTTGAATTTGCGCGCCATTTAGCCAAACGCAACCAGAAAACATGGATTCGTTATGTGGTTGTTCCCGGCTGGTCCGACGATGAGAAGTCAGCCCGCATGCTCGGTGAGTTTACTCAAAATATGACTAATATAGAGAAAATTGAGCTGCTTCCTTACCATGAGTTAGGCAAGCACAAGTGGGTAGCCATGGGTGAAGAATATGGCCTTGACGGGGTAAAACCGCCGACTAAAGAAATCATGGATCGCGTGAAATCGATCCTTGAAGAGTATGGTCATAAAGTAATTTACTAATATTCGTCTTCCCCGCTGAACGAAAAAGGCCGGTAATGGATAATCCACTATCGGCCTTTTTAAAACAATCGTAAATAATCTTTATTGCATTGCCAATGGATTACGATGGCGCAATGCTCGGTTAAACAGCATTATCATGAATATTGCTGCCGCCACGGCGATCACAATAAAGAGTAGTCGATCGGAATAATGTTGCATCAACGCAGCCGTTAACGCCGGGCCCGCCAAACTCCCCACGGTATAACTCAGTAAAAGTGTCTGATTCATGGTTATCAGTTCACTCGTATCCACTTTTTCACATGCCCATGCCATTGCCACTGGATAAAGGGTAAAACCAGAAAAGCCCAATATAAACAGTGCTGGAGCTAATGGATAACCACTAATAATAACCATTGAGCTGACAATGATGGCAACCACCTGAATACGCAGAACAAACACCCTGCCATAGCGTTCAACCAATTTACCTGCTGGTAGTTGACCAATAATCCCGGCCCCCACCATCAAGGCAATCCAATAGCCAACATCTGCATCTCTATAACCCGCATGGGAAAGATAGATGGGTAACAGACCATACAATGAACCAATAACTATTCCGGAAATAATACAGCCGATAATGCCCAAATGGGCATCACGACGCTTCCACATCATCCATACAGATATTTTTTTATTTGCATGTTCTGGTTTTGGGAAACGAGCAAACAGCAATGGCAAAATAGCCAGCAGTAGTAGGCCAATCACCCACGGTAATATCGCGCTGAGATTGGTCGGAATCATCCCCAATAACAGCTGCCCTACCAACGTTCCCGCATAGTAAATGACCATATAGGCCGCAAGCAGAAATCCACGAGTATGAATCGTTCCACTACGCAATAGCGCACTTTCTACCACCACCCAAATAATGGCACAGGCAATCCCCGCTAACAGGCGCCACAGGCTCCAACTCACAAAATCAACAGATAACCCGAGCAATAGCGTTGCTGCAATAAAAAGCGCGCAGGAGTAGTAATAGGTTCGGTTAAAACCAAAAGTACTAATACAGAACCCGGCGACTAGCGTCCCCAGCAGATTTCCACCGAAATAAGATGAACTAACAATACCTACTTGCCAGGTCGTTAAAGATTCATGAATTAACCAGAGAGGAACCAGCGTATTCAGTACCGCCATTGATGTTGTAAATAACAACAGCCCGGCCAGCAGTAACAGCACGGGACGACTAAACGCAGACATTTTTACGCCAAAGCAAGGGGAAGAAAAATAATGTTGCGCATCATCCCATTGCTATTTTAAAAGTCAATTGACAATAAAATAGTTGTTACACATTCGTGGTTGTTAAAAAACAATAATTTCAATTAACCACTTTCAATGCAATATATTAGAATTTTTAAGTGTCACTCTAACCGTTAGTTTTTATTGCTATAAAAACACATTGGATATGGAGAAGAGAAATAATCATCCAAAAGACCGGCGGTCAGCCAAAACTTAGTTCAGCGGTGTTAATGAAATATGTCCGTGATAACAGGCCAGTTTGCACTTTCCGCAGCCGTTGCACTGTGCTCTGTCTATCGTGACTTGATTCCGTGAATCAAAGGCTATCGCCTGCTGTGGACAACTTATCTCGCACAAACGACAGTAATTGTCCATTCGCCCCAGACAGCTGGTACTAACAGCTGGTTTTAGACCGGTATCTGGCGCAATTTGCGGCGCCAGCGCACCGGTTTTACAAACGTCAGTACATTTATGGCAAAAGTCGCAGTCAGCATATTCAATTTGCAACTCAGCTTTGCCAGCATTCATGGCAATAATTCCATAAGGACAGGCGGATACGCACTCACCACAGCCATTACACAAGCGTAAGAATAATGATTCCATAATTGCCTGAGGAGGACGACCTGTCTGGCGAACAATATCCTGTTCAATACTTGCCTGAGTTTGCTGCCCTCCCTTAAAAAGGCCGCGTAGTAAACCCCGACGACTCACCGTATGGTGAGTCATCCAAGCTTTGTAGTATTTCTCATCACGACTATTGATGGCCATCAGAAAAACAGATCCTTACTGATGACAGACACATTCAGGCGCTGTTGCCAGTGCGCTAAACTTAGGGTCGTTAGCCGGGCAATCCCCTGATAAAAAGGGTGTTCCGCCCTCTCCTCCAATAAAGTCAAACAGCGGCCGCTCCACGGCAACACGTGCTCACCCAGAAGTATCGTCAGTTGTTCAGGCTGATTTTCTGCCAACCATGCTGCCAACATTAATAGTAATCCAATATGATCTTCCGGTTCACGCTGTTGCTGTTGAACTTCAATCCCCAGAGAAGCTTGCCATTGGCGCAAAACCAGCGTTGAATGCCCAAAAATGACGCTCTCATGATCCAGATAAACGGAACCCCAGGGTGGCGCAGGTAATGCATCCGGACCAACAAACAAACGCTGGTAGGCCTCCTCCAGAGTTTGTCGATTCTCTATATTCAATCCGGTGTTAATCAACGCTGCTGCTGAATTGATCTCAGTCACAGCACCACAGGGCCATTCTTCTTGCCAACTATCATTACTGAATAATTCGCGCAATGAAATTATTTCCGGCCGATTCGGTGCATAATACAGCAGAGCTCCCAGCATCCGACCGGTTAATGAAACGTCATCAAGATCGGCGAAGCTAGGCATAGCAGGAGAAATCATAAATAACCTTTCTATCAGTTGGCAGTGGATATTCAATAAACAGCGCCGTTTATTATATTACAGATTAATCACCGAAGGTCACCACCAACGGTCATATGCAGATTATAAAATACTGCACGACCAATAATTTCACTGTAAACGACCAGAATAGAACCCGCTTTGGCATGATGCTTATTTTTCTTGGTGAAATATAATCACATCCTGTTCCTGATAGATAAATGATTTACTTCTCGTTAATTCAGGTATATCAACCACATAAAAAAGCCCCGGAATGAACCCGGGGCCATTTGATTAACCGAAAGATGATCAGCCGATATATTCCAGACCGCCCATATACGAACGTAGCGCTTCTGGTACTTCAATACGCCCATCAGCCTGTTGATAGTTCTCCAGTATAGCGACCAGAGTACGACCAACCGCCAGACCAGAACCGTTTAAGGTATGAACCAGCGTAGTTTTCTTATCGCTCTTACCGCGATAGCGCGCCTGCATACGACGAGCCTGAAAATCCCACATGTTAGAGCAGGATGAAATCTCACGATACGTATTCTGTGCCGGAACCCAAACTTCCAGATCGTAAGTTTTGCTTGAGCCAAAGCCCATATCACCGGTACACAATAAAACTTTACGATAAGGTAGCCCCAGTAACTGCAGTACTTTTTCTGCATGACCGGTCAGCTCTTCTAATGCATTCATTGAGTCTTCAGGGCGAACAATTTGTACCAACTCAACTTTATCAAACTGGTGCATCCGGATCAGACCACGCGTATCGCGACCATATGAACCGGCTTCTGAGCGGAAGCATGGCGTATGGGCGGTCATCTTCAACGGCAGTTGTTCTTCATCCAGAATTTCATCACGCACCAAGTTAGTAACCGGTACTTCCGCCGTAGGAATTAAGCCATAGCTACTGGTTTCAGCCTCTTCAGCCAAAGGTTTGGTGTGAAACAGGTCTTCACCAAACTTTGGCAGTTGTCCGGTACCGAACAACGTTGCCTGGTTAACCAGATAAGGAACGTAGGTTTCCATATAGCCATGCTGAGTGGTGTGCAGGTCAAGCATAAAATGAGCCAGCGCGCGGTGCATACGGGCAATTTGCCCCTTCATCACCACAAAACGTGCACCTGTCAGCTTCACGGCGGCAGCAAAATCTAACCCACCACAGCTTTCTCCTAAATCAACGTGATCGCGAATAGGGAAATCAAATTTACGCGGCTCACCCCAACGGCTGACTTCCAGATTGTCATGTTCATCTTTACCAAATGGTACCGACTCATCAGGAATATTAGGAATAAGCGAAACCGAATTGTGAATCTCAGATTGTAACTGCTCAAGCTCAGATTTAGCGGCATCCAACTTTTCGCCCAGTTGGTTCACTTCTCCACGCAGCGCTTCAATATCTTCGCCACGCGCTTTAGCTTCACCGATGGACTTCGATCGTGCATTACGCTCTGCTTGTAATGATTCCGTTTCAACCTGCAAAACCTTACGGCGCTCTTCCTGCTTACGTAAAGTATCTACATCCAGTTTAAAACCTCTGCGAGCCAGTTTTTCAGCAGTTGCGTCTAGCTCATTACGTAATAAATTCGGGTCCAGCATGCTAATCCTATGCCTATATATTTTTAATATTAATCGATAGCCATACCGGCTGACTGGCAGCCCGGCAGACAGTTTTCCGTAATTACCTTACCGCAACCAACAGGTTAACGGTAGCGTTTTGTCGTGCTATTTTGATCCTGCTCAGCCAACCAACTGAGCTTTTCTGCAATCTTGGTTTCTAAACCTCGTGGTTCAGGAAAATAATAGCGCTGACCCGCCATTTCCGGTGGAAAATAATTCTCTCCTGCCGCATAGGCGTTTGGTTCATCATGCGCATAACGATACGCTGCGCCTAGCCCCATCTCTTTCATTAGTTTAGTCGGCGCATTACGTAAATGGTCGGGTACATCAAAATCTTTCTGATGCTGAGCATCCTGCATAGCTGCTTTAAACGCTGTATATACCGCGTTGCTTTTTGGTGCACAAGCCAGATAGACGATCGCCTGAGCGATAGCTCTTTCACCTTCCGCGGGCCCGACTCGGGTAAAGCAATCCCAGGCGGCAATCGCCACCTGCATACCACGCGGATCGGCATTACCAACATCTTCTGAAGCAATCGCCAGCAAACGGCGAGCAACATACAGCGGATCGCCTCCAGCGGTAATAATCCGGGCATACCAATAAAGTGCTGCGTCGGGCGCAGAGCCCCGTACAGATTTATGCAACGCTGAAATGAGATCATAATAACGGTCACCCTTATTATCAAAGCGGGCGCTGCGCTCACCGGAGATCTCTTTCAGCAATTCAGGCGTTAAAACGCGCTGACCATCGGCGGAAATTTCGGCCATATCCGCCATCATCTCCAGACTGTTCAGTGCCCGGCGAGCATCCCCATTGACCAATTCAGACAACATGCGTCGAGTTTCATCAGGTAAAACGATATTTTGTTTACCATATCCTCGCTCTTCATCTTTCATGGCCTGTAACAGAACTTGCTCGATATCACCACTTTCCAAAGATTTCAGCAAATAGACTCTCGCTCTGGATAACAGTGCTGAGTTTAATTCAAATGAGGGGTTTTCCGTGGTTGCACCAATAAAGGTAATGGTGCCGTCTTCTATATGAGGCAGGAAGGCATCCTGCTGACTCTTATTAAAACGATGAACTTCATCAACGAACAGAATGGTTCTTCGGCCGGCGTCGCGATTATTTCGTGCTCGTTCAATAGATTCCCGAATCTCTTTAATACCGGAAGTTACCGCCGATATTCGCTCAATATCCGCCTTACCATAATGACCAATAATCTCAGCCAACGTGGTTTTCCCTGTGCCCGGCGGCCCCCACAAAATCATTGAGTGCAGATGTCCAGCCTCTATTGCTCGTGGTAATGGCTTACCCGCTGAAAGCAGATGGCGCTGACCGATATATTCAGCCAGCGTCCGAGGCCGCATACGAGCGGCCAAAGGCTGAAACTCATTCTGAGAGAAATCGAGTGACAGATTGCTCACTAAGACCTCACTGGCGCTGATCGTCGATGGTCACGCCTTTCGGTGGTGTAAAGGTGAATTTAGCGGCATCAACAGAACCACTTTGTTGGCCTTTCAAAGTATAAGTACTGCGTTGTCCATCTTGTTCTACTGCAACAAAGCCTTTAATCACACCGTCATCGGTCACATTAATGGAAAATGCTTTCAGATTACCCTTAGTCGCTTTTGGCTTTAACTCAAACTCATCGCCCTTTTGCGCTATGTCATATTTACTCCAGTCAGTAGCGCTATTACGGGTAATCAGCATAAATGGCGTATCCCCAGTCACACTGTCTAACCAGGTTGCCGTTGCTTGTTCAACGAATGGATTAAAAAACCACAGGGTCTTACCATCAGACACCAAAATACTTTCATCCGGTGAAGTCATATGCCAACGAAACAGGTTAGGACGCTTAACCCACAGTTCACCCTCACCCTGTTGAATTGCAGCACCACCGGCATCTTTCACTGACTGAGAGAAACTGGCATGAAAACTATTCACCTTATTTAAACGGCTCTGCAAGTCTGTACGAGCATCAGCCAGTACGGCTGATGATACCAGACCAGACATCAGGCAACAGGCGATAAATAATTTCTTCATTGTTGCAATTACTCCCATCTATTATCAATAAAGCGTCCATTAAACGCGTCGAATATCAACCGCCAACTCTACCTGACAACCCCCTGTCACGTATAGTCTCAAAGCAGTAAGTATATGATCTTTTACTTATCTTTTCAGTTAGCATAAGGGCCGCAAAATGCGGCCCTTGAACAACAGTTGTTGCTTAAAATTAATCAAACTGACCGCGAGCTAAAACCTCTCGGTTACCATTATGCCCCGGAGGACTCACAATGCCCTGAGCTTCCATTTGATCAATAATGCGCGCCGCACGGTTATAGCCAATACGGAACTGACGCTGAATGCCAGAGATAGATGGCTTTTTCTTTTCTACTACAAAAGCCACTGCTTGATCGAACAGCGGATCCAGCTCCTCATCGGCTTCCAGCCCAAAACCACCTTCACCTTCTTCAGAGGTTGCCGTAATGCAATCAATATACTGAGGACGACCGCGAGATTTCCAGTCCTGAACCACAGCATGAACTTCCTGATCGCGTACAAAAGCCCCGTGAACACGTACCGGCATGGATGAGTTTGGCGGTAAATAAAGCATATCCCCCATACCCAACAAAGATTCAGCCCCCCCCTGGTCGAGGATAGTGCGTGAGTCAATTTTGCTGGATACGGTAAACGCCATCCGAGTTGGAATATTGGCTTTAATCAGACCGGTAATAACATCAACCGATGGACGCTGAGTTGCCAACACCAAGTGAATACCCGCGGCCCGAGCCTTTTGGGCCAAACGGGCTATAAGCTCTTCAACTTTCTTGCCTACCGACATCATCAAATCGGCAAATTCATCAACCAGCACGACGATATAAGGCAGCTTTTCTAGCATTGGTGGCGACACATCCATGCTTTCGCTTGGCTTCCAGAATGGATCCGGAATTGGACGCCCAAGTCGTTCCGCCTCTTCAACTCTTTCGTTGTATCCCGCCAGGTTTCTTACCCCAAGGGCAGACATCAACTTATAGCGGCGTTCCATCTCACCAACGCACCAACGAAGCGCGTTGGAAGCGTCTTTCATATCGGTAACCACTTCAGTTAACAGGTGAGGAATTCCCTCATAAACTGATAACTCCAGCATTTTAGGGTCGATCATGATAAAGCGAACATCTTCTGGCTTAGCTTTATATAGCATACTCAGAATCATGGCGTTCACCCCAACAGATTTACCCGAACCCGTCGTACCCGCGACCAGTAAGTGGGGCATCTTGGCCAAATCGGCAATAACTGGTTGACCTGAAATATCTTTACCCAAAACAACCGTCAATGGAGAGTCTGAGTTGATAAACTCAGGACCATCCAACACTTCACGCATATAGACAGTCTGACGATGTTCATTTGGCAATTCTAGGCCAACATAAGGCTTACCTGGAATAACCTCAACCACACGCACCGCCGTCACCGACAGTGAACGCGCTAAATCTCGCGCCAAACTGGAAATTCGAGAGGCTTTAACTCCCGGAGCCAAATCCAATTCAAAACGGGTAATTACTGGGCCGGGTAAAATGTCTACCACATGAGCTTTAACGCGGAAATCAGCCAGACGACGCTCCAGTAAACGCGCGGTCTCTTCTAAGGCTTCCACATCCACGGGATCCTGATTCAATGGCGGTGAAGCCAACAAATCAAGAGAAGGTAGCGGCGTAGTCGATTTCTCTAATGGTCGCTCATTACGCATCAGGAACGGATGAATTAAACCATCCATTGACGGCTGAGACGGTTGTGGCTCTTCTTTCGGCGCTACCGGTTGGAAAGGCGATGACGGCTGCGGCGATACATTAACGCCATGAGTATGAACGCCATGAGATGGCTGTGTGTAACCTGATTGCGCGACCGGTGCCTGTGTTGCAGAAATGACCGGACGTTCAACTGGCTGCTGATAACCATAAGAAGGTGTAACCGTTTGCGAAACGTCATTGATATTGCCAAAAGGAACTTCATTGGTCCGTTCCACATCACTCACCTGAGAAGGTAAAGTAAATAGAGGTTCAACCGAACGTTCAGTTGGCACTTCATCATCAACATCATCCCGAGCAGAAATACCATACAGAGGATTATCGATGATATCGCTATCATTATCCTGATAATCTTCGCTATAGCGTTGGCGTTGTTCTTCTGCAAACGCCCTTCTCAATGCTTCTTGTTCAATCGCCTCATCGTCATCTTCCCTAACAGTGAAGTTGTTCACTATTGGCTTATTGCGGTTAAGGCGATCACGTTCACGCTGCTCGGCTTCACGTTGCGATGGTAACTTAATGCCATAGGAAGCTAGCTCGCGGCGAGTAGGTATACGAACAGGATTTGGTCGAGGAAACGCTGGACCTACCCCCTGTTTAACCTGTGGCTGACTACCTGCAACAGGTGTAAAAGGCATGCTTGATGTCGATGATGAGGCAGCCGTTGTTGCAACCGTGGCGGCGGTAATTGCCGTACCAAAGGTTATGGTATTGGATAGTGGATCGGCATCTGACGGTGTATTACCCGGTACAATCGCACTGAAATTACCCTGAACCAAAGGCTCTGGTGATTCATTAGCGGGCGTATCAGCAACAACAGGTGGATTAATCGGCGAATAAGGATTAACAAACTCGTTACGCTGCGTTTCTGACGGGCTAGCCGTTACCGGCGATGGCTCAGAATTACTGAACGTGTAGGTTGCGGGTCCAAAAGAAATCGCGGGTTGTGCTGGGGCAGAAATAGTGGGCTCAAAGGTAACTTCAGGCTCGCGTTGAATAGAAGCGTTGTTCCAGTTAATCGTCCTGTCAGTCGCTGGATCGGCTGAGCCAAATACTGTGGGCTCAAATGACTCTTGCGGTTCAGGCAGATACCGATCGTTCATCGCGGCGTTAAAGGTTAACTCTTGCTGCCGTTCATTTATCTCTACGTCATCATCAATCTGGGTTAACGCATCAGATTTTACTTCTGGCGCAGTAAACAGAACATCATCGGCCGCCGCCGCTGCAAAAGAGGACGCACCAACAGCTGGAGTGACTCTATTTTCACTCACATCATCCTCTTTGTAATCAGTAACATCTCGCTCTTTGCGCGTCTTATTAGAGGCAAAGGTCAAGATACCCATGACAAAAGCACCCATCTTTTCAGCAACGGTTAACCACGACCAGCCGGTAAACAGTGTTAACCCTACTGCCCATACGCTGAGCAGAACCAGCGTAGAACCTACGCTGTTAAAATGAGGTATCAGCGCACTATTGATCAAACTCCCAATCACGCCGCCGGAAGCAAAATAGTACCAGTCATCAATACTGATAGCCGACAGGCCACAAGATGAAAAAATCAGCGCTAGTAGCCCGATGAAGCGTAGTGAAAAAGAGAATAGATCGGCGGCTTTCTGCTCACGCTCATGGCGAAACAGCATCCAGCACTGGAAAATGATCATCGGCGGTACGGCATAAGCGAGCACCCCAAAAATAAATAACAGGGTATCTGCCAGCCAAGCTCCGGCTTCACCACCTATATTATGAATAGGCTCATGCCAGGCTGTTTGTGACCAACTGGGGTCGGCAGGATTAAAGCTAATTAATGCCGCCATAAGGTAAATGGAAAAAATAACCACCAATAATAAACCAGCTTCCAAAAGCCGCTGGCGGCTACTTAGCTTCTTCAACTTAGGCTCTTTATCTTCTATATATTCCTGGCTCAAGAAAGGCTCTCCAGGTTACCGTAGTACCAAGTAATAAAACGGCAGCGCTAGGAATACCCAGCGCTGAAACTGTATGAATACACAGGAGTGTAACGGAAGTTAGCAGATTTTGCACCTGCAACAACGAATTATCGTGTTTTGATAACTAAGTGGTTACTTTGTTTAACTTCTTCCATTACCACATAAGTACGCGTGTCGTTTACACCCGGTAAACGCAGCAGTGTCTCACCTAACAGTTTTCTGTATGCAGACATATCTGATACGCGAGTTTTCAGAAGGTAGTCAAAATCACCGGATACTAAATGGCACTCTTGGATCTCTTCCAATTTTTGTACCGCAGTATTGAACTGCTCAAACACATCGGCCGCGCCACGGTTTAAGGTAATTTCAACAAACACCAACAGCGATGCGTCCAGATAGTGTGGATTTAATAACGCCGTATATCCCTGAATGAATTTTTGTCTTTCCAGACGGCGTACGCGCTCCAAACAGGGTGTTGGAGATAAACCAACACGTTTTGACAGTTCAACGTTGGAAATACGGCCATCTAGTTGTAATTCATTCAAAATGTTACGGTCAATGCGATCAAGATCTTTGCTAGGGCGTTTTTTATTGTCTACCATTTTTGTTCTCTCAATATCTTCCTTGTTTCTGATACACCATTATCTATCCAAAAGATATCTGGCGCCTCCGTTCAGGCCAATCTTGTAGCTACCAGGTAAATCTGCCACCAGGCAGTTTCTCGTTATTATTTTCGCGTAATAACGAAAACATCTCATCAACTGGGTTAACTAAACTGGCAACCTTAAAACATACCACTAAATTGTGATCCGCGAAGTTCCACTATTCTACGCTAAACTATCATTTGAACATATCGCATTATGCGGTCAATCTATATAAATAAAGAGTATGTATCTATCATCTTGCCAATTTATCTACGCACGGCTGCTTTATTAATATAATTTCCAGCGTAATCACAGAATAATGTTTTCGCAAATAGCTACCTTATTGTCAAAGCAAATGAGTAAAAAAAAGCATAATTCTCTATAAAAATCCGTTTAGGCTTCATTTTAAATCTAAAAAACAATTTTTAATAGATAAAAACTATCACAGCGATTGGTAACAATGTGGCTAATAACTTTTTTTAATGGGTTATTTTCCTTACAATCAAATATATCTTCCTACCTCCCTTCTACAGAGGAATTATGGCCATGGCCAAACATTGTAAATTACTTATTTTAGGTTCTGGTCCTGCTGGTTATACCGCCGCCGTCTATGGTGCCCGGGCAAACCTTAATCCTGTACTCATTACCGGTATTGAACAGGGTGGACAATTAACCACAACAACCGATGTTGAAAACTGGCCCGGCGATGCTGAAGGTTTAACCGGCCCCGCATTGATGGATCGCATGCGTGAACATGCGCTGAAGTTTAATACTGAAGTGATTATCGACCACATTAATCGTGTTGATTTACAAACCCGACCTTTTCATTTATTCGGCGATAGTGAAGAGTACACCTGTGACGCATTGATTATTGCTACCGGGGCTTCCGCCCAATATTTGGGTTTGCCTTCAGAAGACGTATTTAAAGGTCGTGGCGTTTCAGCCTGTGCAACCTGCGATGGCTTCTTTTATCGTAACCAAAAAGTGGCCGTTGTTGGTGGTGGTAACACCGCCGTTGAAGAGGCGCTATATCTTTCCAACATCGCCGCAGAGGTTCATCTGATTCATCGCCGAGACAGCTTTAGAGCAGAAAAGATTCTAATTGACCGTATGATGGAAAAAGTTCGTCACGGCAACATTATTCTGCATACTGACAGAACGTTGGATGAAGTATTGGGTGATGATATGGGCGTTACTGGCGTTCGTCTGAAAGACGTCAAAACTCAAGTTACCGAAGAGTTAACCCTAACCGGTGTGTTCATTGCTATCGGCCATCGTCCAAATACAGAGGTCTTTGCTGGCCAACTGGAACTGAAGGATGGTTATCTAAAAGTGCACTCGGGTAGTCACGGTAATGCGACTCAAACCAGCATTCCCGGTGTGTTTGCTGCGGGTGATGTTGCTGATGATATCTATCGTCAAGCAATCACTTCTGCCGGCAGTGGTTGCATGGCTGCATTGGATGCAGAACGCTATCTTGAGACATTAAATAACAATTAATAGCTATTGCACGCTCTGAAAGTGTGACACAACATAACAAGGCGGCTAGTGGCCGCCTTCTTGTTTTGAGGATACTAATGGTATCCTAAACCCAACTTCAGTTATCAGAACCAGTACATTTTATGTCTAATATGAATAAGGTACGGCAACGTGAGTTAACACGTTGGTTAAAGTCTCAGGGTATTCTGGCTCAGCGCTGGTTAAGGATATCAACCCTGTTAGGACTACTCGGCGGATTGTTAATCATTGCACAGGCCTGGTTACTGGCAACCCTGCTGCACTCTCTGATTATCGAGAATATTTCCCGCAATGCGTTACTCAACAATTTCCTGATGCTCGTGGTTACCATTGTATTACGTGCGATACTGGCTTGGTTTAGAGAACGCGTTGGTTTTAGGTATGGCGCGGCAATACGCCAACACATACGCCGTCAGGTGTTAAATCGTCTTGAGCAACTTGGCCCTGCCTGGATTCAGGGCAAACCTGCGGGGAGTTGGGCTACGATGATTCTGGAACAAATTGAAGATATGCAGGATTTCTATTCCCGCTATCAACCCCAAATGATGTTAGCCGTGATGATTCCACTGTTAATTTTGGCAGCAGTATTCCCTATAAACTGGACTGCTGGCCTAATTTTGCTCACTACCGCCCCGCTAATTCCTGTATTTATGGCATTGGTTGGCATGGGGGCGGCCGATGCTAACCGGCGGAACTTCCTTGCTCTGGCACGCTTAAGCGGTAACTTTCTTGACCGCTTAAAGGGACTGGACACCTTAAGATTATTCCACCGTGCAGAGGCAGAAACCGAGCAAATTGCTCAGGCATCGGAAAACTTCCGTTCCCGCACTATGGATGTACTAAAGCTGGCCTTCCTCTCTTCCGCAGTTTTAGAGTTTTTTGCTTCTGTTTCTATTGCGGTTGCCGCAGTCTATTTTGGTTTCTCTTATTTGGGTGAGCTGAATTTTGGTTCATATGGTCTACCGGTTACGCTATTTGCCGGATTTTTAGTGTTAATTCTGGCACCTGAGTTCTTTCAACCACTACGGGATCTGGGAACCTATTATCATGCTAAAGCTCAGGCCATTGGTGCTGCGGAATCACTACAGACTTTCCTGTTATCTGAGTCATCCCAATCTAACGGTGAAGGTACTCAAGAATTAGCATCATGCGATCGGGTCACTATCAAGGCAACAGACCTGTACATTCTCTCTCCCCAAGGAAAAAGCCTAGCTGGCCCACTCAATTTTATACTAACGGCCAATCAGCGTATTGCGATTGTCGGCCACAGCGGCGCAGGTAAGAGTTCTCTGCTTAATTTATTGTTAGGTTTTTTACCCTATCAGGGTTCGATCACGATAAATGACACTGAGTTAAATCACTTGCGCCCAACCTCATGGCGTACCCATCTCAGTTGGGTTGGTCAAAACCCTCATCTACCAGAGCAAACGCTACGCAGCAATATTTTGTTGTCTAATCCTCAGGCATCAGAAGATGCATTAAAGCTAGCAATGCAGCGTGCCTATATTGATGAATTTGTGTCACAGCTTCCCGATGGACTAGATACGGTTATCGGTGATCACGCAGCCAGACTATCCGTCGGTCAAGCGCAGCGAGTTGCCGTAGCACGGGCACTGCTGTCTCCCTGCCTCTTATTACTGTTAGATGAACCTACCGCCAGTCTGGATGCCAATAGTGAGCGTCTGGTTATGAGTACCTTAAATGAAGCCTCATCCCACCAGACCACGCTGTTAGTCACCCATCGTCTTGAAGATCTTGAAGGTTACGATCAGATATGGGTCATGGATAAAGGCGAAATCGTTGAACGGGGAGATTTTATGACGCTTAGCCAATCCGGTGGCGCTTTTTCAGCTCTCATGTCCAACCGAAATTCGGAGGTCTGAAAATGAAATCATTATTACCTTTTTTAGCCTTATATCGCCGCCATTGGTTTCGTCTCTCTTTGGGGATTATACTGGCGATCGTCACTATTTTAGCCAGCGTAGGCCTCCTGACTTTATCAGGATGGTTTTTGGCAGCATCGGCACTGGCTGGCATTGCCGGTATTCTGTTTAACTACATGCTACCGGCTGCGGGGGTTCGCGGCTCCGCGATTATCCGTACCGCAGGCCGTTACGCAGAGCGTTTAGTCAGCCACGATGCCACATTTCGGGTATTGGCTCACCTTCGGACTTTCACTTTTAAAAAGCTGATGCCGCTCTCTCCGGCCGGTATTGCCCGTTTCCGTCAGGCGGAATTGCTTAACCGACTGGTCGCGGATGTAGAAACCCTTGACCATCTCTACCTGAGGCTTATCTCCCCCTTGGTCAGCGCTATTATCGTGATTATGGTCGTGACGTTTGGTTTGAGTTGGCTCGATATCTCACTGGCCTTCACCCTTGGTCTGATCATGCTGGTATTACTGTTTGCCATTCCTGCTATTTTTTATCGCGCAGGTAAGCCTATTGGTGCTGATTTAACCGCATTACGTAGTGACTACCGTGGGCAACTCACTTCATGGCTACAGGGGCAGTCTGAGCTGGTTATTTTTGGTGCTCTAACCGCATTTCGCCAAAAGCTGGATGCTATTGAGCTTCGCTGGTTAGAACGTCAGAAACAACAGGCCTCATTAGCCGGGTCATCCCAGTCCCTGATGATTGTGGTATCTGGATTAACATTTGTTCTGATCCTCTGGCTAGCCGCCGGCGGTGTAGGTGATAATCCTCAGCCAGGCGCACTCATCGCGCTATTCGTATTTATTTCTCTGGCTGCATTTGAGGCGCTAGCCCCTGTTGCTGGTGCCTTCCAGCATTTAGGTCAAGTAATGGCCTCCGCTGAACGCGTCAATCAGTTAATTGAACAAAAACCAGAAGTCACCTTCCCACGCCATCAGACGGCTTTTACTGAGCATGCTGCATTGTCATTAGATGGTGTAAGCTTCACCTATGAAAAACAGCCGTTCCCAGCGATAAATAATATTTCACTGAATCTGCAACCCGGTGAGCATATTGCCCTGCTCGGCCGTACCGGCTGCGGAAAGTCTACCCTGCTTCAGCTATTGACCCGCGCTTGGGATCCACAACAAGGTTCTATCCGCCTAAACGATCGTCTCTTGGCTGACTACGATGAGGCCACGCTTCGAGACATGATGGTGGTGGTCACGCAGCGTGTACATATTTTTAGCGCTACGTTACGTGACAATTTATTATTGGCAGCCCCTGATGCCAATGATGAACAACTCACGTCAGCCCTGATAAAAGTAGGACTGACTACCTTACTGGAACAAGATGGACTCAATGGATGGATAGGTGAAGGCGGCAGACAAATCTCTGGCGGTGAACAACGCCGTATTGGTTTAGCCCGCGTGTTACTACATAAAGCGCCGCTAATCCTGCTAGATGAACCCACCGAAGGACTCGATGCCAATACAGAACACCAAATTCTGACGCTGCTAAAAGAACACTGTCAGCATAAGAGCGTTATTCTGATAACCCATCGCCTGTCAGGATTAGAGCGAATGAATCAAATCTATGTGATGGATGCTGGTCAATTTATTGAACAGGGAACGCACCAATCTCTATTGGAGCAACAAGGCCAATATTACCGTTTCCACCAGCGGTAATTCCCTCCCTCATTCCCCGGTGAACTAACCGGGGAATTATTTTGCTTCAACCGTAATCATCGTTACATAAGGATAATGTTGGTAATACACCGGTGACTCAGGGGTATACATTGTAGAAATGGTGCCATCCAGATAGAGCAAATCCGTTATCTTTAACCGATCGCGAGCATATTGGGTAAAATCATAAAAACTCATTGCCTGATTGCTGAGTAAAAACACAACCTGTCCTTTATTCGTTATCCCAACGCCGTGGCGAATCTTTCTTGATTCAGAAGAGTGGCTAAATTTATTATTAACCACACCCTGATTAATTAATATTGGGCCTGACTGCACGGCAAAATCAGGCATCGGCGTTAAACGAAATTTATCCAGAGTATCAATACGCGCATTGCCGTTACGCACAGAAAACACGCCGCCGGGTCGAATGAAAAAATTACCGGTTCCTTCTTGTCGATTAAGCTTACTCAGGACTTTTCCCTGCTCGATATACAATCCTTCTGGCTGATAGCTTTTGCTGTAAATCCCACCATTTATTGCCATATGGATTTGACGCGTTTTTCCCTGCGTATCCAGCAGGCTATTTATAGTCTTATAAGGCGTACCATCATCTTTTAGCCAATACATTCGGATGGTTTCAATCGTCAGGTTTGGCATATAGGTGGACATCACTGGTTCCACACTAGCACGAGCTGAATGGGCTACCGCCAATAAAAAAACCACGCTCAGCCCCTGAACCCATTTATGTTGCAATCCCATCAGATACCCTCTGTTCCGGTGCCTCGCCCCCTCATGCTATTACGTCACTGCATTATGGGTGACAACCTGTTCCTGACTAATATTATACAATGGCTGATTAATAGTGACGTTAGGCATTTATCCCACCCCTAATCTATTTATCCTATCTCCCCCCCAATTCTGCTAGAATAGTGTCCGTCGTTATTTGTCTGATAATTATCCTGAGAGATAATTTTGATAGGTTATACATTATTATGCCGCTGATTCAGCTATCACCAGATTCAATCGATTTTCCACCGGTAGACTATGCGCTGGAAGATCCCAATGGTTTACTGGCGCTGGGTGGCGATCTCTCCCCTGAGAGGCTATTGAATGCTTATCATAATGGTATTTTTCCTTGGTTCAGTCCGGATGATCCTATATTGTGGTGGTCACCCGATCCGCGGGCCATTCTGGTACCAGAACAGTTACATGTCAGTCGCAGCATGATGAAGTTTATTAATAAGACATCCCTGCGAGTAACGATAAACACGGCGTTTCATCAGGTTATTGAAGCCTGTGCTAATGAGCGAGATGAAGGAACTTGGATAGACTCATCCATCCAGCATTCTTATATCCAGCTTTATTTACAGGGAATAGCGCATTCTGTTGAAGTATGGGATCAGCAGGAACTGATTGGTGGGTTGTATGGCGTTGACCAAGGGTCGCTATTTTGTGGTGAGTCGATGTTTAGTCGGCAAGCTAATGCTTCCAAACTGGCTTTATACGTATTTTGCCAGCATTTTACCCGCCATGGTGGTAAATTAATCGACTGTCAGATTTTAAATCCCCATACTGAGTCATTGGGAGCTACCGAGATCCCTCGCTCAGAGTATTTACAATTTTTATACACATTACGGCAACAGCCACTCTCTCCGGCCTGTTGGGCTCCTCAATATTTGCGTTGAAACCATCATATGATGAGCCAACAGAGTGAACATAAAGCAGATTAACCCGCTTTTCTTTACACTCTGTTCTTTACACTTTGCTCGTTTTTCGGCATTATCTTGCCGGTTAAAAACTAAGGTAGTTACACCTAGAGGATTCGATGGCCAAAGAAGACAATATTGAAATGCAAGGCACGATCTTAGATACGTTGCCTAACACAATGTTCCGCGTTGAACTGGAAAATGGTCACGTGGTTACAGCCCATATCTCCGGTAAGATGCGTAAAAACTATATCCGCATTCTGACGGGTGACAAAGTCACTGTCGAACTGACCCCGTACGACCTGAGCAAAGGCCGCATCATCTTCCGTAGCCGTTAATAAACGGTACTCTGCACTAACATGCGGAACCGTTGGAGTTAATCTCCTGCGCCCTTACCTGTTGGCAAGGGCGTTTTATTTACGGTTGATAGATTACTGAACGGCCTTCTCGACTTTCGGTTTCTTCATTTTCTCAAACCGATAGGCCAAGCCATTTGCCTGAGCATCCAACGTTACGCTGACTGAACCACCATTCATTAAAGAACCAAACAACAGTTCATTGGTTAGTGGTTTCTTCAGATGTTCCTGAATTGCTCTGGCCATTGGGCGGGCGCCCATCGCTTTGTCGTAGCCTTTTTCAGCTAACCAGTGGCGAGCATCTTGACTGACTTCCAGAGAAATACCTTTGGCATCCAGTTGCGCCTGCAGTTCAACAATGAACTTGTCTACGACCAGTTGAATCACTTCCACAGACAGATGGTTAAACCAAATGATACCGTCTAAACGGTTACGGAATTCTGGTGTAAACAAACGTTTAATCTCACCCATCGCATCGGTTTGATTATCCTGACGCTTAAAGCCAATGGATTCTTTCTGAGTTTCCTGAACCCCTGCATTGGTCGTCATCACCAAGATCACATTACGGAAATCTGCTTTACGACCATTATTATCCGTCAGAGTACCGTTATCCATAACTTGCAATAACAGGTTAAACACATCTGGGTGAGCCTTCTCAATTTCATCCAGCAGCAGCACCGAGTGAGGATGTTTAATCACCGCATCGGTGAGCAAGCCACCCTGATCAAAACCTACATAGCCAGGAGGCGCACCAATCAGACGGCTCACGGTGTGGCGCTCCATGTATTCAGACATATCAAAACGCAACAGCTCAACACCCAGCGCTTTTGCTAACTGTACGGTAACTTCGGTTTTACCCACGCCGGTCGGACCAGCAAACAAGAACGAACCTACCGGTTTGCGCTCATCCCCTAATCCCGCACGGCTCATTTTAATCGCTTCAGTTAAAGCGTTAATCGCCTTATCCTGACCAAAAATCATCATTCCCATGCGTTCTGCTAACGTCTTCAACACGGTACGATCGTTAGCCGAAACAGTTTTTTCGGGGATACGAGCAATACGTGCAACAATGGTTTCAATATCGCTGACATTGACCGTTTTCTTACGTTTGCTGGCAGGCATTAACCGGCAATAAGCCCCGGCCTCATCGATAACATCAATGGCTTTATCCGGCAAATGGCGATCGTTAATATATTTCACCGATAGCTCAACCGCTGCGCGAATAGCCTTCGCCGTATAGCGCACATCATGATGCTTTTCATACTTTGGCTTCAGCCCAGTAAGAATTTGCACTGTCTCTTCTGCCGTAGGTTCGGTAATATCAATTTTTTGGAAACGGCGTGCCAACGCACGATCCTTTTCAAAGATATTGCTAAATTCTTGGTAGGTAGTCGAACCCATCACCCGAATACGTCCATTGGAAAGCATCGGTTTAATTAGGTTTGCTACATCAACCTGACCACCCGAGGCCGCACCAGCACCAATAATGGTGTGGATCTCATCAATAAACAGAATGCTGTTTTTATCCGCTTCAAGCTGCTTCAGCAGCGCTTTGAAACGTTTTTCAAAATCACCGCGGTATTTTGTACCTGCCAGTAATGAGCCAATATCTAGGGAATACACGGTGCAATCTGCTACCGCTTCAGGAACATCGCCCTGAACAATCCGCCATGCCAACCCCTCGGCAATCGCCGTTTTACCAACGCCAGACTCCCCAACTAATAACGGGTTGTTTTTACGACGGCGGCATAACACTTGAATGGTACGTTCCAGCTCCATTTCCCGACCAATCAGCGGATCAATACTGCCGTTCTGAGCTAATTGATTCAGATTGGAAGTAAAGTTATCCATGCGGTCTTCCGCGCTGGTTTGTTCGTCTTCACTGGGGATCGAGCCTTGTGGCCCAATGTCATCCTGTGCCCCGTCTTTACGGGTACCGTGAGAGATAAAATTCACAATATCTAAACGGCTGACATCATGTTTACGCAGTAAATAGGCCGCGTGGGATTCTTGTTCGCTAAAAATAGCCACCAGCACATTAGCGCCGCTGACTTCAGTTCTGCCAGATGACTGGACATGGAATACCGCACGTTGCAGCACCCGCTGGAAGCTCAGGGTTGGCTGAGTTTCAGACTCGGGACTTCCCTCAGCTAAATGAGGGGTATTCTGTCCAATAAATGACTCGAGTTCATGGTGTAACGCGACAATATCGACCTGACAGGCTTCAAGTGCCTCTCTCGCTGCCGGATTGCTCAATAACGCCAGCAACAGATGCTCGACGGTCAGGTATTCATGACGCTGTTCCCTGGCTGTAGCAAACGCCATGTTGAGACTGAGTTCCAGTTCTTGATTAAGCATGGGCACCTCCACATAAATGACCTTTTCAGGCTTTTTCTAACGTACACAACAATGGATGCTCATTCTCTCGCGCGTAGCGATTAATTTGCGTTACCTTCGTTTCTGCAATCTCTGCAGTAAAAACTCCACACGTTGCCTTACCTTGATAATGAACGACTAACATTAATTGTGTCGCCCGTTCAATGTCATAGGAGAAGAATTTCTGTAACACCTCCACCACAAACTCCATCGGCGTATAGTCATCATTATTCAGTATAACCTGATACATCGGAGGTGGTTGTTTCAGCTTCTCATCTAATTCTGAGTCAGCCAGCTCTTCCAAGCTTAGCCAATCGCGTAAATTATTCATTTCCAAAATGCCGTTTTACTCTGGTACTTACCCTGATGGAATAGCAGTCAGATAGTTTGCCTGAGTTAATAAAAGAATGGTGATTATAATTGAAACCACCCCTGACTTCGCCGGTAGCATCGGAATTTTGCCGCCCCCGTTAGCGCAATCTGAGATAGCGCTAACGTTCAGAGCAAGAATATATCTATGGATATACCGTCAGGCAGTACACAGATTTCCTTTACTGCTTTTAATGAATAATGACTTTTTATCGTGTGATAATCAAAATTTTTTGACCTTCTAAACCAATAAAAAGTTCGTTATCTAAGGATGTGTTGCAGTAATAGCGGAAAGAAAACTCACATAAAATAACATTTGGATACAAAATCGCACTCTAAACGCTGAAATAATAACCATTCATGCCATGTGCCGACCGTTAAACCATGTGTAAACTCAGTTACCTGCCCGACCTCTAGCCAACCATAAAATACGGGAAAACATACGCTTCAGTAACGGTGGAATACTTTCTATTCCCATCACCCCGGCCCGTTCAGCCACTTCAATAGCGAGGTCAGGCTTAGAACTGTGTTGAATCGCTTTGCTGATAATTTTGCGCGTTGGCATATGGACATTGGCGGGAATACCAGCCGCCTCATAATAGACGCGGCTAAACCCTTCTTTGAACATAAAATTCTCCATATCCAGAGCCGGTAATTGGGTCAGCCGCTCCCTATCACTGTCGCCACCCCCATTGATAAATGAACGAACCGTATCGGCATATTTTTTACCGGCATCGTCACCGTCCACCAGCACATGCCACTCAATCCCCATCTTGCTGGCATATTTCAGTAGTGGTCTTAAACCACTTTGAGCGAACTCAATGACCTTAATACCTTCTGTTTCAAAATGATATCCGCACTGACGAGCCAGTTCGGTCAATAGCCAAACCTCGGTTTCCCCTTCCACCAACAGCCAGCTACGCGCAAACAATGAGGAGGCTCGATTTAAACGAATATGAAACGAAATACGTCTACGCTCCTGAATATTCAGCTCGCCCGATTCTATTCTAAAAGCCGCTACCCGATTAGATTGACGAACTAAGCGATAAACGCTTTCCAGAGGCACCAGAGAAAGCAAATCCCCTGAGTTAGTGGTAGTGATCTTTTGCAACGGCAGATTACTGAGCAATCCCCAAGCTGCGGATAACATGATAGGGTGCAGCCGACTTTCTGGATCTTCAATCAACAATAAAGGCACTGCTTTAGCATCCAGATTTTCCGTACCTCTGGCCTGAATCAACGTTGAAAATACGCCCAGTAAAATCATACGCATATTGCGGCTTTCCGGTTCAGAGATGAGCTGATTCAGATAGTTCAATGATTGCCAAAGCTGAGTATTATGGCGATATTTTTCATCCTTATAGTGGATGTTTTCGCTGCTTTCTTTAGCGTTTAGTGCGATGAAATAGTGCTTAAGCAAAGCATGAATCGCCTGTAATCCCTGCTTTAAATCCTTATTGCTTAATTTTTGAGGGCTACACTCTAACTCCTCCGCCAATCGGGCTAATTGTTGGCTTAATGCTTCATTTTCCTGTTCTTGCAGTTGGGCCGTTTCTTGACGGAAACGGCGACCAAAACGGGCATCACGTAATCGTAATACCGGATGTAAACGAACAATCTCACGGGCTAATTCATCAATATGTTCCAGCTCCATCGTATGGCCTGCTGCATCCAGAAACGAGCGGGTGGTTACTACGTTCCCTTCTTTCTGCACTTCACCTTCCAAACGATAGAGGATACGCGATAAGCCGCCGTTGCCTTTTACCCATAACGGTGAAAGCTTGCGGAATTTAGACATATAAGGAGAGTCAACTTCTCGGGCACAGAAGGTAAGAACCATATGTAAATGCTCTTGGCGGGCTACCTCATTTCCCATCGGATAATGAAAATCCTGTAATTTAAAGGAGTAAAGATCGCTGCCGGGGGAAAAAAGCAATGTTAATGCATCCAGCAGGCTTGATTTACCCCAAGCATTTTCACCGATTAATACCACGCTTTCATTTAACAGCAGTGACAGACGATTAATTCCTCTGAATCCTACTATTTCAACGCGCTCTAAATACATATCATCTCTCTTAGCCAGCGGCAGAAAGTGTTTTATCTTCCCTATAATTTACTGAGTAACAAGATAATTATATGTTAGTCCGCGCTAAAAACTATTAACTCGATGAAAATACCTGAATGAATAGCAATATATTCCCCTTTATTTTTCTGTACATCACACTTTACCCGCACAGCACTTTGATTCGGGCATAAAATCTCTAAATAAAATCAGATAACTTACTGCCAACAAACCATGTGCTTAGGTCTAATCATTCTTATGATGACGGCTGAGCGAGTATGGGTTGCATAACCAACAGCAATATTGGCCGAGACTCGACGATGATCATTATTCCCAATTCAAACTCTGCACGACCTGTAGACGAAACTGCTTCCATACTTGATATCCTCATTTTTTGATTTAAATCAAAAACCATTAAAGTTGCATTTTAAATACCTTTTTAAATTCCACTCACCGATCTAAGATAAACATGAATTAGAAATACAACTTATAGAAGGTGTCTTGATTATGTACTGTGTACAATGTGAACAAACGATCCGCACCCCTGCCGGAAATGGCTGCTCTTATGCACAAGGCATGTGTGGGAAAACCGCTGAAGTGTCAGACCTGCAAGATCTGCTGGTAGCCGTGTTGGAAGGCTTGTCAGCTTGGGCAGTAAAGGCTCGGAATTTAGGCATTATCGACCATCAGGTTGATTCGTTCGCGCCAAAAGCCTTCTTCTCTACCTTGACTAACGTTAACTTTGAGTCTGACCGCATTATTGGCTACGCCCGAGATGCCATTATCCTGCGTGAATCCCTGACTAACCGTTGCCGTACCATTGATAGCAATCTGCAACTGGACCATCCAATGGCGAACCTGCAATTGTCTGCCGATCTGCCGGCAATTTTGCAACAAGCGACCGAATTCGCACTCAATAAAGATAAAACAGAAATCGGTGATGATATTCATGGCTTACGCATGTTGTGCCTGTATGGTCTCAAAGGGGCCGCCGCCTACATGGAACATGCGTTGGTTCTCGGCCAATACGATGACGCAATTTATGACGAATATCACCAGTTAATGGCATGGTTAGGTACCAATCCAACGGATATGGCAACCTTACTGGATAACGCCATGAACATCGGAAAAATGAATTTCAAAATCATGGCGATTCTTGACCACGGTGAAACTAGCATTTATGGCGATCCAACCCCAACATCCGTTAACGTCAAACCGGTTGCTGGTAAAGCGATTCTGATTTCGGGTCACGACCTAAAAGATCTGCAAATGCTATTGCAACAAACGGAAGGTACCGGCATCAATATTTACACCCACGGTGAAATGCTTCCAGCCCATGGTTATCCTGAACTACGTAAATATAAGCATTTAGTGGGTAACTACGGCAGCGGCTGGCAGAATCAGCAAACCGAGTTTGCGAAATTCCCGGGGCCTATCGTGATGACCTCAAACTGTATTATTGATCCTAACCCGGGTAACTACATCGACCGTATCTGGACCCGCAGTATTGTTGGTTGGCCGGGTGCAAAACATCTTGATGGCGATGATTTCAGCGCCATCATTAGTCAAGCTCAGTCAATGGCGGGTTTCCCTTATAGTGAAATAGAACATCTAATCACCGTTGGTTTTGGTCGCCAAACTCTGCTTAATGCCGCGGATACCGTCATTGATTTAGTGTCACAGAAAAAATTGCGCCATGTCTTCTTGGTTGGTGGCTGTGATGGTAGCCGTGATGAACGTAGCTATTACACCGACTTTGCCCGCAGCGTTCCACAAGACTGTCTGATTATGACGTTGGCTTGTGGTAAGTACCGCTTTAATAAACTGGACTTTGGTACGCTGGAAGGATTGCCTCGTTTACTGGATGTCGGTCAATGTAATGATGCTTACTCTGCCATTATGCTAGCGGTTAAACTGTCCGAAAAACTGGGTTGTACCGTCAATGATTTACCACTGACTCTGGTACTTTCATGGTTTGAACAGAAAGCGATTGTTATCTTACTAACCTTACTGGCTCTGGGCGTTAAAGATATCTATACCGGCCCAACGGCTCCTGGTTTCCTAACAGAGAACCTGTTAAACGTATTGAAAGAGAATTTCGGTATGCGTTCTATTACAACCGTAGAACAAGATATCAACGAAATTCTGGCAGCCTAATTAGTTATCATCCTGTGGAGGTGAATTTTCTCACCTCCACCTTATATGTTGAGTTTACCGTATGACAATGCCAACAACTCTCTGTCCTAATGCTATGCAGATCCACAGCATCCAGCAGGAAACTACCGATGTTTGGACTCTAGAACTGATTGCTCAGGATTTCTATCCCTATCTTCCTGGCCAGTATGCCTTAGTCAGCATTCGTAATAGTGAAAGCACCCTCAGAGCCTATACGCTCTCCTCATCTCCCGGATTAAGCCGATTCGTTACCTTAACGGTACGCGCATTACCCGGCGGTGAAGGCTCTTCTTGGTTAACGCAGGAAGTCAAACCCGGTAACACTCTGTGGCTCTCCGATGCACAGGGGGAATTTACCTGCGCTAAGGTAACCGATAAACGTTATCTGATGTTGGCGGGTGGCTGCGGTGTGACCCCGATTATGTCAATGACCCGTTGGCTATTAGCCAATCAGCCAGAAAGCAACCTGATTGTTTTTTATAACGTGCGAACGCCGGCTGATGTGATATTTGCTAAAGAATGGCAGCAATTGGTTCAGCGTTATCCAACTCAGCTTACCCTGCATTTGATGGCAGAACATCAAGCTGATGAGGGCTGGCTATCTGGTCGAATCTCTCAGAAGCCGATCGCCGAAAAAGTGGATGATATTGCCACCCGTACCGTCATGACCTGTGGCCCTGCTGTCTACATGGATCAGGTAGAAACTATCAGTTATGCACTGGGAGTCAGCCGTGAGCGTTTTCATAAAGAGCAATTTCATACGGCTGCCGAGTGTATTACGGGCAATGAACCAATGCTGAATATTTCTGTTGTTCGCACTAACCAACAATTTACTGCGCCAGTAGGCACCACCCTGCTCTATGCGCTGGAACAGAATAAAGTACCGGTTATTGCCGCCTGTCGTGCAGGGGTTTGTGGCTCATGTAAAACCTTAATCGTTAAAGGCAATTACACCACCACCAGCCAAATGAGCCTAACGGAAGATGAAATCGCCCAGGGTTATGTGCTGGCCTGTAGCTGTCAATTAACCGGAGATGTTGAAGTAGCCTGATACATTAGACTACGGTAAATAACCTCGATAGCCGGTCAGAACAACGCGTATTTAATACTTTATTTACATTCTGACTGGCGATTCAATCTCAATCACCTTTCTGTGGCACTATACCTCTACTTAGGCTTTGCTATTTCCCTGAAAACCTAACGCTTTCTTCTTTCTTATGCTACCCTTTACAATAAGTAACAATTTATTAACTCAATAAGAACATATCAGGGCCACGCTATGACGCCACAACGTATTTTAATCCTCGGAGCCAGCGGATATATTGGGCAAAATCTTATCCCCTATTTGACCACTCAGGGGCATCATGTCACTGCGGCGGCCCGACGTATTGAGTGGCTGAAAGCACAGCAGATTCCCAATGTGAGCTGTCAGTATGTGGACTTATTTAAACCAGAAACCATCACACCCGCGCTGAATAACATTGATGTGGTCTACTATCTGGTTCACAGCATGGGAGAAACGGCAGACTTTCTTTATAGCGAAAAGATGGCGGCGCAAAACCTCCAACTGGCTTTAAAGCAATCCGACGTAAAACAGATTGTCTTTTTAGGTGCCATACAGCCAAAAGAAAGCATCTCCTCTCAACACTTACTGGCACGTCAAATTACCGGCGATACTTTACGCGCCAGCGGTATTCCCGTTACCGAACTACGGGCCGGAATCATCATTGGCGCAGGTTCCGCTGCCTTTGAAGTGATGCGGGATATGGTCTATAGCCTGCCAATTCTTACCCCTCCACGCTGGGTTCGCTCCAAATCTTCACCGGTAGCGTTGGAAAACTTGCTGACCTATTTATCTCAAATTATTGATTACCCAGCGCCAGAAAATCGGATATTTGACGTGGCTGGACCGGAATACATCAGCTATCAGAATATGTTTGAGCGTTTTATTAAAATCACCGCCAAGAAGCGCTGGATTATTCCTATTCCCCTACCAACTCAACTGATTTCCGTATATTGGTTGAATATGATTACCACGGTCCCAACCACTACGGCCAAAGCCTTAATTGAAGGTTTAAAGCATAACCTACCCGCAGATGCCGCACCGTTACAGCAACTCATACCACAAACGCTGATTAATTATGATGAAGCGGTTATCAGCACCATGCAAAAAGAGCAATCAGCGGTAAACTCTGCCGATTGGGGATATGACCCTGAGGCCAGAGCGCGCTGGCGACCGGGCTATGCCTTCTACCCCAAACATGCTGGCTATACCATAAAAACCACGGCTAGCGCTGAAAGCCTCTGGCAAATTATTCAACAAGTTGGGGGAACGGAAGGTTACTTCTACGCTAACTATTTGTGGAATATCCGCGGTTGGATGGACGACCTGCTAGGTGGGGAAAAACGCTATGGCAGACCCGACAAAGATCAACTAGCGATAGGCGACCATATTGACTCATGGCGAGTGATTTCCATCAAGCCACTGCGCCAATTAGCCATGCTATTTGGTATGAAAGCCCCCGGATTGGGCCGACTAACGCTAAGCATCAATGATAATAAACCGTTTCGAGAACTGGACGTTCGCGCTTGGTGGCACCCTGCTGGTTTCGGTGGCCTGTTGTACTGGTTTGTGATGATGCCTGCCCACCTGTTTATATTTAAAGGCATGGCAAAGCGAATCGCTTATCTGGCTGAAGAATTAGATCGACAAGCCGCCTCAAAAAAGGATGCTCGTTAATGCGATTGCGATGTCACATCTTCCCCTAAAGCGGTTATTCATCAGGATCGATATTTTTCCAGCAAGGCATCCAGAATAGCTAATGTTTCCGCATCCGGGATGCCTGAGTAATTAGCCTGCCGAAAATGCATCTGGAATGCTTTAACCACCCTGCGGGTTTCATCATCCAATACACCATTTGAAGGTAGCTGATAACCATAGCGATTCAGGTTCTTTTGTATGACTGCAATATCAGGGTTTTTCTCCAATTGCCGAATAGCCAAATAGTGACTCACCCGCCCGGCATCCGGCCATGCACCGATACCTGCCTGCGCCAGCTTTTGCCACGGGAACAGAGGGCCGGGGTCCACTTTGCGCTGAGGGGAAATATCACTGTGCCCGAGCACGTTCTCCGGCTTAATCTGATTACGTTTGATAATGTCATTCGATAATGTAATCAGTAACGCTATTTGTTCATCCGTATAGGGCTCCCAACGTCGTTCAGTTCCCACTTTATGATAGCCCGGATTAACCAGTTCAATTCCTACCGAAGTATCATTCAGATTCATTCGCCCACGCCAAAAACTGGCGCCTGCGTGCCATGCTCTGCGGTCTTCGGGCACCAGTTGTAGCACCACCGGCTTACTTGAAATCTCATTCGGCACAGCATTGATCAGATAATGCACACTGACATTTTCTCCGGTCAGCACGGTTAATGAATTCGCTTCATTTTCTGCGGTGTAGTGAAAAATCAAGAAATTAACTCGCGGCTCATTTCCCTGAGCAACATGGCTGTCGTCCACCCAATAACTTCCGCGATCGTGAATGGCACTACAGCCCGAAATCAGCCCTACTATCACAGATATCATGAAAAAAAAGATAACACGCCCGCATCTGAACATAACCTGACCTTTTACATTAACCATTAACCATTAACCATTAACCATTAACATGCTACCGATAGTATAAAATAATATTTATCTTTTAATAAGTTAACTCTAAATATCTTTAATTGATTGGATTTAAAGGATTATATATACATATATAGAAATAATTCTCTTTTTGTTTCGGTAAATATCAAAAAAGCCTTTATTTTAACTACCAAAGCAGGTTGAAACCTGATTTACTTAAAATCAATTTTGTAATTGCCAATCATTTTAGAAAGGATTCTAATGACGCTCTTCTTACAAAACAGCTTAACGTTTCCAGTTATCATTTTCAGCAGCTTGTTATTAATCATCCCATTCTATTGGATATGTGCCTCTTTTGGCCTGCTGGATATCGACATCCTCAATATTGATAGTATCGACGCTGACATTGATACTGCTGATATATCCAACATAGCGGGCTGGATGACCAAACTTGATCGGGTGGATATTCCCCGCACAATTAGCCGAGCTGGTAGAAAGCGTTCAGGCCTTAAGGAATTAAAATAACAGTGAAACTGTGGATACAACAACGCATTAAAATTCTGAGTCTGATCGCCGTCGTTCTCATCGGTTTACAACTGGTGAACACGATAACTGGTGGATTTCTGAACCATTTCGGCATTCTTCCCCGTTCGGCTCAGGGACTCTTGGGGATTCTATTTTCGCCTTTTTTACATCGGGACTGGGAGCACTTATTCAGTAACTTACCGATCTTACTGATATTAAGTGCGTTATTATTAACTCATTCAGTACGCTATTACGTCAGTGCCAGCGCTTTTATTATTTTACTCGGCGGGCTGCTGGTTTGGGTTTTTGCCCGTAGCGCGATCCATATTGGTGCCAGCGGTTGGATCTTTGGTTTATGGATGTTATTGCTGGCAAACGCATTCACTCGAAGAAAGATACTCGACTTTGTTTATAGTGTATTGATTCTGCTTTATTACGGCGGATTGGCTTCAGGCCTGCTACCTGGCGATCCGGATATTTCCACTGAAGGGCATATCGCAGGTGCAGTCGCTGGGCTTTGTTTTGCTCTATTTACTCGGAAGAGCATTTCACCCAATGAGTTGAATACCCATTAGTCTTGTACTGAAACTAATAAAACCTCAGGACAATTACCTTCCAAAATCATTACAGTCTCGGAGTTATCACAACACACGCCTATGCAAAGGTTGAGTCAATAATGAATCCAGAGAAAATAAGGGGAATAGAAGCAGAAAACTGGCGACTGGTTTTTCAGTTTCCCCCCTGTAAAAAGGCGGATATACTTGCGGACAAAGGAAGTATCACACGACACGACTGCATATCGTTTCTATTAATTATGCCTGCTATGCAATCCCGTGACTTTCTCCCTATAACAGAAACAATATGAATAATAAAATCAAACGCTTTATTTTTTGCAGTGGTATTGTTTTGACGTTGGCCGCCTGTTCAAATCCGCCATCACGCCAAAACTTTGACTACTCGCTTTCGCAAGGACAACTCGAGTTAGCACAGAACATTGCGCTGGAAGAAGGCGTCTCTTCTGACGCAGATATTGCCACTGAGCTATTATGGTCTCTTGAAGCGGGCACATTGTTGCGTATGAACAGTGAACTGGACCGTTCCACCAAAATTTTTGATACCAGTGAAACGCTGATTAAAGAAAATGAGACGCAAAATCTGGCAACCTACGGGTTTAGTCAGTCGGCTTCAATGGTGGTTAATGATAACGTGATGAGCTATACCCCACGGGTATATGACCGTGTCATGGTTAACACATACAAAGCATTGAATTTTTGGCAGCAGGCTGATTTTAATGATGCCCGCGTGGAATGGAATCGAGTAGACGATCGCCAACGCCGAGCTGCTGAATACTTCTCTGAAGAAATCAACGCTCAAAAAGACAGCGTGAAAAGTAACCACTTAGGTGAAACATACTCTGGCGCGATGGAAAGATTGGGCGACTCAGGGGTTGATGTGGCTAAATGGGCCCCCTATGATGGGTATATCAATCCTGCATCACTCTATCTCCACGGTCTGTACTTTTTGATTAATAACGAAAGTGTCGCCGACCTGAATAAAGCCAAAGAGAGCCTAAAACGAGCCTATGCCCTGACCCACAGCAAACAGATCCGTACCGATCTCAATCTTGCTAACAATGGTCATAAAGTTGCACCTGGCGTTTGGATTATTTTTGAAAATGGTACCGCCGCCCATAAAATAGAACGCCGCATTGATCTGCCATTGTTTTTAGTGACCAGCCGTGCCGTCTACACCGGTATGGCATTACCAACGCTTGTGTCCGGTAGTCCGGCGTATCCTTATCTGTCGGTCAACGGAGAGAAACAAACCGAACCATTCGCTAACATGGATAAAATTATTCAGGGAGAATTTAAAACAGAATTTACAGGTATTTTGATCAAAGAGTTGACCCGGGCCGCACTAAAAACAGCGGCACAGGTTTCTATGAGAAACGCTGATAATAAGACAGTCAGAATACTTGGCGTTCTTACCGGTATCGCTCAGGCCGTCACCACACAGGCTGATATTCGCAGTTGGCATACCCTCCCCTACGAGTTTCAGGTAACCTATGTGAAATGGCCAAAAGATGGGCAGCTTCAGATTAATCCATCAGGTGGTGCTGCTATTCAAGTAGATTTACCCGCAACGCCTCAACCGGTAGTTATTTATGTAAGGGCGTTGAACGCTAATATGGTTCCACAGGTCAATCTGTTAACCAGTAAAAACGCTATCTAGCCCTGTTTAACGGGCAGAATTATCATTCTAATCATTAAACTGTATTGAGAACTTTCATGATGAAAATTTTAAACAAAAAAACGCTGCTTGCCGCGGCTGTTGCTTTCTCACTGGTTGGTTGTGCAGAACAAGCCACATATTATGTTGACAGCAAAAATGACAGCGTTGCTGTTATGGGGCTAGATTACAAAGACTTTGAAATGGCTGCGACGAATATGGTTGATGACATGTTGAGTTCTGACCTGTTGGTTCATCCTCAGGGTGGTCGCTATGTATTAACCGTAACCGACATTGTCAACGATACCGATCAGCGTATTGATACCGATCAGTTAACCAAGAAAATTCGTATCAGCCTGTTAAATTCGGGTCGTTTCGTGGTCACCACGGCGATTAACGCTAACGGCCCAGAAGATGAAATGACGCGCAAAGTTCGTGAACTGCGTAAGTCAAAAATGGTTAACCAAAAAACCGTAAAGAAAGATGGACGAGTTATCGCTCCTGACTTCTCATTAACCGGTAAGATCATTCAACAAAATCAACGTGTAAACTCTAGCACTCAACAAGTGGAATACTACTTCCAGCTAACCCTGACCAATCTGGATGATGGTTTAGCCTATTGGGAAAAAGAGTACCCAATCATCAAACGTGGCGATAATCGCTCTGTTAGTTGGTAATAATTACCTCGCGTAATGTTATGAGTTTATTCGAACTACAAACATTACATAACCTACTTAATCCATTAGGGATGCTCGAATGAAAAAATGGATCCTGGTACTTGTCGCTTTCTTCGTGTTTTCATCTGCCGCTTATGCAAAAATTGAAACCGTTGAGGCACAAGGATACGGTGAAACCTACGAAAAAGCAGTTGATGCCGCGCTGGCCGATGCCGTTCGTCAGGTTAATGGAATAACCGTTTCAACACAGTCAGAACGTGCTGGTAACTATGTTCGCATCAATGATAAAAATGACACTAATGGTGATGTTAAAGAGACCAGCGTTCAGGACAATCAAAACAAAGATGATTCTTTTCTAAGTAATAAGAAAGGTAACAGTACTTATACTGAAAATATCAACATTAATGCTGCCGCAGATAGTCACCGTGATATTACCGTCAATGCGGGTCAGAGCGCACAAATCAATACTCAAAGTGCGGGTATCGTTAAAGGATATAAAATAAAAAACCGCGATTGCGATGCCAAAGGCTGTACCGTTGCCTTGACCGTTGAAGTAGAGAACGTTGCGCGTAAAACCTCTCAGGCCTCTTCTCAGCGTGACCGTTTGGCCATCATTACTACGGGTAACCGTAACCGCTCTGCCTTCGCAAATACTCTTCGTCAGGAAATCACCGATCGCATCGTGCAGTCACAACGTTTTACCGTGCTAGATCGTAGTGCGACCAATGAGAAAGCATTCGCTCAAGAAGAGAAAATGCTGGAAGGCCGCTCAGATAATGCTACCAGTGTAGAGCAAGCTGCCCTGCTCGCTGACTATATTCTGGTCATCAATGTGACTGAAGCCGGCGTAAAAACCACCACAAAAGTCACCAGCATTGATTTAACCGGCGAGTTTGATGTTAGCAGTTCCCACAGAACCAAAGTGACCGTACGCTATTCGTTACTGGAAGCGGCGACTCATGGTATTCAGTGGTCTGATTCCAGCGTCTTCGAACAAGGTGGCAAATATATTGAAACTGCCCGCAAACAGATCAGCGATGTTATTGCCGACAAGATTGTCAATAAACTGACGCCGGCTAAAGTTGTTGCTGTGACTAACGGTCAGGTAGTGATCAATCGTGGTGAAGCTATGGTCTATGACGGCGATCGTTTTGATATTTATTCTCAAGGTGAGCAACTAATTGATCCGGATACCGGAGAAGTACTGGGTGCAACTGAAGAGAAAGTCGCCACCATTCTGATCACCTCGATTAAAGATAAAATCTCTTACGGTATTGTCGAAAGCGGTAAGATCGATACCATAGAGAAAGGTGCCGTTGCCCGTTTGACAGCGCCATTACCCAGTGGAAACAGAACTCCCGCAGCTAAAAAAGTGACCGCAGCAAAATCCAAAGCAAAAACCAAGCCAGCGGTTAACAACCAGCGCCTAGGTGATTCGGGCGGCATATTTTTGAAATAATGTACCGGCAGCAAAGTTCTTCATCTATAGCCAACCTTAGGGTTGGCTATTTTTTATGCCAACGTCTATCTACAGGTTTCAATCAACGCTTTATCTCTCCATCCCGGCGTTTATTTACACATTAATAACAATATAATCTGCTAGGATTTACCATTCGTATTAGTGGTAATATATTATTCATTTTGCGAAAAATAGAATTCCCCGTGAATACGGGGAAAAATTACTATTTATATCTGACCTCTCTAAATAACTTAGAAACCTCAATTCATGTTAATTTATTATTTCATGCGTTTTTTCTGTTGAATGTCCCAATATTGATTAACATATCACTGACAACAACAATGAATGGTGCTGAATATGTTTAACTTCGATTATTACAACCCAACTCGCATTATGTTTGGTACAGAGCGTATAAAAGATCTCGGTGCACAACTACCTGAAGATGCCAAAGTGCTGATCGCCTATGGTGGCGGAAGTGCTAAAAGATTTGGCACCATTGATGAAGTGATCCAATCGCTGGGAAAACGAGAGTACATTGAGTTTGGGGGTATCGAACCCAATCCTCACTACGACACATTAATGAAAGCGGTTGAAATTGTTAAAGCGGAAAAAATAGATTACTTGATTGCTGTTGGTGGCGGCTCTGTCATCGATGGTACGAAATTTATTGCCGCAGCAGTCTATTTTGAAGATGACGCTTGGGAAACATGGATTAGTAACGCACCATTAAAGCAAGCATTACCGATTGGTTGTGTATTAACCCTTCCCGCCACCGGATCAGAGATGAATGGCACCGCCGTAATTAGTAATACGGCTCTCAATGCTAAATTAAGCCATAAACATCCCCTACTCTTCCCACGCTTTGCCATTCTTGATCCCAGAAAATCTTACACTCTCCCAACCAAGCAATTGGCCAATGGTGTTGTCGATGCTTTTGTTCACATTGCCGAACAATATCTGACTTATCCCGTATATGGCAAAGTTCAGGATCGCTATGCCGAAGGGCTAATGCTAACCTTAGTTGAAGAAGGCCCTAAGGCATTAAAAGATCCAGAAAACTACGACGTCAGAGCAGTCATCATGTGGAGTGCTACTCAAGCACTTAATGGCCTAATTGGGGTTGGTGTGCCACAAGATTGGGCCTCACACCGTATAGGATACTATTTTACCATTCACTATGGGCTCGATCACGCTCAGACATTATCGATTCTCCTCCCTGCTGTATTAGAAGTGCAGAAAGAAAATAAGCGGTTGAAACTACTACAATATGCAGAAAGAGTATGGCAACTCACTGAAGGAACAGAAGAAAAACGGATAAATAGTGCGATTACACTTACACGCCAATTTTTTGAAAATATGGGACTACCTACCTATCTTAGCGCTTATGGGATACCTGAATCAGCAATTGAGGAAGCAATTAACTATTTAAAAAGATTTAATTTATTACCTCTGGGAGAGCGTAAAGATATCTCAGTAATAGAAGCCCGAAAGATTTTGAGTTTAAGTTACTAGCATTTATCGGCAGAGAATAATTATATTATTATAAACGCTTGTTCATTTTCTGCCGACATACTATTATATATGCGTCTACGGGACGATGCCGTCGATACTCTAGTATTATATTATTCACCAAGCAGTTTATCACCTAACGTAACGTTTACTTATGCTAGTTTGGCTCGCTTGGGCTACCATTCAATTTAGTCTGCAATAAAAGTAAAATATAATGAGCGATATTGATTATTTAATGATGTTCCGAAAATGTTCTAATCACGATAGCTTAGAGCGCCTTTATGATAAATTAAATTATTCTTTAGTGGATAATAATATATTAGCTAATATGTATCGTGCTGCCGATCATCGTCGTGCAGAATTAGTGGCTGGTAAACTATTTGACTTAGGTAAAGTGCCTAAAACTATTTGGTCTCAAGTCAAATAATTTGTTTTATAAATTAAGAATTGCTATTCGTTATTTACCTTAATTTGGCTTGCCATGCCTAAAACTGGTTACCGCTTAAGTAAGCTTATTTACACTTACAAATTATCTATTTCAGTAAATCCTATAATGACTTAGCGTTAGCTATCTATGTAAGATAGCTAATCGGCTACCCGTAAAATCTCTTCATTAGTCTATTTTGGTATATATTTATGACGGCATAAGTCATATATAAAATGCAATATATAAGAATACGTGTGAAAATACGATGTAACTCGTTTTATTTAAAATAATATATTCACTATAATAAGAAATTATGTACAGATAAGGCATAATACAAAGAAATATATCATTTCCCAAATGAAATTCCCCAACACTTAATTTTAATCATGAAATAACTATCCACATTATTAGGTAACAATACCATTATTATATAGTCGTCTCATATGAATGCTATGCAGTCTCCACGACTACCTTTAAATAATAAATTTATATCTATCAAAGCTAAGCAATGCTTCAATAGATAGCATTTCGAAAAACAACACACTATATTCCGCTCATAACATTATTGTCTTTCACGACATTTTCCATCATCACTCGCGATAAGAAACGTCCGCATTGAGCCACTTTCTATTATCTCAATATTCATGCCACACTTACCCGAGCATAGCTAATATCATCCAAATAAAGCTCTTCTATACTTATTGCTGAAGCCACCAACTCGGACATCTTTCAATCAGCAAACATTGCAACCACAATGGAGAGGTATAAATGAAATATTGGTTATCAATAATATGCAGTGTGTTAATCACTTTTGCGTTAACCGGGTGTGTAGTAACAGAAACAACCGTCAGCCATCACTACGGCTCTAACGACCCTGCAATGACGGCACAAAAATTTTATAGTCAGTACTTTATTAGTGGCAGCGTTGGCCTTCCAACTGATACTCAACTTGCCACATTCAAGCCTTATATAAGTACAAATCTCTACCAATTGCTGGAAGAGGCAAAAAAACGCCAGCATGAAGAAATAAGACAGCACCCTAACGAAAAACCATCACTGGTCGATGGTGATCTTTTCTCTAGTCTGTTCGAAGGGCCAACCTCTGTTGATATACCCTCTATTCCCGTGTTACCCAGTGCGAATAGCGTGACTTTGCAGGCTAATTTTACCCGCTCAGAACAAGGGCAATCGATTCTTCACTGGACTGATGAAATCAAAATGGTTAAACAGAATGAAAGTTGGGTTATTGATGATCTGGTATATAAAGGCAACTGGGAATTTGCGGCTAAAAGTACATTGAAAAAAGCGTTATCAGGCAAATGATCGAATGAAATATTCCGTCATTTTGTCTAACATCGCGTCAATTTGTTCAGTTGATGAACATTCAAATTGAAGATGGTAATTTAGCGTTGACAGCCTGAATAGAGATGGATATGATTCGCCCCGTTCAAACGATTCCTCTGTAGTTCAGTCGGTAGAACGGCGGACTGTTAATCCGTATGTCACTGGTTCAAGTCCAGTCAGAGGAGCCATATCATCGTTTTAGGTAGTCTGGATGCGTCTAGGTAAAGCCTGAAATAAAAAATATAGCTAGTTATTGATAGCCTCTCTTAGATAGACATACAGAGAGGCTTTTTTTATGTCTAAAGAGTTTGAATTGAGATCTGTTTCCTGTTTAGAAGTCTTTAGCTAGTTCAGCAGCAAGTGGTTTCAGATTTTTAGAGCCTATAATTCAAATTGTGTAATTGCCTGTCTCCGTTATGACTACGTGACTTAAACTATTCACCCTGCCAATAATCAACACTATCGTTGAGCCTGGCAATGGACTGAAATCCTTGAACATTCCCTTTGTCATCTACACCAAACTCAGCCATGACACTGTATTTTCCTGAGTCTGGATATTCAACAGCATCAGTTGCGATTTGTGTACTTAGGGCTAAATAACGTAACTCGTGTTCACTATTATTGATAATTTGATGAACCGTATTTTGTCCACCTGCAGTACAAGCGATAACATCATCACTTTTAATGCTGTAAATATTCTCACCGATTCTAACCTCACCACATCCCTCAATAACAATAAAAACCTCTTCATTAACATGATAATTGTGAAATGGAAAGCAGCGCATTCCAGGCGCTAAAGATGTAAGTACACCCATTTTAGGACCTAGTACTTTTTGAGATTTCCGGGTTTTTAACCGTCAGCCTGTATTCTTCCGGTGTCCTGATTTTGTGATCCACTACACCGTTCGTCCGGCTTCAACGGATTTAAGAACGGCGATTATCTGGTGCTCTGTGAATCGGATTTTACGCATGGTGATCTCCTCTGGGGATATAATCAGTATGTCAGAAGATCTCTAAAAGTGAATGGCTCGTTTTGATGGGGTACTTACAATCTCAGGGGACATAATCAATATGTCAGAAGATCTCTAAAAGTGAATGGGGCGTTTTGGTGGGGTACTTACCAATGCTTGCGACGGCGATTGTAGAACACTTCAATATAATCGAATATTGAATTCATTGCCGCGGCTCGGGTAACAAATGCTTTTCCCTGCATTAGCTCTATTTTTAACATGTGGTAAAAGCTCTCCATCACCGCATTATCATAGCAACAGCCCTTGCCACTCATTGAGCAGATAAAACCCTATTTCCCTAACGCTTTTTGATAGTTGTGGCTAGCATATTGGCTACCTCTATCTGAATGAATTATCACTTTTTCACCCGCTTGCCGCTATTTTACCGCCATGTTCAGCGCATCAATAATTAAGGGCGTTTTTAAACGCGGGCTTAAGCTCCAGCCAATGATTTTTCGACTGAATAGGTCAAGTACCGTGGCTAAATACAACCAGCCTTCGTCCGTTTTTATGTACGTGATATCGGGTATCCAGGCAATATTTGTCGCTATGGGGTTGAAGTCACGGTCTAATAAATTAGGTGCAATGCCGTGATTATGTCGGCTATTGGTTGTCACTTTATAGCGGGGCTGATTAGCGGCTTTCAAACCAGCCAGTTTCATTAGTCGACTAAGCCGTGTCTTGCCATGAAAACACGGCGCATCCTTTAAATCACTTTGTAAGCGACGGATACCATAGCTTCCACGGCTGTTTTGGTGCAACTGAGTCATTCTTGCAATAAGAAAACCATCTAATTGCTTGCGGGTACAAGGTGCCCGCCCACACTATGCCCAATAACCACGGGCGCTGATATTCAGCAGCCGACAAAGACGATTAACAGAATGGAAAGCCGATAATTGAGTGACCATGGCATATTTCAACGGCTTTCCCGCGCAAAAAATGCCGCTGTTTTTTTTAGGATATTTTTATCCTCCTCTAGTTCAGCGATTTTCGCCTTTAGACGACGAATTTCTAATTCTTGCTCAGACAGTTGAAGTGAATTAGGAAAGGCAGAATCAGGCTTATCCTGATACAATTTTTCCAGTTATAGAGTGTATTTTCTTTGATATCAATATCTTGATCCATACGAGCAACAAATTTATCGCTTTCAAGTAGTAATGCAACGGCTCTGCGCTTAAATTCAGGAGTATAAAGTTGTCTTGTCATCATGTAATAACTTCGTTTTCGCTGATTGATTTGAAAACAAGGTAGGTATTAAATCAAGGACAGATCACTTCTGTTATTACTTAATATTTTATTGGCGCACCCTCACTGGGTACGCCAAGATGAAAGTTTTATTATGCGGATTGCAATGAGGTAGATTGCTTATCCTGGCGAATACTCTTGATGAGCATAGCCGAAATACAGATTCCCATACAGGCAAACACAGCCATCAAACCAAAGACAATTTGGTAACCAAGAAGTCCTGGGTAACCATCTAATATATAACCATATAGACTGTAGCAAAACATTGCCGGTGCATAACCAATAAAGCTACCAAGCGCCATCGCTGCCCCAGTATTTTTCTCGCTAATTCCCGCCTCACCGATAGGTGCAAAGAATACTGCCCGCTGAGTAAATACTACCGCTCCGAATACCAACGTACACACCATACCTAAATAAACAGACATATGCTCATGAGGTAAAATAATCAATACAACTAATAAAACAACACTAATAATAAATGTATAAAAGAGGTACTTACTTGGTGATTTCAAAACATTATCTGCAATCAAACCACCGATCGGGCCACCAACCATTTTCAAACAATATTGGTTAATAATTCCATACGCTCCTACCAACGCAATAGGCAGAGCATACACATTGCTTAAGAATGGAATAAAGAAGGTTAGTCCACAATAAACGGCATAAACACAGAAGACACTAAAGGCAATTAACCAAACCGTCTTGTTTTTTAATACACCTCCTAATCCTGGTTTCTCAGCCTTCTTCTTTTCTTCCTGCTTGGCCAGTTCTGCTTCTTCAACATTCCCTTTCATGGCAAAAAATAAAATGATGCCCACTATTATGGCAATTGAAGAATAAAACAAAATACCCGCTTTAAACCCTAAATATCCGCCACCAAACCATGCGAAAACCCCTAAAGCACTGAAGGCAACAACGGTATCTACGACTCCTCGCCCGGTTTCAAAAAAACCAAATAACCGGCCTTGTTGAGTTTTGTCCCCTAACAGACTGACCGATTTAAGCAATACTGGCCAGTTCAACATGTCGCAGGTAACACCAAACAATGCCCAAACAAAAAGGATTCCCCAATAGCCTGGCATCGTAGATAAATATACGCCTAATAACCCTGTCGTAATCAATGATACAGACATAGTAAAACGACGAGGCAAACGGTCAGAAAAATAAATAGATAAAAAGAAACCGATGGTCGTCACTATGGAGTTAACTGACATCGCATTCCCAATTTCACCATTGGTAAGATTAAAATACTCTTGCATCGGGACATAAAACGCATCCTTTAATGAAGGCAGTTTATAAATAGTACCCCCACATAAAACAAGCAGACTAAATATGGTCCATTTCTTTTTTGTTAGCATAGTTCCCCCCACCATTAGATATAATGGTGTTACTTAAATTTTTAAATAATGGAATCACCCCAGATTAAATAGGATGTATCACCCTGATGTATTAAATCTTTATTTAATTAAGAACAGTTAATGCATCCTGTTTTAATTCATTAATAATATTATGCACATAATTTATTTGGTTTAATGCATCCTTTAATTCTTTAACCAATCTTATATCTAGCTCTTCTTCAGGAAGTGGGGTTTCACTCATTTCTCGCCATGGTATCCATGGGTTATTACCTTCACCGTCAAAGCGGAATGGTGGGGCATAATAATCGACTTCTTCCTCGAGCCCATATGCCATAACCTGAGGTTCATTCTCACCTAAACAAATGAGTTGTAAGAGTAATTCTTTAAATGGCAAATCACCTTGTCCAGAAATACAGGCTTTATGCCCTAACCCATTAGTTTCATGTGTAATCAGCGCATCTTTAATATGTACTTGTGTTATTTGTGTTGCCATTTCAGCTAATGCGAACAGCGGCTCTTCATTTGCATTGATCATATTTGCAAAATCAAACAATAGAGAAAGCTGAGGGAAATCGGCATCTGAAACTAAACTAACTAATTCGTGACTTTTCAGATCTTCATGTTGTTCTAGTGTAAAAGTGAGGCCACTATGTTGGTAGTTTGCTTTAATATATTGAATATCCTGTGCAATTTTCGCCAACACCTCATCCAAATACCCCTCATAACGTGGGTAAAACCTCACAGAGGAAGCGCCGGATTTATTTGCAATGGCTACAGCATGATCAATTGATTTAGCATCAGAAGAACTGGTTTCGATATGAACATCAAGTCCTAACCTGCGAGCTTTATCGCCAAAATGGTTCAACTGTTCATCACTCGCACAACCCAAAGATTGACTCTCACCATCAAGAACGTGGATTTTCACCCCCTTCAATTGTTGTTGGCTGGCAATATCCAATAAATCTTCAGGTAATATTTTTCCATTCTCATATTTAAATGAAATGCATAAGCATGTAAATACAGTGGAATATCTTGTACACGCTGAAGAATTTTTGTAGCTTGTAAACGATTCATAAAGCTCCTTATAAGTCGATAAAAAATTCTACGGACTCAAAACGCCAATACTCTATATCGATCTGAACAACTCTATTTGTTTCATCTGCACGATATTTTTTTACACGAATAGAAGGAGTTCCCGCGGTTCCCCCCATCCCTTTATCAGCCCCGCTTAAAAAACGACTAGGTTTAAATTCCAAATGCTGAGTATGCGTAAATTTTTCGTAGGTTTTTTCCCATACTTCAGCAAATGAATGCTCACCCAACACATCAATAAAACCTGGAGCAATCTGTGCGTTGATAAATGTTTCATGGTAAAAAACTTTATGATTATCCAACGCTCCCCAACCACAAATTTTGTAAACCTCATGCCCCTCTTCAACACCAAGCAGAAACAAAATCTCAGGGGCTGCTGTACGAGTGCATTCTTTTTCCAGATAACCCCAAGACGGCAATCGCCCTTGTTCAACCGCCGCTTGCTTGAAGCTAGTAGAGGCGTTAGGGCTGTAATTGAATCGAGGGAGCGCAACAAACCAACCCCGTCGATCTTTACGAAAGATTTTCGATTCACCTTCCAAATAAAGTAATGCCTGACGCAAAGTCATGCGCTTTATTCCCAGCAACTCCTCAAGTTCTCTCTCAGAAGGCAACTTACTTCCAGGCGATACGTTGCCAGTGTTCAGCCAATCATTAAGCTTGTGTTTCGCAAATTCTACAGTTGAATTACTTTCCATGAATTAACCCAATTGGTTTAAACCAGATTGAAGGTGACGTTACAGTGAGTTAGAAGAGATGACAATGGATGCTTCACTGATTACTACTCAATTGTGATTAAAATCACAAAAAATATGGATATTGCCAATATCGGAGACATAAAAATTCATGAGGGAAATAGGCTCACGTCTTCATTGACTGTTCATGTTGATTATCTTGCAGCAATCCGCACAATCACAAAACTCGCGGCGTAGACTAAAACATACTGTGTGAGCCCGTGTAGTCTGCCACTTATAAAACACGCCAAATTTATTGGGTAATAAATAAGAGAGGCTGAAAAATCCAGACCCAAAATCATCAATGGTGACCTAAACACCTAATGCACATATTCGCCCCCGTTGTTCACTAACAATAGCCCCCTTTTCAAGCAAAATGGTGTCGGCAGGGATCTATCAATACCCAGCAACCTTTAAGTAGGCAAGATTAAAACTGTTATCGTTAATTACATGAACAACAATTGAACTAATTGACTAAAACAGAAGCAATTACCTGACATTTTGCGTGAAGTATAATCAAACGCGCTATTTTCCCATGTTGAGCGGTTGACACCGTTAGTAATGGCAGATATCATTCGCCCTGTTCACACGATTCCTCTGTAGTTCAGTCGGTAGAACGGCGGACTGTTAATCCGTATGTCACTGGTTCAAGTCCAGTCAGAGGAGCCATATTTAGAGAAGCCCGCTTTTTAGCGGGCTTTTTGTTTTTCAGAATTCAATTAAATACGTATCACAATAATACCGCATTGATGTATTGAGTCGTGCTGGTTACCAATGAAAAAGCCCTGACTAGTGTTAGCCAGGGCTTTAGGGTAAAACAAATTGTGAGTTAAACATTAATACTTCAACAAATCATTACTACTAAAAACTAGATGTACACGTTTTACATAAGAGAAAAATTAAGTATTTATAGCTAAAAATCCCTCCGATTTATTGACCGAAACACTATAATTTTCTGCACATTTAAACCATCAAGTTAGTTTGCTTTATTGGGTTTAACTAACTTCAGTACACCACCTACGCAACAGGTTCTCAATTCATCATCAGTCTGAAACTGTCACGCGCCCTTTCGTTCCCAGTACGCGATGATACTCTAAATTTCGTGACCCGACTTCTGCCGCAATGACAACTATTGATACCCGAATCGCGGCTTCTTCTCATTAACGTGCGTTAACTTCGAGGCCTTTATCGCGTTTTTTAGACAAAACACCGACGCTACAAAATCACCCGAAAGATTGATTGCGCCTGCGTTACGGACCAATCTAACCCTTTACGTGCACTTGTCAATACTGTTTTTTTATACATATGAAATTATCTTTTTTTCACAATAAAATCAATTAGCTAGCAACTCTTGATTGGGGCGTTCTTTATTCATTCATTTTTTAACGGATAAACGTTATTTCTACCCTATTTTTTCTAACAAATAAATTCGCAGCAACTATACTTATCCATACTCTATTTATGACATATCGATCTCATTTTTATATAAATTTTATGGGGTTAAAAAGATAATTAAATAATTTATAATTACTGGGTTATGTTCGGTATTTACACAATTTTAAGAAATTGTGACAACTATCACCTTATGTCTCAGGTATTTATTTTACGCTATGAAATAAATACCCTAAGCTGAATTTCAGACCCATTGTTCTTAATCCGTCCTGACTAAAACAGACGTTATCCCGGAGCTCTTTCCATGTTTAAAAATCTCTTTGCAAATTTGCAAAAAGTCGGTAAAGCACTGATGTTACCAGTATCAGTGTTACCTATTGCCGGTATTTTACTCGGTGTAGGTGCCGCTGACTTTAGCTGGTTACCAACCATTGTTTCTAAAGTTATGCAGCAAGCTGGTGGTTCGATCTTTGAACAAATGCCTCTGCTATTTGCTGTTGGTGTAGCACTTGGCTTTACCAATAACGACGGTGTTGCTGGTCTAGCATCTATCGTTGGATATGGTGTTATGGCCGCAACACTGAACGTGATGGCCGAAGTGCTGGGCGTTGCCAAAATCGATACCGGCGTATTAGGTGGTATTTTGGTTGGCGGTCTGGCGGGTTATCTATTCAACCGCTTCTATCGCATCCAGTTGCCTGACTATTTAGGTTTCTTTGCCGGCAAACGCTTTGTTCCTATTATTACTGGCTTCATCTGTATTGCACTGGGGATTGTGCTTTCATTTATTTGGCCTCCAATTGGTAATGCCATCAGTTCATTCTCACAGTGGGCTGCTTATCAAAACCCGGCTTTAGCCTTCGGTATTTATGGTGTAGTTGAACGTTCATTAATTCCTTTTGGTTTACACCATATATGGAACGTTCCTTTCTTCTATGAAGCAGGCCAAGCTTGTGTCATTGATAGCAAGATTGTCACTACTATCGCCAGCGAAGCTGCATGTAAAGCTGAAAATGGCCGCTGGATCACCGGTGAAATCCAACGCTACCTTTTAGGGGATAAAACTGCGGGTAATATGGCCGGTGGCTACCTGTTTAAAATGTGGGGCCTACCTGCTGCTGCGATTGCCATGTGGCATACTGCTAAACCAGAAAACCGCGCTAAAGTAGGTGGAATCATGGTCTCTGCGGCCCTGACCTCATTCCTGACGGGTATTACTGAACCAATCGAGTTTGCTTTCCTGTTCGTTGCTCCGGTTCTGTATGTTATCCATGCGCTGTTAGCAGGTTTAGCTTATGTCATTACTATCCTGTTAGGTGTTAAGCACGGTATGACCTTCTCTCACGGTGCTATCGACTTCACTCTGTTCTATCACCTGTCTACCAAAGGTTGGATGTTCTTTATCCTTGGCCCTCTATACGCCCTGTTCTACTATGTCGTTTTCCGCTTTGCAATCATCAAGCTGAATCTGAAAACCCCAGGTCGTGAAGAAGATTCCGCAACCGAAATGACCAGTGGTAGCAGTACCGACATGGCTCGTGAACTGGTTGCCGCATTTGGTGGTAAAGGTAACATCACTAACTTAGATGCTTGTATTACTCGTCTACGCGTTGGCGTAGCTGATGTCACACAGGTAGATCAGGATAAGTTGAAAAGTTTAGGTGCTGCCGGTGTCGTAGTTGCAGGTTCAGGTATTCAGGCTATCTTTGGAACCAAATCTGACAATCTGAAGAGTGATATGGATGAATACATCCGTAATCACTAGTCATAGTTTTCTGTCTTGAATATTAAAAGCCATCGATTATAACGATGGCTTTTAATTACAAAAAACAGAGAGTTCTGCTCTCTGTTGAATATAAATTAAGACTCAAATTATTTATAGCTGGTATAAGCGTCGATATATTCTTTAGCGAGTTGGTTAATTTCATCCTTACCTAAAATCATTCCACCTAGAAATGCAAGAGAACCAATGGCACCGCCCATGAATGCCCCCGCAAGTGAACCAATAACACCAACACCCAGAATACCGCCGCCAGCCTCACCACCTACTTTAGCCCCACCGAGAAAGCCGATCATACTACCTTGGCCAAAACCAGACAGAGCTCCTTCCATCGAATCACTCAAATTTGCGGCCCAACCACCATTAACAATAACCATTTCACTACAGTTCAACTCGCGCATTTATATTCCTCTAACTTATGTTTAATTTGATATTTAATTATAACAGTCGTCATATGACCCAATATGATTTCCTGCCGAGGATATCATCACTATATTATTTTCTTTAGCTTCATTTATTATATTTACTAGCCAACCAAATCATTAAAATTCATTACTTATTAATCATAAGATTTATTTTAATCAATATTTAATAAATACGTAAATATACCTACGCGCACATCTAATTAATCGATAGAATAACAGGAAACATTATCTCATTAATAATTAATGAATTTTTTCAAAAATGAAATTCAAAATATTATTAGCTTAATTAATGAGTTAACTGGGACAGAGACGCTAGATATATCGAGGGATTTCTTGGCGGGTTAACATCAGCCAACCTTAAAGGCTGGCTGATATTATTTTTTTATTTAACGTCTGATTTCGCTTTCATTTTCTGTGAAATATCACGACGTTCTTTAGACAATTCTGCATTTTTGATAATGTACTCATCCACGCGTTCTTCATAATCGCTCTTCATATTGGCAATAATAGCTTGGATATCCTCAATACTCATTCCAGGCTTGATATACTCACCCAAGTTTTCCAGCAACAATACACGTTTCTGGTTATCGCGGATCTTCTTCTCATTATCCACAATTTCACGCTTCAGTTTGTTTTTACGGCGGGACAGGCGTACGTACTCCAGAACATTTTGAAATGAAGGTTTAGCGTTTTCCATCATAGTACCCTTACTTAATAAATAAACAGTTTTGAATAATATAAGCTGTCTACGATAGTACGGAAGTCGGACGCGATCTGCTACTGAAAAGATAATTTTCTACATTATTACAGTATCAATAAAAACTGCACCCTGACTTATTGGATATCCAACGTTTGGGATGCAGTTCAACGATGCCAAATTTTTATCTTATTATTGAAGAAGGGATTATTCCATCCACTCAGTATGGAATACGCCCTCTTTGTCAGTGCGTTTGTAAGTATGTGCACCAAAGTAGTCACGCTGTGCCTGAATCAGGTTAGCGGGTAATACCGCCGCACGGTAACTATCATAGTAAGCAATGGCAGCAGACAGGGTTGGCGTTGGAATACCATGTTGTACCGCATAGGCTACAACATCACGCAGAGATTGCTGATACTCATCGGCTGTTTTCTTAAAGTAGCTGGCCAGCAGCAGGTTGGCAATCTTGCCATTCTCAGCATAGGCATCAGTAATTTTCTGCAGAAACTGAGCGCGAATGATACAACCGGCACGGAAAATCTTAGCGATTTCCCCATAATTCAGATCCCAGTTATATTCATCAGAGGCTGATTTCAGTTGAGCAAAGCCCTGAGCATAAGAGACGATTTTACCCAAATAGAGCGCGCGGCGAACTTTCTCAACAAACTCCGCTTTATCACCGCTAAACACCTGAGCTTTTGGTCCACTTAATACTTTAGATGCCGCAACACGCTCATCTTTTAGTGCAGAGAGGAAGCGGGCAAATACCGATTCAGTAATCAGAGATAATGGAACGCCAAGGTCGAGGGAGCTCTGGCTAGTCCATTTACCGGTACCTTTTTGTGCCGCTTCATCCAAAATAACGTCGACCAGATAATTACCCTCTTCATCTTTCTTACGGAAGATATCTGCGGTAATTTCGACCAAATAGCTGTCCAACTCGCCTTTATTCCACTCGGTAAAGGTTTCTGCCAATTCAGCATTCGACAAACCCACCGCTTGCTTCAACAGAGAGTAAGCTTCTGCTATCAATTGCATATCGCCATACTCAATGCCGTTATGCACCATTTTGACATAGTGACCAGCACCGTCTGAACCGATATAGGTGATGCAAGGCTCACCGTTAGCTCTGGCAGCAATTTTTTCCAGAATTGGCGCGACCAACTCATACGCTTCTTTTTGTCCACCCGGCATAATTGAAGGCCCTTTCAATGCGCCCTCTTCACCGCCGGACACGCCAGTGCCAATAAAGTTGAAGCCTTCTGCAGATAACTCTTTATTACGACGGATGGTATCTTTGTAATAGGTGTTACCGCCATCAATCAGTATGTCGCCTTTAGCCAGATAAGGCTTCAGTGATTCAATGGTTTTATCCGTTGCTTCACCCGCTTTCACCATTAATAAAATACGACGGGGAGTTTCTAGTGAGTTAACAAACTCTTCAACGCTATAACAAGGAACCAGTTTTTTACCCGGATTCTCAGCAATAACCTCATCAGTTTTATCGCCGGAGCGGTTAAAAACAGAAACGGAATAACCGCGACTTTCAATATTCAACGCCAAATTGCGGCCCATAACCGCCATTCCAACGACACCAATTTGTTGTTTAGACATAAAAACTCCTGGCTGACCGGACAAATTCACCCGCTAAAATAACGACAAGTGAACAACTTATTCATAACAATTATGATACCCCAGCAAAGTTACAATTGGTACGACAGAAATTACTATCACAGAAATTGTTGGCGTAAATCTTATGACCATTAGTATTTCACTCGAATCCCTGTCTCACGGGCGATTCACACCTATTTTTTCTTGATAAAAAACAATCATTTTTATCCTAAAAAATAAGATGCCACTGTACACTTATCGACCGATTAACTTCTGCTATGATTTACAATGACATAAATTATTGTCGTCATCGCGTTTACACCATACAATTATTCAAGCAGCATGTGCTGTGTAACCTGAAGGTAACCACCTGACTTATGGAATGGATCGCTGATCCAACAATTTGGGCCGGCCTAGCAACGCTGGTTGTGCTCGAAATCGTTCTGGGTATTGATAACCTCATCTTCATAGCCATTCTGGCTGACAAGCTCCCTAAACATCAACGAGACCGCGCACGCGTTGTCGGTTTGGTTTTGGCGTTAGTTATGCGCCTAGGATTACTTGCCAGTATTTCTTGGCTCGCTACGCTAACTGCACCGCTATTCCACCTGCTTGAACATCCTTTTAGTGGACGTGACCTGATCATGTTGATCGGAGGTTTCTTCCTGCTGTTTAAAGCGACCATGGAATTGAATGAACAGTTAGAAGGGAAAGACCAAGACGATCAAACCCAGCAAAAAGGTGCCAAATTCTGGGCGGTTGTTACACAGATTGTGGTGCTGGATGCCGTATTCTCATTGGACTCCGTCATTACTGCCGTTGGTATGGTCGAGCATCTGGCCGTTATGATGCTTGCCGTCTGTATCGCAATGGGTCTGATGTTACTGGCCAGCAAGCCACTAACACGCTTTGTGAACGCACATCCAACCATTGTTATTTTGTGTCTCAGCTTCCTGTTAATGATTGGTTTCAGTCTGGTTGCAGACGGATTTGGCTTCCATATTCCGAAAGGTTATCTGTACGCCGCGATTGGTTTCTCTATTCTGATTGAAGTGTTTAATCAACTATCAATAGCCAACCGCCGTAAATATCTGTCATCCAGCCGCCCGTTACGCCAACGCACTGCAGAAGCTGTTTTGCGGATGTTGAGTGGAAAACATGAAGATGCCGAGCTGGATAACTATAGTGCAAATCTGATTGCCGATACCAAGGAAGATGACGGGCTGTTTAACCAACAAGAACGTCGTATGATTGAACGCGTGTTAGGCATGGCCCAGCGCTCTGTTGGCAGCATCATGACTTCTCGCCATGATATTGAGAACCTAGATTTAAGTGAGCCAGAAGCCATCATTCGTCAGTTGCTACACAAAAACCAACATACACGCATGGTGGTCACGGAAGATGGTTCTGTCGATGAGCCATTAGGTGTGGTTCATGTTAATGATTTGCTAAAACACCATTTGGAACATCCTGACTTAAATATCCGTGCGCTGATTAAACAGCCATTGATATTCCCGGAAACCGTATCGTTGCTGATGGCGTTAGAGCAATTCCGTAAAGCTAAAACACACTTTGCTTTTGTGGTTGATGAATTTGGTTCGGTGGAAGGTATTGTTACTCTGACTGACGTTATGGAAACCATTGCGGGTAATCTTCCGGTTGATGGTGAAAACATCGATGCTCGTCATGATATTCAACACGAGGCTGACGGCAGTTGGATTGCAAACGGTTATATGCCGCTAGACGATTTGGTGGTTTACATCCCAATCGAAATTGAAGAGAAGCGTGAATATCACACTTTAGCCGGTTTACTTATGGAGCATACTCAACGGATTCCGGGCGAAGGTGAGCAGGTAAGAATTGGTGAGTGGCTATACGAGCCTCTGGAAGTTAACAGCCACCGTATTCTGAAAGTTAGGATTACGTCGCTGGCAGAACCATCGCCAGAAGACGAGTAAGTTTAGCTGCCTACTCTGCAATAAATAATAAATGAAGAAGGCGCATATGCGCTGAGGAATCCCCAGTAATGAGCAGGTAAAAAAAGACAGGCATAGAGTTTTGTGATCTACTGATTGTGCTATCAATTCAATGAGATCACCTCTATGCCTGTTTACCAAGTATGTCAGAAGTTTTTCCGCGATGCTCTATCCCCATCTCACAAATACCGACAAAATGCTCTGCTGGATGCCACTATTGCCTTAATCAGCGGTGCATCACTGACGCTGACCAGTATTGGCCGTTATTTACCCGGTGCGGCTCAGGTCAAAAATAAAATCAAACGAGTTGACCGTCTGCTGGGTAATGAATCACTTCATCGTGATATCCCTCTTATTTTCAAAGGTATTATCACCATGCTGACCCAAAAATTATCGCTGTGTGTTATTGCGGTTGACTGGAGCGGTTATCCTTCTCAGCAATATCATGTGCTTCGTGCCAGTCTGCTTTGTGACGGACGTTCACTTCCCCTGTTAAGCTGGATTGTTTCCTCAGAAAAACAGCAGAACTCACAGATACAGAAAGCTTTCCTTGATGCCCTTGCCGGAGCCGTGAACCCAAAGGCCAGGGTTATTATCGTTACCGATGCAGGCTTCCAGAATGCATGGTTCCGGCATATCCAGTCACTCGGATGGGATTTTATCGGCCGTGTCAGAGGCAATATTCAGATGCGCCTAGACAGCAAAGGAGAATACTGGTTCAGGCGTCAGGAATTACAGGCCAGCAGCAAACCAGAATATCTGGGGCCGGGTACGCTTGCGCGGGCCGAATATGCCCGGTGTGACGGTCATTTTTACCTTCATAAAAAAGCGTCAAAAGGGAGGCACTACAAACGTTCCCGTTGCCGACCCACAAGGCTTTCACAGGTAAATGACGCCCGTAACGCAGCAAGAGAACCTTGGCTTATTTTCAGCAACACGAATGATTTTAAGCCACGTGAAATCATGAAGTTATACAGTCGTCGTATGCAGATAGAGCAGAACTTTCGGGATGAGAAAAGCGAACGCTTTGGGTTCGGCCTGCGAGCCAGTTACAGCCGTTCGGCGGGCAGAATGAGGGTACTGAGCCTGCTGGCAACACTGAGCACAATAGTGTTGTGGCTTATTGGTTATCACGCTGAAAATAGAGGGTTACATCTGAGATACCAGGCCAACAGTATTAAATCGCGGCGGGTAATTTCTTATCTGACATTAGCGGAGAATGTCTTGCGACACTCACCGCTAATTTTAAGACGAACAGTACTGAGCACTGTTCTTAATCATCTCGCCAAAACCTACCAGAGTATGGTGTTGGTTTATTAGCGCTGATTTTGTGGGGATCCCTCAGCGCATATGCGCCTTCTTTTTTCATCCTTATCTTACTTTGTCTAACAGCTTCTGAAGGTCTTTGCTCTCTTGCTTATCTTTATTCTTATCCATCCACTTATCGATAGCTTTACCCACTTCCCCTTTCAGTTGATCTTTCAGAATTTGTTCTACGTTCAACTGATAGTTCAGCTTGTTCCAAGGTCCATAAATGCGTAAAGGAATAACACTCTTTTGCAGCAGTGAGACAATTTCAGATTTGCCCTGCCAGCCTTGCATTACATTGATATTTAATCTCATATCGCAGGATTGATCCGGCAGATTCAATATTCCCGTTCCCGCTACTGTCAGGAACTCTGACGCGCCATTCATCCGCGTCACTTTAAGTTGTCCCTGATTGAAGACCGTATCAACCACCAGATTTTTCACTTCAGTATAACGCTCATAATGTTCCATACCCTTCACATCGCTATTGCTACGGGAAGCAGCTTGTTGAATTAACTGTTGAATATTTAATCCATGCAGGCGCGCCTGATTAATATTGACATGTGCATATCCTTGCCAACCTTTTTCAAAATCGTTGATATTGCTATTCACGTTATTGAAAGTACCCTGAGCAGTCATTGCCCCAGTTAAGGTTTGTGGATAATTCAGTGTTTTCAACAAATCTCCCAGTGCCACATCCTGTACCATTGGTTTGATGGTAATTTTCGGCATTGCAGAGGTTGCATCTATCGTTCCAGTGGCCTTGACAGAACCACCCGCGATGACTGCCTGTAGGGTATCAATCACTGCATTCCCCTGTTGATTACTTCCCTTCATCACGACAGCGCTGGCTGGAACACCGTGATAAACCAGATTGTTAATTTCGAGATCCAGTTGAGCATTAAATGATTGTAGAAAGGTTAAATCAGGCTGAATGACCAATCCATTGGCAGAAGAAGTAACAGGCGCAGGCGTTTCTTTGGCACTGGCGGTTTCACCTTCTTCACGACTACCGTTGGTCACCGCCGGAGGGAAGAGCTGATCCAAATTCAGCGTATCCGCCTTCACCGTCAAGGCATAAACTGGTGTGTCATCCAGTGAGGCTGAGATATCCGCAGTAACGTGATTACCATTAAAGGTTAACGCCAACGGGGATATCTTCATACTCTGCGGTGAGCTAAGGTAAGCCAGATTAAAATTACCATTACCCTGAATACCGCCCACCGGAATATCGGCACCCTGTAACTGATAATCAAGGTTGTTGACCGCGAGTTCTAAGCCTTGTGGAAAGTGATTCAGATTTAACCCACCGTCCAGAGAAAAGCTTAACTCTCGCTGATCGCGATTGATACGTGCCTTCGCGCTAATATCGGCCTTACGGGCATCGGTGCGGGTCAATGTCAGATTGATATCCCGTATATTGATAATATCGTTTTCACTGTGCTGCCAAACCAGCAGGCTATCTGCTATTTTCACCTTACTCAGTTCCAGAGACCAGTCTGACGCCGTTGATTCCGCGGGAGATTTAGCAGAATGAGTACCTGCCGGAGCAATCGGCGCATTCTGTGATTTTTGACTTTGAGTTTCCGGAATTAATTGAATAACGCCGCCTTTTAAAACCACGTTCTTAACAATTAACTGGTGAGACAATAGTGGGAACAGTTCAACATCCAGACGAACATTCTCTGCACCAATTATCGGTTGAGAAGCGCCGGGTGCCGTCAGGCTCATTTGCCCAGTCAGAATACTTAACTGAGGCCAGACATGCCAACGCAGGTCACCTTCAATTTTTAGCTGATAGCCGGTTTTATCCTCGACGTTTTTCACCATGTAATCACGAAAATCATTCGGATTAATCAAAAGAATCAGCGCTGTCATTCCGGCAACTACTACCACCAGAATGATCGCCAATGTGGTCAAGAATCGTCTCATGGAATACTGTCCCCAACGGTTAGCACGTTTAATCCATCAAATTAATCAGTTAGTCTTTATCAATGCGGCTGGCTACGGCGCCCTGCTGCTCTTTATATTTTGCATCTTCACGACGGTTGTAAGGCCGAGCTGCTGGCCCGCTCAAAGGTTCAAAACTTAATGCACCAATCACCATCCCCGGACGCAGTGCTAACGGTAATTTACCTGAATTATAAAACTCCAACACAATCTTGCCCTGCCAGCCAGGATCGATTCGATGAGCAGTAACGTGGACCATAAGGCCTAAACGGGCCAGTGAAGAGCGTCCATCCAACCAACCAACAATATCATCAGGAAGCGAGACTGACTCCAACGTAACCGCCAAAGCTAACTCACCAGGATGCAGGAAAAAAGGCTGTTCGTCTGTCAGATTGATTTCATCACTCATGACCTTTTCGAGGGCGGCTGACACGTCTTCTTTTGGTCCACTCAGATCGATATAAGCCGCAGTATGTCCAAGAAATACGCGAAACTGATTACCTAAGCGGACATCGACGGTTGCGCCATTAATTCGCTCAACAGGCGGACGGGGCGTCATTTTCAGCTTGCCGCTATCAAGGTAGGCTTCAATATCCCGATCGCATAATCTCATGGCGGTAACTCTCCTGTCTTTAGTTGCTTCGATTCAGTACTTGCTATGATTTCAAATAACTAAAATCAATAATCTCGATATATTATCATCAGTTTGCCAGAGTATCCCTCTAATAATAGCGGGACCCCATTAACAGATGTTTTATTATTCAAAGAATAACGGCAATGTGTCGTATCTGAAACCATGCATGTGGCAAAGATAAAACCGGAAAATATTTCGGAAGGCATATGCCAGCACCAAAGCGGACGCTGGCATATCTCAAACAAACGGCAAGTTACAGCATGGTTCTGATATTAATTTCAGATGGGATGGTATGTCCCTGCCAGTAGAGCTCCGCAGCGATCTTAGCCGCAACCTGACGGTACAACTCACTGAACTCACTATCAGGATTTGAAATCACTGTCGGTTGACCGCGATCCAGATCTTCACGAATAGTAATATGCAGCGGTAATTGGCCTAACAGTTGACTACCGTGTTTAGCAATGAGCTTTTCTGCCCCACCGGTTCCAAAAATAGCTTCCTGATGACCGCAATTGCTACAAATATGAATACTCATATTTTCAACAATACCTAGCACCGGGACGTGGACCTTCTCAAACATCACTAGCCCTTTCATGGCATCCACCAATGCTACGTCCTGCGGAGTCGTAACGATAACGGCCCCCGTCACTGGAATATTCTGAGATAGAGTCAGTTGAATATCACCGGTTCCCGGCGGCATATCAATGACCAAATAGTCCAAATCAGGCCATAAAGTATCTTGCAGCAGTTGTAACAACGCTTTACTGGCCATTGGCCCACGCCATACCATAGCGTTGCCATCTTCCACTAGATAACCAATAGAGTTGGTTGCCAGTCCATGTGCCATGATAGGTGCCATATGTTCACCATCCGGCGAGGTTGGCCGCTCATGAGCCGTACCCAACATGGTTGGAATCGAAGGTCCATAAATATCAGCATCGAGAATACCAACCTTTACGCCTTCGGCTGCCAGCGCTAACGCCAGATTCACGGCAGTACTGGATTTACCCACGCCACCCTTACCGGAACTCACAGCAATAATATTTTTTACGCCTTTCACTCCGGCCTGATCGTTAGCACGCTTCAACGTGACAACATTGTTATGCAAGCGCCACTCAACGGAAGCAGCGCCTGTGGCTTTAATCAGCTCAGCACTCTTTTCCGCTTTTAACGCTTCAAACCCGGTCTTCCAAGCAAATGGCATATGCAGTTCGATATGCAATACGTTATCTAACATTGTGCAGTGATGAAGCGCTTTAAGCTGGCTCACGTTTTTCTTTAATGTTGGATGGGTAAACGTGGCGAGCAGCTCCGTAACCTGATGGTTTAACGCCTCTGGCGTCACTGGCCCTTGGGATTGTTGGTTCATCCCTACTCCTCTTTATTATCAGCTAGTTTTACGACAAACATGGCAATGCATGTATGACGACTCATACTGCCTATTAGCATAACAGATGAGGAATAAAAACACGTAACCTTGTTCTATCGTCATCACGCATCAATAAAGTGTTTCATTAAAAAATAAGCGATACCTGTACTCAACCAAAAAATTATCGTCATCAGAAGGAAATAGCACCTAGCCGAGTGTGATTCAATCAGTTAACATCAACGATCCCATTCGTTCCACTTAACAAAAGATAAGAGATAAGACACTAACTATGGCTCAAGTCGCGAAAAAAATACTGGTGACCTGTGCGCTACCATACGCAAACGGTTCAATTCATCTCGGTCATATTCTCGAGCATATTCAAGCAGATATTTGGGTTCGTTATCAGCGAATGCGCGGACATCAGGTTAACTTTATCTGTGCTGATGATGCCCACGGCACACCGATCATGCTGAAAGCTCAGCAGCTTGGTGTTACCCCTGAGAGCATGATTGATGAGATGAGCCGTGAACACCAGCAGGATTTCGCAGGCTTCTCTATCAGTTACGATAACTATCACTCAACGCACAGTAAAGAGAACCGTGAGTTATCCGAGCTTATCTATGGTCGGTTAAAATCTAACGGATTTATTAAAAACCGTACCATTTCTCAGCTGTACGATCCTGAGAAATCAATGTTTCTACCAGACCGTTTTGTCAAAGGCACCTGCCCGAGATGTAAAGCGCCAGATCAATACGGTGATAACTGCGAAGTTTGTGGTGCAACTTACAGCCCTACCGAGCTGATTAACCCGCGCTCCGTGGTTTCCGGTGCGACACCAGAAATGCGTGAAACCGAGCACTTCTTCTTTGATTTGCCCGCATTTCAGGAAATGCTTCAGGCTTGGACCCGTTCAGGTGCATTGCAGGAGCAAGTGGCTAACAAGATGCAAGAATGGTTTGATACCGGTCTGCAACAGTGGGATATCACCCGTGATTCGCCTTATTTCGGTTTTGAAATTCCGGATGCACCTGGCAAATACTTCTATGTTTGGCTGGATGCACCAATTGGCTACATGGGTTCTTTTAAAAACCTGTGCAACAAGCGTGATGATTTAAATTTTGATGAATATTGGCGAGAAGGTTCCGACGCCGAGCTTTACCACTTTATCGGTAAAGATATCGTCTACTTCCACAGCCTGTTTTGGCCAGCCATGCTGGAAGGCAGTCAGTTCCGTAAGCCAAGCAATCTGTTTGTGCACGGCTATGTCACGGTTAATGGTGCTAAGATGTCTAAATCGCGTGGTACCTTTATTCAGGCAAGTACCTATCTGAAGCATCTGGATCCAGACTGCCTGCGTTACTACTACGCGGCGAAGCTCTCTTCCCGCATTGATGATATCGATCTCAACCTAGAAGATTTTGTTCAGCGAGTTAATGCCGATATCGTTAATAAAGTCGTGAATCTGGCATCTCGTAACGCTGGTTTTATCAATAAGCGTTTTGATGGTCAATTATCCACTAAACTGGCTGATTCAGAGCTGTACAAAACCTTTATCCATTCGGCAAAAATCATTGCTGAATACTATGACCAGCGTGAATTCAATAAAGCGATTCGCGAAATTATGGCACTGGCCGATATTGCTAACCGTTACGTTGATGAACAAGCACCTTGGGTAGTGGCTAAAGAAGAAGGCCGGGATGAAGATCTGCAACTGATTTGCTCTATGGGTATCAATATGTTCCGCATATTGATGACCTATCTGAAGCCGGTTCTGCCATCTCTGACTGAACGCGCAGAAGCTTTCCTAAATAAAGAACTGCATTGGGATGAAATTGAAAAACCGTTATTAGGTCATAAAGTTAACGGATTCAAAGCGCTCTTTAATCGCATCGATAGCGATAAGGTTGATGCGATGGTTGAGTCATCTAAAGCCGATCTACAGGCCATGCAGTCTGGTGCTCCAAAAGCAGCAACCACGGGCCCGTTAGCCGATGACCCAATTGCTGAAACGATTACCTTTGATGATTTTGCTAAAGTTGATTTGCGTGTCGCGTTGATCAAACAAGCTGAAGAAGTCGAAGGTTCAGACAAGCTGCTGCGTTTAACGCTGGATCTGGGCGGTGAAATTCGTCAGGTGTTCTCTGGAATTAAGAGCGCCTATCCCGACCCGAAAGCCCTTGAAGGTCGCCTGACCGTGATGGTAGCTAATCTTGCACCTCGAAAAATGCGTTTTGGTATATCAGAAGGCATGGTAATGGCCGCAGGCCCTGGTGGTAATGATATCTTCCTCTTAACGCCGGATAGCGGTGCCCAACCGGGAATGTCGGTTAAGTAATTCTGTTCTCTTGTCATATTAAAATAAGGGCTATGAAAATTTCATAGCCCTTAACATACCGATAAATGCGGTAAACACGCGGTGAAAAATCTCACGATTTTGGGTTCTATCAAGACATTGGGTGTTCTACCAAACCATCAATTAATACCTGTGGACGACCTTGAGAACAACGTTCGATACGACCACGAACGCCATACACTTGTGCCAAACTTTCTGGCGTAATCACTTCATCAGGCTTACCATCAGCAATAAGTTTGCCACTTTGCAGCATCAAGACATGATCTGCATGATGCAAAGCAATATTAATATCATGAACCACCACCACAGTGATGATATTACGTTTAATCGTCTCTTTGCGTACCAAATCCATAACGTGGAACTGATAATTAAGATCTAATGCGCTCAATGGCTCATCAAGCAGCAATAGCGAAGGTTGGCGAATCAGTGACTGAGCTAATCCAACCAACTGCTTCTGCCCACCTGAGAGCTGATCCAAATAGCTTAGCGCCAAATGAGAAATACCCAGTTGTTGCAGTAGAGCCATCACCTCGGCTTCGCCTTTTTCAGTCTGGCTACCACCGGAAGCTCGCTGAGCAACCACAATAGATTCAAGCACATGTAGATGCACACCGGCAGGTAATGACTGAGGCAGATAAACCACGCTCTTTGCCCGTTGGGCAAAAGGCTGCTTCATTAAATCCTGCCCATCCAGCAATAGCTCACCAGTGGCATGATTCAACCCGGCTAAAGAACGTAGTAGCGTCGATTTTCCGCTGCCGTTAGGTCCTAACAGAACAGTGATTTCCCCTCTCGATAACCTAGGAATCGACAGGTCGGTGATGATTTTTTTTCTCGGATAGCCCGCATTAAAGTGATTTGCTTGTAACCCAGTCATCATATTTGCCCTCTGTGGCGCAAAATGATGCTCAGAAAGAACGGAACGCCAACCAATGACGTTACAATACCAACTGGAATAATGACACCTGGGATCAGGTTTTTAGAGGCCACAGAAGCCATCGACAATACCAATGCGCCAATTAACGCACTGGCTGGTAGATAAAAACGATGGTCTTCACCAAAAATCAGACGAGCAATATGTGGTGCAACCAGACCTATAAATCCTATCGGCCCAACAAACGCCACCGCCAACGCAGATAACATACTGATACGTAGTAGCGTTGTCAGGCGTAAGCGACGAACATCGATACCAAAACTAATGGCCCTATCTTCACCCAATCTTAGCGCCGTTAGCTTCCAAGCATTCATCATTGACCACGGGAACAGAACCAAGAATACCGCTATCAGAATACCTAACTTAATCCAAGTTGCCCGCGCTAGGCTACCCATCGTCCAGAAAACCAACCCCTGAAGGGTATCTTCAGAAGCGATAAACTGCATCATGGAAACCAGTGCATTGAAGGTGAACACCAATGCAATACCAAACAGCACCACGCCCGATGTAGCAACCTGAGTCCAACGAGTTACTGCATCCAGCATAAATGCAGCCAGTAAGGCAAAAATGAACGCATTGGCAGAAATAAACCATTGAGGATCAATTCCAGGGATACCAATCCCCAACACGATAGCCAGCGCAGCACCAAAAGCAGCCGCAGAAGAAACCCCTAAAGTGAAAGGGCTTGCCAGTGGGTTATTCAAGATGGTTTGCATTTCTGCCCCCGCCAAACCCAAAGCCAGTCCTACGACTATTGCCATCAGGGCATAAGGCAGGCGAATATCCCAAACGATGACTTGGGTTCCAGCGTCGACCGTTTCAGGATGCAACAATGTTTTCCACAGTTCTGCAATCGTAAGGCTCGAAGGCCCCATGATAAAATCAAGCACGAGAGATCCAATAATCGCCAATAAAACAATGGCTAAAATCATCAGGCGCTTACGCAAAATGCGATGATAACGACCCATTACACCCACTTCAGCCGGGGTATTAGCTTTTACTGCCGAATTGCTACTTATGCTCATTCAATGACAACCATTGCTGCTTTATAGATTATTTATTCTTTTCAACAACAGCACCTACCCAGTAGGTACCTGTTGGTTCAATAGCCATGAAGCCTTTATATGAAGTCTTCACGGTCTCGTCAGTATTAATATGTTTAAATTTCTCAAGATAGAGTCACTTACTGAACTCCTGAATAGCCAATACAGTATACGGTGAGTTATAGAAGCTATGCCAATAAGTTGCCTCATAAATGATGCCTCTTCCCTATTGCTTCAAAGATGCAAACAATAATGCAAAAGAGAATGATTATCAATAATAAAAGCCAAAGGGATACCAAAAGAGAGAGGTCTGTCATACATGATAAAAGCGTTGGAAATGGGAGAAGGATAGTTTATCAATAATAACTAAACAAAAAACAATAAAGCCGGAAACCTTGTATTATCAATTAAATAACAATACAGGCTTTCCGACCTTATCTGAAAACGGTATCAATACTCGGTGAAAACTAATTTTTTTCTTGTTGGTGAATACATCGAAATATACTGCTGAGCCAGACTCTTCGAAGAAGCCAGCTTACCGGCTTTACTCAGAACTGGGGTCAGTTTTTCCATCACCATCTTCGCGGTACCAGCAATATCACTATCACCGTATTGAGCAACGGTTGCGTACCAGGCATAAGCTTGCTGATCGTCTTTTGCAATGCCCTGACCTAAGTAATAAGAACCAGCTAAATTGAACTGAGCTTCGGTAACGCCTTGATTAGCGGCTTTAGTGTACCAGTATACTGCTTGTTCAGCATCCTGTGGAACGCCTTCACCGTGAGTATAAGCTGCACCCAGATTATTCTGAGAATTCGCAATGCCCTGCTTGGCTGCCAAACTATCCCAATTAATGGATTGCTCAAGGTTGTACTCTACGCCCTTGCCATTCAAATAGGCCGAAGCGACTTGCCCCTGAGCACGCGCATTACCCTGCTCAGCTGCTTTTTTATACCAAATAAACGCTTCATTAGGGTCAGGCATCATATCTATGCCATTCGCGTACATATCCGCCAATTGAAGCTGAGAATCAACATTACCACTGATTGCTGAGGATTTAATCCACTCCAATCCTTTAACTTTTTCGCCTGACGCTAAAAGGATATCACCCATCCGGCGCTGCGCTAATTGATCGCCTGCATTCCCCTGCTTTTGAATTTGAGAAAGGTACTGCTGCAGACCACCTAACATATTTTGTTGTGAGGGATCAATTGGCTGACCAAATGCAGAAGATGCGTCATCGTTTTGTTTTTTGTCGACGCAACCAGACACCATTAGTGTTAAAACGCTTAGAATCAATGCACAGTGATAACGCTTAATTAACATAGATATTATTTCCTGTCTGCTTGCTCTAACAATAATGAGTAAATTTGACCATCGATATGCTGACAGGTTCTGGCAAGTTTAGCCTGGTAAACGCTATCCATTACATTTACTGTATCCGGCCCCAATGTTGAACGCATGGCAAGATACTTGGTTGCCGTTTCCATGTTCGAATCCATCATGGTTTTGCTCTGATTATAACTATTAAAATCAAGCTTTTGCAACGTCTCCAAACGAACAAGGCATCCTTGAAAACGCTGGTTATATGACGCTTCGCCACTATTAGCCTGTGGAGGGTTCTTTTTTTCGAACTTCGCACAACCGTTGATGCTAATAAGGACCAGCCCTACTGCGGCCAACATCAATGTTCTTTTCATCAATCTGTTACCTTAAAAAATTGATTGCAGTTTTATAAATTATAGATGTATCGCATGATACAAACCAAGGTCGAACGCATATAACGCAAGCAATAAAATGAGTATCGCTAAACAACTTCAGATCGTTCTGATAACAATTAAAGATACAAAACGAAAAGCAGCGCAACCTCGCCAAAGCGAAACCTATCCAATCTTAGCACAGTTTAATATAACACCGTGAAAAGAGATATGAATATAGTATTTATCAAACAAGCCGATCACACTTTTGGAATTTTGTACCCAAAAGCAATAATACATCTTGATAACTATCTCCACTAAAAAGCGGCGTATAATATGCCGCTCTTAAATATTACAGTGACTAATTACTCTTCCCTGATTTCTGTTTTTGGAAAATCCATATCTTTATAGCGGACAAATTTTGTTCTTTTAATTATTTTATATCCAAACCAAATTGCCAAAAACACTGGAATACCGATATAGGTAGCCGCAACGCCACCCCAGTCAATATTATCTTCCAAGAAGGCTTGGTAATTCTGCCCTAAAGTAATAATCAAACACAACACAAAAGCAAAAATTGGCCCTAATGGGAAGAAGCCTGAACGATATGGCAATGCATCCAGTGAATGCCCCTGCGCAATATAACCGCGACGGAAACGGTAATGACTGATAGCAATACCTAACCAAGCAATGAAGCCTGTCATCCCTGAGGTATTCAGCAACCATAAATAAACCTGCTGATTACCAAACATTGAGGTCAGAAAGCAAAGTCCTGCCACAACCGTGGTGGCAATGAGTGCATTACGAGGTACACCACCGGAGGACAGTTTAGCAAAAATCTTGGGGGCTTTACCTTCCGATGCCAGAGCATACAGCATACGGGTAGAAGCATACATACCTGAGTTACCTGCAGAAAGTACGGAGGTCAAAATAACCGCATTCATAACCGCCGCCGCAGACAATAAACCTGCATGCTGGAATACCAGCGTGAACGGACTCACACTAATATCTGTTTCATTATTGCGTAGCAGACTTGGATCAGTATAAGGAATTAATACGCTGACAATCAGAATCGCAAAAATATAAAACAACAAAATACGCCAGAATACCTGACGCACAGCCCGTGGAATATTACGAGCCGGATCGGCAGATTCACCCGCAGCAATACCGATAAGTTCCGTCCCTTGGAAAGAGAAACCAACGATCATCGCCACCCCAATCATGGCCGAGAAACCACCGGAAAACGGCGCATCACCGATAGTCCAGTTATGCCAGCCTGACATTGGTCCACCTTTCATAATGCCAAAAATCATCAGAAGGCCAAGACCAATAAATATCACTACCGTAACCACTTTAATCAGCGCAAACCAGAATTCAGCCTCACCAAATCCTTTCACTGAAATGTAATTAAGTAAAAATATAAAGCTCAGGAACAGTGCACTCCAGATCCAACTAGGCAACCCAAGTGGGGTTTCAGGAAACCAATATTGCATCACTAATTGAGCAGCAACCAAGTCAACTGCAACGGTCACCGCCCAGTTATACCAATAGTTCCACCCCAAAGCGAAGCCAAAACCCGGCTCAACATAATTAGCACCGTAAGTAGAAAATGAACCAGAAACCGGCATATAAGAAGCAAGTTCACCCAAACTGGTCATTAAGAAATAAACCATCAGGCCAATCAGCGCATAGGAAAGCAGTGCACCACCCGGACCTGCCTGAGCAATAGTCGCACCAGATGCAACAAACAAACCGGTACCGATCGAACCGCCGACAGCAATCATTGTTAAATGACGCGCTTTCAGCACCCGACGTAATCCCGGTACGTTTTTTTCCTTTGAATCTTTTGTATCGACCAGAGCCATTCTTAACCTATTCTATTTACTTGTCTGTTACTAAAAAGAGCGCGATTGTAGCAAAGGATAGATCGCGGGATAACATCAAACCTCTCAATATAAGATTCGTTCATAATTCTGAAGATCTTATTAGCAAAACCCTATAATGTATTTTTGATTATTTTTTAAGCAGACCGCTGAATTTCTGTCAATATCTGGGGAACGACCCGACAATAAGATAAGAAACGTAATAAGCTGGCAGAAATATGTTTCTGACGGTGATAAATCAGATATAGTCGGCGCTCAAGAGGTGCAAAAGGAATCTTCAATTCAACCAGAGCACCACTCTCTAACTGCTCTGCCACGACTCTATGTGACAAGCAACTAATACCAATACCATGGCGTACTGCGTGTTTAATTGCTTCAGAATTGCCCAGCTCCATAATTGGCCTAGCGCCCGGTAAATGGGACATCAGACTGTATTCCAGCACATCCCGAGTACCCGAACCTGACTCACGCAGTATCCACGGCGCACTAATCAGGTCATCTACCGTCACGAGCTTTTGGGTTAGCGCATGTCCCGCTGCGGCAAACACCACCAACTCATCACTCACCCACGGTCGGGATATCAACTCAGGGCTATGACACTGCCCTTCAATTAACCCTAAATCGGCACGAAAATCAGACACTAATTGAATGACTTCCCGGCTATTGGCAACAATCAGCTCCAATGGCGTGGACTGAAAATCCTGACGATAATTGGCAATCATTTCCGGCAGCATATAGTTGCCAATCGTGGTACTCGCTGCAATTCGCAACGCACCATCCTGTTGTTGAAAAAGCTGCTCAACCTCCATGGTTCTTTCCAACAAAGAGAGTGCTTTAGGATAGAGTAATCGACCATTTTCATTCACTACCAGTCGCTTACCCACCCTATCAAATAACGCCGCATTAAGCTGTTTTTCTAAATCAGCCAGTGCAGCACTCACCGCTGACTGCGACAATGCTAAAACGGAGGATGCCTGTGTGGTTGAGCCACTTTTTACTACTTCAACAAATATCTCAAGCTGACGCAATGTGATATGCATTGCTGCTCCTTACCACTTATTTCGATTAGTTATAAATATATAATCAATTTCTCTTTTATAGCCAATTACTTTATTTTTGTAAGCCTATTCACTGTTAGTCAGGTCGTCATATATGCAGCAGAGTCATTTAGCGACGCTCAAGCCGTCATTGTCTAAATCAGCAACACCACTGTTGCCGGGTTTATTACTCACTGGCACCATCACTTTGATCTCTATTTATGCGGCAAACCAACCGACGGTAGCTCGCTTAGGCCTCAGTGCCTTAACGTTGGCTATTGTGATTGGCATGGTAGTAGGGAATTTGATCTACCCTGCAATGTCTTCTGTTTGCAATCCTGGTGTGCATCTAGCCAAACAGAAATTATTGAGATTGGGTATCATTTTGTACGGGTTCCGCCTGACCTTTCAACAAATCGCTGATGTAGGCACCAGCGGTATCGTTATTGATATCCTTACTCTGACTTCCACCTTCTTTCTGGCCTGCTGGGCGGGAAAGCATCTCTTTGGTCTGGACAGACAAACTACCCTGCTAATTGGTGCTGGCAGCAGTATTTGTGGTGCAGCAGCGATTATGGCAGCAGATCCGATAGTTAAGTCAGAATCCAGTAAAGTGGCTGTTGCTGTCGCAACAGTAGTTATCTTTGGCACTATCGCTATGTTTCTTTACCCATGGCTGTATCAGCTAGAGATGAAATTTCATCTGTTGGGATTTTCTGATAACGATTTTGGTATCTATATTGGCTCCACCGTGCATGAAGTGGCTCAGGTTGTAGCCGCCGGCCGCGCTATTTCTGATGATGCCGGTAACAGTGCAGTCATTGTTAAAATGATCCGCGTTATGATGCTGGCCCCCTTCCTATTATTACTCTCCAGCTATCTTAATCGTCGTGAGAAAAACAACTCATCATTGGAAGCACAAAAAAGCGCTATCGTAATCCCTTGGTTCGCCGTACTGTTTATCGTGGTTGCCGGGTTTAACTCTCTGAACCTGCTTCCCCATGTAGCAGTAAAAAACCTAATCGATCTGGATACTATTTTACTCTCGATGGCAATGGCGGCGCTGGGACTTACCACTCACATCAGCGCTATTCGCCAAGCGGGGATAAAACCGCTGTTACTCGCCACTCTACTCTTTGTCTGGTTAATTGCAGGGGGAGCGCTGATTAATCTTGCGGTTCACCAGTGTGGTCTTTAGTCGACTGTCTATTTACGATTAACGTTAATTATTTGTTAATAGATGTTGCTACCCAAAATGTGAGATAATGATGGTTGGCAACTCAGGAGAATAGATATGAAGTTTGTTGGCGCACACGTTAGTGCATCAGGTGGATTAGATCAGGCCGTTATCCGAGCCCATGAGCTTGAAGCAACAGCTTTCGCGCTGTTTACCAAAAACCAGCGCCAGTGGCGAGCCGCCCCACTAAACGAAGAGGTGATCTCTGATTTTCGCGGCGCCTGCGAACAGTATCACTACAGCCCCGCTCAAATTTTACCTCATGACAGTTATTTGATTAATCTTGGTCATCCAGTGGAAGACGCACTGCAAAAATCCCGAGATGCCTTCATTGACGAAATGGAACGCTGCCAACAATTAGGGCTGACACTGCTGAACTTTCATCCCGGCAGCCACCTGATGCAGATAGATGAAGATCAATGCCTTAAACGTATTGCAGAATCCATTAATATTGCATTAGACAGAACCCAAAACGTTGTTGCCGTGATAGAAAACACCGCAGGCCAAGGCAGTAATTTGGGCTTTAAGTTTGAACATCTGGCTGCCATTATTGATGGTGTTGAAGATAAAAGTCGGGTTGGTGTCTGTATCGATACCTGTCATGCTTTCGCAGCAGGTTACGACCTACGTACGGAAGAAGACTGTGAGAAGACCTTTACGCATTTCAGCAATATTGTTGGATTTAATTATCTACGCGGTATGCACTTGAATGATGCTAAAAGCGAGTTCGGCAGCCGAGTTGATCGTCATAACAGCCTAGGTGAAGGGAATATTGGCAAAACCGTTTTTAGCTATATCATGCGCGATGAACGTTTTGACAATATTCCACTGATTCTGGAAACCATCAATCCGGATATCTGGAAAGATGAAATAGCCTGGTTAAAGAGCCAGCAAAAAGTCGCCGAAGCGGTTTGATCAAAGCGCCAATCAGTTTATCTGATAGTTTAGCTTTAGACCTTAAAATAACCCATCAGAGAGAGAGACCGCCGTTGGGGTCGACTCGCTCTGCGGCGGAGCACAGGCGACCTTCCGGTCGAGCACAAAGCCAATATAAACACTTCAGATTTTACGACCGGAATATACATAGATGCCGATTTACCAGATTTGTTGGCATGATGACGCAATGTCTCTCAGCCTCTTTTAGCGGCACTCATCAATTAAACGGTTTCAACTCAACCTGCGACATCATCGACGCCAGTTGCATCCTATCTTTAATCCCTACATTACTTTGACTAACTGCCAACACCGCAACTGCCGTTGCTAACCGTAAAGTATGTTCACTGGATTCACGCATCAGCAGGCCATAGATCAAACCACCAACCATTGAGTCTCCCGCACCTACCGTACTCACTACTTCACAAATTGGGGGTTTTGCCAGCCAAGCACCTGAAGCATTAACCCACAGCGCCCCTTCCACACCCAGAGATATCACGACATGAGCAATACCGTCTTCGCGCAGTGCATGGGCAGCTTCTACCACATCTTCCAGCGTTGGAAGTGGCCGTCCCATCCAGATTTCCAGCTCACGACGATTAGGTTTTACCAGCCATGGGGATGCTTTCAACCCGGCAGCAAAAGCCTCGCGACTGCTATCAAAAATAATACAAGGGCAGATGCTACGCAGTTGACGCATCCAGTCACTAAATGAGTCTGGATCGACACCCACGGGTAAACTACCGCTCACCGCCACCATATCAAACTGCCCCAGCCATGTGAGCGAATCAACCATAAAACGCTGCCAGTCATTCTGGCTAACTTCAAAACCAGAAAAATTGAAATCAGTCACTTCATTGCTGGCTTCGGTCAGCTTAACGTTGATACGCGTACGCCCCGGCACGACCTGAAAGCGGTTAGCGATACCTAATTCACTGAACAGTTGCTGAAAACCATCCTGATTCTCTTTGCCAAGAAACCCACCAACGGTGACATCAATACCCAGATCTTTCAGTACTTTTGCTACGTTAATGCCTTTACCGGCTGCATGTAATCCCGCCGTTTTTACCCGATTGACATCCCCCAAAACGATATTTGGGCAATAGCCAACTAAGTCATAAGCCGGATTCAAGGTTATGGTTGCTACACGTCTGTTCATCTATTTCTTCTTTTTTGCTTCTGTTTCGCTTTTCAACACCGTCAGAAAAGCAAAAAAAACGCAGATGCGTTTCCCTGTTTTCGGCTGGTGGATCGTTTCAGGCGATTCTAGCGCTATTTTTGCTCAATTGCTCTAATATTCCCCGAATATTTGAGACGCATGATGCAAAATTCTTCAGACAGTAACTAGGGTGAGGTCAGAATTTCCAACTGGCGCAAGTAGCGCAAAGCCTCATTACGATTGGAAAGACACATATCTTCACGGGGCTTTAATTGTGCACACACTTTGGGCCGATCGGGATGATGAAAAATTTTGCAGCGAAAAGATTCATCAAGATGGATGCAAAGAACATCTGCCGGTTTGCCATCAGGCATGCCGGGAATAGGACTGGATATTGATAATCCGATACAACATGCTCCGCAACCCGTGCGACATTCCATTTTAACGATCCGCGCTCAACGATTCTGGTGCCTGACCATAGCAGTACGGTGTGACGATAACCAGTTATTTGCTACTACGCTGGAAAAATAGTCTCCCCTCGATAGCCAATCCTCTATTGCCACTTACTGATTATGAAGAAATAGTTGTTTACAAAAACATACAAGCACGTATCATTCGACTAGTACAAAAATATAACTCAATCAGGAAAGCAAACACATGTCCCAAACAACGCCGATTAAACGCCCTTCTGTATTTGGTGGAGCGATGATTATTGCCGGAACCGCTGTCGGTGCCGGTATGTTCTCTATACCTATTGTCACTTCTGGCGTTTGGTTCAGCGGTTCAACCCTGATGCTGGTTTATACCTGGTTTTGTATGTTTATGTCCGGGCTGATGCTGCTGGAGGCAAACCTTAACTACCCGGTTGGTTCCAGTTTCCATACGATGGTAAAAGATCTGTTAGGTAACATCTGGAACAGCATTAACGGCCTGTCGGTGGCATTTGTGCTTTATATTCTGACCTATGCTTACATTTCTGCGGGTGGTTCAATAATCAGTCATACCCTGACTTCAGTATTCAGTATCAACCAGACTATGGCTGGATTACTGTTTGCTATTCTGGTTGCCTTCATTGTTTGGCTATCCACCAAAGCCGTTGACCGCATTAATACCATTTTGATCGGCGGCATGGTGATTACCTTTGTTTTTTCCGTTAGCGATATGTTTGCTCAGGTTCAGCCAGAAATTCTATTTAACCGCAATGAAAGTAACGCTGAATACCTGCCTTATGCATTAGCCGCATTCCCCTATTTGCTGGCCTCGTTTGGCTATCACGGCAATATTCCGGGGCTGGCTAAATACTATCATCAAGATGCAAAATCCGTGGTGCACAGCCTGCTGATTGGTACCCTCATCGCACTGGTTATCTATCTGTTATGGCAGTACGTTATTCAGGGCAATATCCCTCGTGCAGGCTTTAAGCAGGTGATTGCTGAAGGCGGAAACATTGGTAATCTGCTGGCCCAGCTTGATAATGGCGTTGTTACCCCATTAGTTAAACAACTGTTGAATGCTTTCTCTTATATGGCACTAGCCAGTTCATTCCTTGGCGTTTCTCTTGGGTTGCTGGATTACATTGCTGACTTCTTCAAATTTGAAGATACCCCAGCAGGCCGAACTAAATCTGCGCTGGTGACATTTGTACCACCTACAGTGGCTGCCTTGCTGTTCCCTGACGGTTTCCTGTACGCCATCGGTTTTGCCGGTCTCGCGGCAACCATTTGGGCCGTTATCGTACCGGCCATGTTAGCTCGCGCTAGCCGTAAAAAATTCCCGCAAGCGACTTATCACGCCCCTGGTGGTAACTCTATGGTTTATTTTGTTATTTTATTTGGCCTGATAAACATTGTGGCCCACATAGCTTCAACCATAAACCTACTTCCGGTTTATAAATAACCGTCTATCGGCATCAGGTACAACGCCTCTGTTTCTGATGCCTTTTCTTCTCCCGCTATTTTTTCTCTATATACGGTGAATTCTGCTTGCCTGTTTTACCTGTCACGAGTAATTTGTCGCCAGTCATTTAATCAGTGAGAACAGGTCATTTTTATGCCAAAAGCTAATGAAATAAAACGCGGTATGGCGGTTAACTACAATGGTAAAATGTTGCTGGTACGCGATATTGAAGTACAAAGTCCAAGTGCACGCGGTGCCAGTACTCTGTATAAAATGCGCTTTTCCGATATTGTTACCGGATTGAAAGTTGAAGAACGCTTTAAAGGCGATGATATTATTGAAGAAATCAACCTGAGCCGTCGTCAGGTTACCTTTTCTTATATTGATGGCGACGAATATGTCTTTATGGATAATGAAGACTATACACCTTATATCTTCAAGCAAGAGCAAATTGAAGAAGAGCTTCTGTTTATTCCAGAAGGTGGCATGCCCGGTATTCAAGTATTAACCGTTGAAGGACGTGTTATTGCACTGGAATTACCGCAAACCGTTGATATGGAAATTATTGAAACAGCTCCCGGTATCAAAGGTGCATCCGCCAGTGCTCGTAACAAACCAGCGACGATGAGTACCGGTTTGATTATTCAGGTACCGGAATATCTGGATTCAGGCGAAAAAATCCGTATCCATATTCCTGAGCGCCGCTATATGGGCCGTGCCGACTAACCGATGAATAATAACGCCATCACCTTCCGGTGATGGCGTTATCGTATCCGATGCCCATCAGTTAAAATTTGAATAACTAATTTATATTGCTAGTTATATTCAATTTCAGTGATCCCTAATCCTTTCGATTTATCAATCCAGCGAAAACGCATCTTATTATTGCCATTCGTTGGCACTAACATTGTGCTTTGCTCGATTTTGCCAATTGGCAAATGGCTTTTCACTAGCCGATTATCGCGAATACAGCTTTGAACAACCTCAGATTGATTGCTGGAAAGCTGACACCCCCCTTCTACTACTGTCCCAGTAAAAATAATGCGACCACTTTCATTTGCAGATACCATTGATAACGACGCTGTCCATGCAATCAATAACCAACCTGCTTTTGCTAAAAACCAGTGTTGATATTTCATACACAATATCTCCAGTCTCATGTTTATTTATCATGAACCTTTAGCCGTTATCTCCTCACCGTACATTATTCATATCCATTCGATACCAAAGAGCCCTACTTATATCGACAATTAGCGATGTGCTATGCTTTACCACGTCCTAACGAATAATAAGCATGGAGCATTTACGATAATGTAAATGCCCTCTCATAAGATATAGCTCTATTTGTCCATCACTGCTTTCAACACATTAATAATCGCTCGATTATTTCACGCTCATTACTTATCATTCTCATATATTCACTTTAAGGTAATTTCTCTGTGACAAACATTAACCTCATTACCGGCTTTCTGGGCAGTGGCAAAACCACTACTATCCAACATTTGCTTCAGCAGAAACCGGAAAGTGAAAACTGGGCAATTCTGGTTAATGAATTTGGCGAAATAGGTATTGATGGAGCCCTATTAGCTAATCGGGGCGCTACGCTGAAAGAGATACCGGGTGGCTGTATGTGTTGTGTTAATGGATTGCCAATGCAGGTGGGCTTGAACATGTTATTAAAGCAGACTAACCCTGACCGTCTGCTGATTGAACCTACCGGATTAGGGCATCCTAAACAAATTCTTAACTTACTAACCTCCGAAGTTTATCAACCTTTTTTGACGCTTCAGGCCACCTTCTGCCTGCTTGATGCCCGTCAACTATCAGAACCCCGCTACACGGGAAATGACAACTTTCGCGACCAGTTAGCCGCTGCCGATATTATTCTGGCTAACAAATCTGATACATACAGTCAGCACGATATCAATGCATTAACTCAATGGCATAACCAAGACCCACTTAACCGACCACTGTATCGGATTGAACAGGGAAAAGTTGATAGTGCATTGTTAAACACAGAGCGCACTAATCGGCAATCTTTACCTGATAATCCCCATCATCATAGCCATTCAAGGCCTAACGGTTTGGCTACATTGAGTTTACCGGGTAATCAGGGGTGGCGGCGGGCACTAAATCAAGGTCAGGGTTATACCAGTTGTGGTTGGATATTTGATAGCGAAACCTGTTTTTCAACCTCAGATCTACTCGACTGGGTACGTCTATCCCCCGTTGATCGAGTTAAAGGCGTTATGCGGATCCCGGAGGGAACACTCATTGTCAACCGACAAGGATTTGATTTTAAAATCGAAACCCAACCAGTTGCCCCACTGGATAGTCGAGTAGAACTGATCCATACCCGTGAAGCGCCTTGGAATGAACTGCAAAGTGCATTGCTAAAAACACGAATTTAACATGCTGTAACAATCTATATTTAGTACAAAATAGATTCTATTCTATTAATTAACAACTTGTTTATTGGTTAACTTTTGAAGGTATTTTGATGGGTTTGCGTAATCTCCCTGCAATTTTGCTATTGAATGCATTTGGAATCGGTTTATTCCTCTCTTGGTATTTACCAGAAAACCACGGTTTTTGGTTCCCTATTGATTCATCTATTTTCCATTATTTTAATCAGCATTTGGCTACCAGCAGCAGTTTCTTAAAACTGGTTGCTATCACCAACAATCGAGCCTTTGACAGCGTATCACTTCTGGCGATGGGGCTACTTTTTCTTTACTTCTTTGTTAAACAAGGTGCGGCCGGTAAGCGCCAGATGATCATCATGGGTATCGTAATGCTATTAACCGCGGTACTGCTCAATCAATCTGGTCGTTTACTACCGGTAGAACGCCACAGTCCAACGTTAACCTTCAGCGGCATAAATCGGGTTAGTGAATTATCCGGCATTCCAACCAAAGATTCTTCACAGGATAGTTTCCCCGGAGACCACGGTTTGATGCTAATGACTTTCGCCGCATTTATGCTGCGTTACTTTACCCGTTGGGCATTTTACATCGCTGTTGGCTACATCATTGTCTTCTCTTTACCAAGAATTATGGTTGGCGCTCATTGGTTTACCGATATTTATGTTGGAGCGTTAAGTATGGCTTGTGTTGGTTTAAGCTGGTGGTTATTAACCCCAGCCAGTGATGCAACGATCAATTTCATTAATCGATCGATCCCCAATAGAGGCAAACCAAAAAATTAGCACTATAATTAGGCCGGTAGCTATTTTAGCTACCGGTTTTACGGATCATTAAGGATCTAAAAATGTGCTCAGGCACGCTTTCTTGGTAGAAAAAACTCGCAATCAATTAGCGAATCAAGTAGTCTTCCCAGCGTTTGCTCGTGTTCATTGCGTGCTATTGGCAATGTCAGGAGCCTGTTTATGGCTCTTTCTGCCAATCAAAATTGATCTTCGGCAGCTTGGCGGTCACGGACCATGTAAATAACTTTTTATAACGACGGTGTCGTTAAGGACTACACAGGAATTCCACACAAATGGTCAAATCTCAACCGATTCTGAGATACGTTCTACGATTAGCGCCTGCCGTAGCCGCAATCGTAATGTTATCTGGCTGTGGCTCACTCTCATCAACGGCTGAAGCATCTAATTCAAAGCATGCTCAGGCACAAAAAGAGAGACAAGGACTGTCACTACAATCTACTCAGGATGAATTCGAATCCATGGTTAAGAACGTTGACATTAAGTCAAAAATTCTTAACCAATACGCTGGCTGGAAAGGTGTCCGCTATCGCATGGGCGGTACCAACAAAAGTGGCGTAGACTGTTCCAGTTTTGTTCAGATCACTTTTCGTGAGCAATTTGGTTTAGCGCTACCGCGCTCAACATCAATGCAACAAAACTTAGGTCAGCAAATTAAGCGTGAAAAACTGCGTCCTGGCGATATCGTTCTATTCCGTTCCGGCTCTACTGGCCGTCACGTGGGTATTTATATTGGGAACGATAACTTTGTACACGCATCCACCAGCAACGGTGTGATTATTTCTAGCCTCAACGAAAGGTACTGGAATTCGCGTTATCATCAGGGTCGCCGTATCCTGAGCAAAGGTTAATTCGCTATCAAAAACCTGAGCTGAATATTTATTCAGTTCAGGTTTTTGTCTACCTATTATTCTATCCTCTTTTGATTCTCTGCCCTGCAACCATCCCTTTTATCGCAACCCTCAATAACATGCTATATACTAAAAGATAATTTGTATCATCTACTGTGAAACCGTCTGGCTAACAAGCTAAAAACTTCAGCGGCACAACTCATGGTCTTAATGTTGAGCAGAACTCTTTATGAATATGTTGCAGTCAAATCAATGGAAGAACTTCGCCACCTCATCTCTTCTATTCGTTTTAGTGCTTGCATCACTATTTGCCTCCCCCGGCGGTTACGCTGAAGATAAAAAAGAAGTCATTAAACAGGGAACCACGCTTTCTCTAATCGGTGCCCCTAAGTACCCGGACGATTTCCAACACTTTGACTATACCAACCCACAAGCCCCTAGAGGGGGCCAGATTACCGTAGCGGCTATCGGTACTTATGATAACTTCAACCGCTATGCGCTACGCGGTAATCCTCTGGATGGCAGTGAACGTCTTAGTGACACGCTATTTGCGTCTTCAGAAGATGAAATCAACAGTCTTTATCCACTTATTGCCACCTCAGCCCGCTATGTTGATAACTATCAGTGGATGGAAGTTCAGATTAATCCACTGGCCCATTTCCAAGACGGTACTCCGATTACCGCAGAAGACGTGGCGTATACCTTTGAAAAATTCATGACTGAGGGTGTCCCTCAATTTCGTAGCGTGTATAAAGGGGTAAAAGTTACCGCACTGTCACCACTCGTTGTGCGCTTTGACTTACCAAAGCCAGACCGGGAACAGATGTTTGGCTTAGTGGGTGGCCTACCGGTATTTTCAAAAAAATTCTGGCAACAACACAATCTTGGTGAACCGCTAAATACCCCGCCCCTTAGCGCAGGCCCTTATACGATTGATAGCTATAAGCTGGGTCAATATATTGTATATAAACGCGTAAATGATTATTGGGCTGCCGATCTGCCGGTTAATAAAGGCCGCTACAATTTCGACATTATCCGTTACGACTACTACTTGGACGATAACGTTGCTTTAGAAGCCTTTAAAGCCGGAGCCTATGATTTTCGCGTTGAATCTTCCCCCAAAAAATGGACTACCCAATATCAAGGAAAGAACTTTGACTTGGGCTATATTGTAAAAAAAGATTGGGAAAATCAGGCCGCCCAAGACACGCGCTGGCTCGCCTTTAATATCCAACGCCCCATCTTTTCTAACCCCAAAGTACGTGAAGCTATTACACTGGCGTTTGATTTTCAGTGGATGAATAAGGCGCTATTTTATAGTTCCTATCAACAACCGCGCAGTTATTTTCAAAATACGATTTATGCGGCTACCGGCCTGCCCGATAAAGATGAACTAACATGGTTAATGCCGCTGAAAGATAAAATACCTGCCAATGTGTTTACCCAATCTTATCAACCACCGGTCACCGATGGTTCCGGCTTTAATCGGGAAAACCTGCTTCATGCTACTCAGCTATTAAAAGAAGCGGGATGGGAAATCAAAGATAACGTGTTGATCAACAGTCAGTCCGGTCAACCATTTACGTTTGAGTTGTTGCTACAGAGCGGCATGGAAAGTAACGCTATGTATGTTTTACCCTTCCAGCAAAATTTAACTAAATTAGGCATTAAAATGGAAGCGCGCTATGTCGACAGTTCACAGTTTGTCAGCCGTTTGCGTTCTCGCGACTTTGATATGATCCCACAGCGTTATTCAGCCATGGAATATCCTTCTCCGGTCAGTTTGATGATTCTCTGGAACTCTGCCTACATCGATTCTACCTATAATCGTCCAGGGCTTAGCGATCCTGCCGTCGATGAGCTAACCCAGCTTATTGTGACCTATCAGGGGCAAGAAAAACCATTATTGTCACTGGGTAGAGCATTAGATCGCGTATTAACTTGGCATCATCTGATGATACCTATGTGGTATTCCAATAATGATCGATTCGCCTACTGGGATAAATATGCTATGCCTAAAATTAGGCCAAAAAGCTCGCTGGGCATTGATACTTGGTGGTACGACGTGAATAAAGCCGCCCACTTACCAGAACAGCGTCGCTAAGGAGCCTGAATGACACGGTATATACTTCGCAGGCTACTGCTGCTAATTCCCACCCTGTGGGCCATTATTACCCTCAACTTTTTTATTGTGCAAATTGCCCCGGGCGGTCCTGTCGATCAAGCCATTGCTACTATAGAACTGGGCCATCAAAGCGGTTTTGGCGGTGGTTCCGGACCAAACCTCACCGGTGGTGGAAAAATGAGTCAAGTGCCGGTGGGCGATCGTCAGTATCAAGGATCCAGAGGCCTCGATCCGGAAGTCATTGAAGCGATTAAAAAACGTTTTGGTTTTGATAAACCGCTGCACCAACGCTATTTTGAAATGCTCTGGAACTATATCCGCTTTGATTTTGGCGACAGCTTATTTCGCGGCGCATCGGTGATGGAATTAATCAAACAGTCGATGCCGGTTTCCATTACCCTTGGGTTATGGAGCATGTTAATTACCTACCTTATCTCGATTCCGCTAGGCATCAAAAAGGCAGTACGTAATGGTTCCGCTTTTGATATCTGGAGCAGCAGCCTGATTATTATCGGTTATGCCATTCCCTCATTTTTGTTCGCCGTTTTACTGATTATTGTGTTTGCCGGAGGCGGTTATCTTGACTGGTTCCCCTTGCGCGGCTTAGTGTCCAATAATTTTGACAGCCTGCCGTGGTACAGCAAAATTACCGATTATCTATGGCACATTGTCCTACCCGTATTAGCCACAGTGATCGGAGGGTTTGCCACCCTGACTATGCTGACGAAAAATTCCTTTTTGGATGAGATCCATAAACAGTATGTCATCACCGCCAGAGCTAAAGGCCTAGAAGAAAAACGCATTCTGTACGGTCATGTATTTAGAAACGCCATGCTGCTGGTTATTGCCAGTTTTCCTGCCACCTTCATCGGTATGTTTTTTACCGGATCGTTATTGATTGAAGTGATTTTCTCTCTCAACGGATTGGGACTACTGGGCTATGATGCTACGCTGCAGCGAGACTATCCCGTCATGTTCGGAACCTTGTATATCTTCACGCTGATTGGATTAGTGTTAAGTATCATCAGCGATATCACCTATACGCTGGTGGATCCAAGAATTGACTTTGAGGCACGCGGATGAGCAGATTAAGCCCCATCAATCAAGCCCGCTGGCTTAAGTTTAAACGCAATCGCCGTGGCTATTGGTCACTATGGATTTTTGCCATCTTGTTTATTATCAGTATGGCTGCGGAGCTGATTGCCAATGATAAACCGCTGCTGGTTAGCTACAAAGGCGAGGTGTATACGCCATTTCTGGTCAACTATAGCGAAGCCACCTTTGGTGGGGAATTTAACACCAAGGCTGATTACCGTGATCCTTATCTGGTGAGCCTGATCGATGAAAATGGCTGGGCCATCTGGCCACCGATCCGCTTTAGTTATGACACGATTAACTTCCAGAGCCCCTCTCCTTTCCCTGCGTCCCCATCGACCTCTAATCTTTTGGGAACGGACGATCGTGGGCAAGATGTACTGGCCAATGTTCTCTATGGCTTTCGCATCTCGATTCTGTTTGGTTTATCACTGACACTGATCTCCAGCCTGATAGGTATTGCCGTTGGCGCCACTCAAGGCTACTACGGTGGTAAAATAGATTTAGTCGGTCAGCGGCTGATTGAAGTCTGGTCTGGAATGCCCACGCTATTCCTGATTATTCTGATGTCCAGCGTGATCCAACCTAACTTCTGGTGGTTATTAGCCATTACCGTCCTGTTTGGCTGGATGGGATTGGTCGGTATTGTACGAGCAGAGTTTTTGCGTACCCGCAACTTTGACTATGTCAGAGCCGCCAGAGCCATGGGCGTGAAAGACCGAATCATTATGGGCCGCCATATTTTGCCTAATGCGATGGTAGCGACCCTGACTTACTTACCCTTCACGCTGTGTGCATCGATTACCCTGTTAACATCCCTCGATTTTCTGGGTTTTGGCCTGCCGATGGGTTCCCCTTCCTTAGGCGGATTACTGCTACAGGGTAAAAATAACCTTCAGGCACCGTGGCTGGGCATCAGCGGTTTTATCGTTCTGGCGCTACTACTCTCTCTGCTGATCTTTATCGGTGAAGCTATACGTGATGCATTCGACCCTGCTAAGGCCTATTAATATGACCACTATGCCAATACTGGATATTCAAAATCTGAGCATCGCCTTCCGACAAAATGGACAGGAAAACCGGGTTGTCGATCAGATTTCTTTGCAGGTGGCTGCGGGGGAAACGATGGCACTGGTGGGTGAGTCCGGTTCAGGAAAGAGTGTCACCGCCCTATCTGTTTTACGTTTGCTACCTACCCCGCCAGTGGCCTACCCAACGGGGGATATTCTGTTTAATGGGGAATCATTGCTGCATGCCGATGATAAGACGTTACGTCATCATCGAGGCAACAGCATTTCAATGATTTTTCAGGAGCCGATGGTTTCTCTCAATCCGTTACATACCATTGAAAAACAGTTATCTGAAGTTTTGCTGATCCATCGCGGTATGGGGAAACAGGCCGCCAGAGATGAAATTGTTGAAGTACTTGAACGAGTCAGGCTGAGAGATACCAAAAAACGGCTCAATGCCTATCCTCATCAACTCTCCGGTGGTGAACGCCAGCGGGTAATGATCGCCATGGCGATTCTGACCAAGCCTAAATTATTAATCGCCGATGAACCCACTACCGCACTGGACGTCACTGTTCAGGCACAGATCCTGCTGTTGTTGAAAGAACTCAAGCAAGAATTGAACATGAGCTTACTGTTTATCACGCACGACCTAAATATCGTGCGTAAGTTGGCAGATAATGTGGCCGTTATGTGCCAAGGAAAACTGGTTGAACAAAACTCCCGGGCCATGCTATTTAGCCAGCCTCAGCATGCTTATACCCAAAAACTACTGGATTCTGAACCTAAGGGGCGTCCTTTCCCGGCACAGGAAAACAGCCGTAATTTGTTGGAGATAAAAAACCTGACTATCGGTTTTCCTCGTGCGGCGGGCCTGTTCAGACCGAAGATTGACAATACTGTGGTCAACGGTATCAGCTTCACTATTCGCAAAGGTGAAAGTCTGGGGCTGGTTGGTGAGTCCGGTTCAGGGAAAAGCACTACCGGTCTAGCGCTACTTCGTTTGTTGAAATCCCAAGGAGAGATCTGGTTTGACGGGCAGCCGCTGCATACGTTGAATATGCGTCAAATGCTACCTTACCGTAGTCGAATACAGATCGTATTTCAGGATCCGTTTTCTGCACTCAACCCTCGCCAGAGTATCAGCCAAATTATTGCTGAAGGTCTAGAAGTGCATTACCACTTTACGCCTCAAGAGCGGGAAGAGAAAGTGATCGCGACCATGCAGGAAGTAGGACTGGATCCGGCAACCCGCCATCGTTACCCAACCGAATTCTCCGGTGGGCAACGGCAGCGAATTTCTATTGCCAGAGCGTTAATTTTGCAACCTGAGTTGTTAATTCTTGATGAACCAACCTCATCGCTGGATCGCTCAGTACAGGCTCAAATTCTGGAGCTGCTAAAAAAACTGCAACAACAGCATCAGCTAACTTACCTATTTATCAGCCACGACTTACAGGTGATTCGTTCGCTTTGTCACCAAATTATTGTGATGCGGCAGGGAGAAATTGTTGAGCAGGGTGAGTGTGAAACCGTATTTGATTCACCACAACATCCCTATACCCAAAATCTGCTGGAAGACTCTCGCTGACAGCAGATAAGTAGCCTTAGATTAACCAAAGGCCGACAGAGAAACGGGCAGTAAGGTGGCAATTAAAAAGAAGAGTTAACTGGAATAAAATCAGCGATGGCAATACCTATATTTTTCAAACGGCATAGTGCAATTGGCTCATCCTGAGAGTTTATAAACAGACAAGGCTCTCCTTCATTTTCAATGATGCTATTATCAATACCAATTCCATTCAGGTACTGACTAATCTTATGCATCACTTCCCACACCTGACGATCTGGATAGCTTAGGAGCTTCAAACCAATCAGGTTATCATCATGGTCAGCTTCATTAGATAATTCAGGTAATCGTGTGGGCTCCACCCTGCTCCCTATTTCTCCGGCATACCAATGGTAAAACTCAGGTAAACGCTGAAGAACAGATAGCTTCATAATTCTCACTCAATACGACTGGAAACAATATACAATTTTTTCACAAATCCCTCACATGGTAAAGAGCCTTAGCCTTTATTCTGTCGTTTTTGTATAAATACCCCCTGCTTGTCTGATAAACCTCAATATCACTTCCTACTTATATCAATAAAAGCGACTTCAATAATCTTTTAAGAAAAATAGTCATCCCATATCTCGATATCCCTACATATTCTTGTAGTATGGATTTAGTATTGATTTTTATAAGAAATTTTTAAATCAAAATAAGTATGGGCTAAATGATAAGCGTACGTCTTGAAATATTTTACAATGGTTATGCCGCCATAATGACGGCATTATACTGAGGGATAATATTTAAACTTTAGTTAAATTAATGTGTACTTTTAGCCATAGAACGCCAATAGAAAAACACCGCTCCAATGACACAGCACGCCATAGAGATAACCATCGGCCAAGCCGACTGGCTTGCCACTAATGCCAGTATTCCGCCAACAGCAGCACCTACGCCAAACCGCAACGTTCCAGCCAATGACGCTGCCGTACCCGCCATATGTGGGAAGTCTTCCAAAATAATTGCCATTGCATTAGAAGAGATCATCGAGATACATCCCATATAACCAGCCACACCCACCACCATGGCCCAGAATCCCAGCCCTGTCACTTGAGCAAACACCAACCACATCCCCATGACAAACTGAACTGTCAGGCCCAGCCGCATCATTTTTGCTGCACCCATACGCCTAACATGACGGCTATTGATAGTCGTCATAACAAACAGGCAAAAAATATTCAGGGCAAAGTAATAGCCAAAGTTCTGTGGCGAGACCCCATTTAAATCAATATAGACAAAAGGCCCGGCGCTTAAAAAAGAGAACATACCGGCAAATGAAAATGCACTGGCCAACATGTAGTTAATAACCCGACGGTGGCGAAACAACGATGCAAAATTGCGTAACGTCGTCATAAAGTGGAATTTCTGGCGATTCTGTTTATGCAGCGTTTCCGGGATACAGAATTTCACCATCACCACGGCAATTAATGCTACGGCACTGAGCACCCAAAAAATAGCATGCCAGTCCATCCAGACCAGCAAAAAACCACCAATAATCGGGGCCATTAAAGGCGCGATAGTCATCACTAATGTCACAAAAGACATCATGCGTGAAAACTCATCCTTACTGAACATATCCCGCATCAATGCACTGATCACAACGCTAGCAGATGCCGCAGCTAGACCATGCAGGCAACGCAACAAAATCAACTGCTCAACGCTCTGTGCTAAAGCACAACCCGCAGCAGCCACAGAAAATACCAACACCCCACCGATGATGACAGGCTTCCGTCCAAGGCTATCAGCCATCGGTCCATAAAATAGCTGGCCGACAGCAAACCCAATAATGTAGGCGCTTAAGGTAAGTTGAACCATACCATCACCAACGCCGAAGTCCGCTGCAATGCCTGGCATTGCAGGTAAATACATATCGATGGACAACGGCATCAGCATAGACAACAGGCCGAGAATAAAGATCAGCCAGCGCTTAGACATACTCGGAGGCATGGCTGTTGATGGTTGAGGGTCTGACTGAGATAACGAATTAGACACGCAGAATAATCTCCCGCTACTAGCGTATTAGAGAATGTTGCAATCTTCAGGCTGGCAACCCGCAGCTAGCACCATAATTCAAATCCGTTTATCGGACAGAACCAACGCTGTCGACCTCTTGTGGCGTTAGCGCCCGGTACTCTCCCGGTTCCAAATCTGGATCCAAAAAGATATCACCGATACGTTCACGATGTAGCGCCACAACGTGGTTACCCACCGCGGCAAACATTCTTTTGACCTGATGATAACGCCCTTCTGAAATGGTCAAACGAACCGTTGTCTCATCAACCGACTCTAACAACGCGGGCTTGGTCAGACTCTTTTCACCGTGAAGCTGAACTCCTGCGGTGAACAACTCCGCGGTATTGGCCGCCAATGGATGTTCTAAAGTAACCAGATACGTTTTTTCACAGTGGTGGCGCGGAGAAGTAATTCGGTGTGACCACTGACCATCATCCGTCAGTAAGACTAATCCGGTGGTATCCATGTCCAGCCGTCCTGCCGCATGGAGCTTATCCGCCACTGGTTCATCAATAAAATAAAGTATAGTCGGGTTAACAGGATCGTCGGTGGAACAGACATATCCTTCTGGCTTATTCAGCATGAAATAGCGGGGCCCGGTAAGTTGTACCAGTGGATTTCCGTCATAGGCGACTTCATCTTCCGGCAAAATTTTATAAGAACCACTCTTAACGATCTCATCATTGATCGTTACCAGACCGGCCCTTAGCTCCCGCCCAACTAAATTGCGGCTAATCCCTAACTGCTGTGACAAAAACTTATCCAAACGCATGCAATAGATACCTGATGTTGAAATGGCGGTGCAGTATAACAAACCTGAGTATAAAGACTCGCCCTGAATAGCCGCTAAAGGCATAATATGCCCAGTTTATAGTTAACATATTAAGAGAGAAAAAATGTCTTCTGTTCATGGTCACCAGGTTTTAGAGATGATGATTGCATCCGAACAACCCTATACCACTGCCAGTCTTATCGAAGCTATCATTCAACGTTTTGGTGCCGATGCCCGCTTTCATACCTGTTCAAAGCAGGATTTAACTGCGGCTGAACTGGTTGAATTTTTAGCATCCAAAGGTAAATTTATTCCTGCCAATGACGGTTTTACTACTCACGCTGATAAAATCTGCAACCATTAATGGCGTTTACACTGCGGCCATACCAGCAGGAAGCGGTTGATGCTACCCTGAACTATTTCCGCACCCATCAAGAACCTGCGGTGATCGTTTTGCCTACGGGTGCAGGTAAAAGCTTGGTGATCGCTGAACTAGCTCGATTGGCTCGGGGGAAAGTGTTGGTATTAGCGCATGTAAAAGAGCTGGTTGCCCAAAACCATGCCAAATATTGCGCTTATGGGTTGGATGCCGACATTTTCTCAGCCGGACTCAACAAAAAACAGAGTTCAGCCAAAGTGGTATTTGGCAGTATTCAGTCCGTTGCCAGAAATTTAGATGCTTTTAGCGATACATTCTCTTTATTGATTATCGATGAATGTCACCGTATTAGTGACGACAGTGACAGTCAATATCAGCAGATTATCGGGCACTTACGTCAGCAAAACCCCAAACTTTGTCTATTAGGATTAACCGCCACGCCTTATCGATTAGGCCAAGGGTGGATTTATCAATATCACTATCACGGTATGATTCGCGGTGATGAAAACTGCCTGTTCCGCGACTGCATCTATGAGTTACCGCTACGCTACATGATCAAGCATCACTTTCTTGTTCCGCCAGAAAGACTGGATATGCCCATCGTTCAATACGACTTCAGCCGTTTAGAAGCCAGTAGCAATGGTCTGTTCCGTGAGGTAGACCTCAATCGGGAGCTAAAACAGCAGCAGCGAATCACACCACACATCGTCAGCCAGATTATGGAGTACGCCGAAACCCGTAAAGGCGTGATGATTTTTGCCGCTACCGTTGAACATGCCAAAGAAATATATGGCTTGCTTCCTGCTGGTCAAGCTGCATTTATCAGTGCAGATACACCGGGAGATGAACGTGACCGTCTGATAGATGAATTCAAACAACAAAAGCTACACTTTTTGGTCAATGTTGCGGTATTAACTACCGGCTTTGACGCACCGCACGTGGATCTCATTGCTATTCTCCGCCCGACGGAGTCAATCAGCCTGTATCAACAAATTATTGGCCGTGGGCTGCGCCTCTCCCCGGGAAAAGAGGATTGCCTGATTCTAGACTATGCCGGTAACCCCTATGACCTATTTACACCAGAGGTGGGCAGCAGTCGGCCACAAAGTGATAGTCAGCCAGTGCAGGTATTTTGCCCTGGCTGTGGCTTCGCCAATACATTCTGGGGAAAATGCACGCCATCAGGAGAAATTATCGAACATTTTGGTCGCCGCTGTCAGGGTATTCTGGAAGATGATGAAGGCCATCGGGAGCAGTGTGACTATCGATTCCGCTTTAAAATCTGCCCTCACTGCGGTGCAGAAAACGATATCGCTGCAAGGCGCTGTCACCAATGTCAGGCAATACTGGTGGATCCGGACGATATGTTGAAAGATGCCCTGCGTCTGAAGAACGCCAAAGTACTACGCTGTAGTGGAATGCAACTTCAGCGAGGGCAGGATGCTCAAGGCGAATGGCTCAGCATCACCTATTACGATGAAGATGGTGCTGATGTAACTGAACGCTTTCGGTTGAAAACGCCAGCCCAACGTACCGCATTTCAACAACTTTTTATTCGCCCTCATCAGCGAGCGCCGGGAGTGCCTTTTCTCTGGAATGACGCCAGCGATGTGATTCGTCAGCAGGAACGGCTGCGCCATCCTGATTTTGTTATCGCTTACTTACGAGGTGAGTTTTGGCGAGTACGTGAAAAGATGTTTGACTATCAGGGCCGCTATCGTCGGGCCAATGAACTGTAAAAATAACGGTTTTGTTTGCTGTCACCCGTGAATTCCGTTAGAATCCCGTCCGCTTTATAAGCAGATCACTCACCTCGTTGCTGGGTCGCCTGTAACGGGAGTTAATTTCTTTAAGAGAAAATAAAATGTTTACTATTAATGCTGAAGTACGTACCGAGCAGGGAAAGAGTGCGAGCCGCCGCCTGCGTCATGCTAACAAGTTCCCAGCTATCGTTTACGGTGGAACTGAGAAGCCAGTTGCTATCTCTTTAGATCAAGATGTTCTGATGAACACTCAAGCCAAGCCAGGCTTCTATGAAGAAGTTCTGACTCTGGTTATCGACGGTAAACCAGCTAAAGTGAAAATTCAGGCTGCTCAACGTCACCCGTTCAAACCAAAATTCGCTCATATCGACTTCGTTCGCGCTTAATTGCCAACAGTCATGAGTGCTGCTGATTATCAGCAGTGAACGTAAAAAACGCCGCTATGCGGCGTTTTTTTATGGTTCTGAACCAACGGCTACTTATCACCACCGCTTAAGCGGCGCTGAAGTTGATCTCGTAGGTTTGGCGGTAGACCTTTAATGGTTAATGTGTCCGTTGCCGGATCCCAAAATACCCGTTCGCCCAGCAGCAACGCATCGAACCCTAACGTAATTCCACCACCACTGCCAGAGAATTTAGTCAGTTGACGCAGCGTGCTGCGGTCCGCAGGAAAATGCTCTTCCAATTCATAACCATTCTCATGGGTAAACTGACGAAAATCTTTCTCACCAACGGTCGGTAGCTCTTTTGCCAATTCATCAATGGCAATTTCTTCACCGGCTTGCAGTTGCCCATTACAATAGGTGTACACCTGCTGGCGATATGACTGGCGCTCGTTTTTATTCAATTGGCCTTCAGCACAATAATCATCAACCGCCTGAAGTAATCCACGGTTTTGTGCCTTGGCATCTAAACCTTCGCTGGCCGCCAGAAAATCCATGAAAAAGTCTGATACTTTTCTACCAACCCGCCCTCTCAGGAAGGTCAAATAACGAGCCGACTCAGGATTCGTTTCCCACTCGGTTAAGTCAATTCGGGCAACGATATCAGCCCGATCGATATCCAGATAATGTGTGGTAGAAATATCTAGCTGTTCATTAACCAACATGCTGCTACAGCTAGTGAGTACCGCCACCAGTAAATATTCAACGGCCAGATAGCGATACTGGCAGAAAACCACAATACCGCCTTCGGCAAACGGATATTTAGCCAACTCGTTACGTAACATTTCAGTACTGTTGCGAGTAAAATCGAGAAAACTCCCCTCACCCTTACGGCAACCTTTCAGTGCGGCGGCAAATTGACTTTCACCGTTGAATAGCCCAAAAGCTTTACTTTTTCCGCTATATACCCGGTGCAACTCCGCCACCATATCTTCAGTGGCCTGATTATTGGTCAATGGAGAATCACGCAACACAACATCAAGCGTCTGCTCATCACGCTTAATCAACTGATGTAAAACGATCTGGTCAAGATCCAGACTCATAACGACTCCTCTCTACGGCTGAATATGTACCGTACTCAAATACCCAGTGATAATCGGAATATAATAGCAGGCCCCTCTTTCAGTGTAATAACTAAATCTACGAATAACTGAATGCTTCGCCACCTTGCGCGCTATAGACTATATCGTTTGTAAGGTTGTTGATTCACCATTCGAAGCAGTATTATTCGCACTTCCCCGCAAAATTGCGGAAGAGAAGCAAGATTTTCTGTATAAACTACAGAAAAGAATCAATCGATACGGTAAGATAGTCGCCATTAAATCACCTGATAAACACACTAAGCACAAATTTATGCCACAAGCTTCCCGTTACAGTGATGAACTGGTAGAAAAGATATTAAGCGAATTGGTTCAGGTTCTGGAAAAAAATCAGACACCTACCGATCTGTCACTAATGGTTTTAGGTAACATGGTAACCAATCTGATTAATACCAGCGTTGCCCCTGCGGCCCGGCCTGCTATCGTCCGATCTTTTGTTGAGGCTTTACAGGCTTCGATCAGAGATGATAAAGCCCATTAATTTGTTTACCCAAAAGTGAATATGGTGACAAACCGTCAGCAATATAAAGAGAAAGTCTCCCAGATGATTAGCTGGGGGCATTGGTTTGCGCTCTTTAATATTATTCTCAGCCTCGCACTGAGCAGTCGCTATTTATTTATTACCGACTGGCCCGGCACTTTGCTGGGGCGTATCTATGCGCTGGTAAGCTGGCTGGGGCATTTCGGCTTTATCACCTTTGCCGTCTATCTTCTCATTCTGTTTCCACTGACATTTATTATCATGTCTCAGCGGCTGATGAGAATACTTTCGGCCATTCTGGCGACCGCCGGACTCACTCTCTTAATTATCGATACCGAAGTATTTTTCCGTTTTCGCCTGCATCTTAACCCTACCGTTTGGGGTTTGCTGATCAATCCAGATGAAACCGAACTGGTTCGTGACTGGCAGTTAGTATTTATCTGTATTCCAGTCATCTTTTTGATTGAGCTACTGTTTGGCACCTGGAGTTGGCAGAAGTTACGCAGCCTAAACCGGCAAAAGTTTGGTAAGCCATTGGCTGCCCTATTTATTACCGCCTTTATCTTTACCCATATTGCTTACATTTGGGCGGATGCTAACTTTTATCGACCAATTACCATGCAGCGAGCAAATTTACCGCTGTCTTACCCGATGACCGCACGTCGTTTTCTGGAAAAGCATGGGTTATTGGATGCACAAGCTTATCAGGATAAGTTGACTCAACAAGGTAATCCAGAAGCCGTTGACGTCGAATACCCATTAGCTAAATTGAGCTATAACGACAGCACAGCCAAATACAATTTATTAGTGATTGTGGTTGATGGTATTCGTAATCAGAATCTACTGAATGATATGCCAAAACTGTCTACGTTGGCTGATAGCAATGTGCAATTCACTCGCCATTACAGTTCAGGTAATATGCAAGATACTGGGCTATTTGGCCTGTTTTACGGTATTTCACCTACCTATATTGATAGTATTCTAGCGGGGAAAAAATCTTCGGCCTTGATTACTGCATTAAGCCAGCAAAATTATCAGTTTGGCCTGTTCTCCGCATCTGGGTTCAAAAGCCCGCTTTATCGTCAGGCCTTGTTGTCCGATTTCACTTTGCCGCCAACGGTTGCCCAAAGCAATAGTACAACCACTGAGCAGTGGCAAGAATGGGTGACTATGCCAAATGGAAGTAGCCCGTGGTTCTCCTATATTCAGTACAGCAACAATAACATTCTGAATGCTAACTCCAATAAAGCACCGGCTGACTTTATCAACAAATACCGTAATTCCGTCAATGACATAGACCAACAAATTGATAGCGTGATGCAAACGCTCTCTAAGAAAGGGTTGCTGGAAAAAACGGTGGTGATTATCACGGCGGCTCATGGCGTTGAGTTTAATGATACTCAGCAAAACGTTCAGGGTTTTGGTCAAAACTATAGCCGCAATCAGCTACAAGTTCCGTTAATTATTCACTGGCCAGAAACTCCGGCACAAAAAATTGTTAAAATGACCAGCCACATGGATATTATGGCAACGCTGATGCAGCGACTGTTGCATGTTAAAAATACCACCAGTACTTATTCTCAGGGTGAAGACCTGTTCACCGCCCAGCGCCGCTACCCTTGGGTAACTGCCGGTGATGCTAAGCAACTGGTGGTCATCACCCCAGATGAAACCATCCTTATTAGTACTAATGGTCGTTATAAAGCCTATGACGTTAATTTTCAGCCGGTTGAAAAGGAAAAGCCAAATCTGTCTTTACTGCTACAAGTCCTAACAGACGTTAAGCGTTTTATGGCTAACTGATTAAAACTAAAGCAAATGTAATGCCTAGATATTGCATTAGACTCAAGAATCGGTAGTATTGAACATTAGTTTCGGCACGTAGCGCAGCTTGGTAGCGCACTGTCATGGGGTGTCAGGGGTCGGAGGTTCAAATCCTCTCGTGCCGACCAAATTCCTCCATAAAAACCAGTCAGTTATGGCTGGTTTTTTTATTCTCTCTGCTTTATCACTATGGTGTAACAATGGTGAAACTATTCGCTAATTTGTCGGTGCCCAAAACTATTTGAATCTCCCCTACCGAGTGACCAGATTAAATAAATAGGTAGTCCCCGAACATAATCACCTATACACAAAAAAGGATGTTGATATTTATCAGAGGCTAAAAATGAAAAAACCAGCGATTAGACTGGGTTAAGAGAATTATTTACAGGGCCTGTTCAGTGCTTCTTTTGGCCTTGATTAAAATGCTCATGTGAATCTAAGCTTAAAAGGTACAGTTCAATTTTATCCTCTACCCAACTATAATGGTGTTGCTCTTTATCAAACCATCCCCCCCCAGATTTCTTTATGTAATCTTCTCTCACAATTAATAAAAACCATTTCGCCCCCGAAAAAAGCGATCGCAACTACAATTTAGCTTGTGTATCCAATGCGTTTCTTTACTCATTCTTCACGGATGATGCACTCAAGGGGATGACTTATGGATATTATTGAATATGAAGGTATCTCTATTACCGTTTATGATGGTGAAATAACGACTTCCCCACCAGATGGCTTTGTCATTTATGGCAAATTCGGACAACACATGCTTGGCATTGTCGATAAGGGTAAGCTGAAAACGCTTAATACTATTCCCTACCAGAGTATTAATGCATTACTTATTGATTTAAATAGATTAAGTGAGAAAGGGCCGCATCATTGATGCTTCTTGTTATCTTTTATACTTAACACAAAAGGATATGTACTACTCCCAAAGTAGCATTGCGTGCTCACCCAGATAGGAATGATTTAAGATATTAATGCCTATTTTCACTAATTCAAAGGATCGTCAACCGACCCTTTGAACTGATTAAACTTGAGCTCTACCCATCAATACTTGCCAAATGGGGATCTGCCACAGCGCCAGTCAGCAACATGTGTTGTTCCTTTATTTTGAGGGCTATTACTACCACTCGCAGGAATTAATCCAACCATAACAAATGCTGCATTAGCATTTGTTATCTTGTGCTTCATTACTAGCTCGGTCCATGCAGTTAGTGAACCGGTGCTATAAGAATAGAATGTAGAGTTAATTGTTGTCTTATTGGCATCAAGTTCCTGCATCACTATTGCAAAGTATGGTGCGGTTCCTTTCATTACCCATATACGACAATAAAATAAATCATTTGGCCAAGCCATAAATGGAGGATGATAAATTTCACGCAAAGAAACACTACTTGCATCATTTAATGTTATCGCGCTGATTACACCTGAAGGAGTGGATGGTGCTGTAATAACTTCTTCATAAAAGCGCCCATTCATCATGCCAATGACATTACTGGTCGTGTTGGGAATAAATTCCATATAGCGATTTGTGATCAAGTTTTCTGGTTCATATTTCGAACTCCAATCACCATAGTCGTTTTCAGCTACACGAAGAACTGTGCCAGGTATATAAATATCATCCTGCCCATGTTCGTTAATAGCTAAACCTCTAGCAAAATTAATCCCCTGAGATTTAGGAGGGAAAGCCCATCCACATCCTGAAATGTTATCATAAGAATTACCTTGACCTTTTAGCCGAAGACCATTTGAGTCAATCCTTGCAATACCTGAAGTAAATAATACGGAATGCCCCAAGCAAGTTTTAATATCAATATTGGATACATTGCAATTTATACCGTTCTGGACTTTTATTCCATCAGATAGTAAGCCTTCTAATTTTACATCACTAATTGTGCAATTAACCGATTGATGGCCTACGCTATTTTCAGCGGGCAAACCATAATCTGTAATAAAAATTCCCAGTTTTGTGACGTTATTACCGAAACCACTAATATTACTAATAGTTAGTCTTTCACCTTGTGCTTCAATAAAGTTAGTTGCTGTGCCTTTTGTGAAATCGAGACTTGTAAAACACGTTAGATCGGAGAAACAGATATCAAATGCCCCATCAGTTGAATGATGGCAGTCGAACATATCTTCGGTATAACAATTTTTAACCAGTGAGGACGAAGTACCACGTTTAAAATCAGCTAATGTTCGTATTCTTTTGGCAAAGCAATCTGTTATATTCACATTATAAATAGCCTCAGTTCCGTAATTACTGGTGCTGCTAGTCGTTAAAATAGTCCTTACTGCATTACCAGATGAAGACATCGAATACCCAGGCAAATCGATCTTGTCATCTTCAGTCACAAATCTACAGTTTTCAACGAAGACATTAGAAACCTTCGCTCTATTAGAAGAAACCGAGAACTTAATAAAATCTTCACCTGCATTTTTAAAATCACACTCTCTGATTGAAATATTTTTCACTAATTCACTACCTCCCAGCCACACTCCAATAATATGGTGGTATTGTTGTGGCGGATTTGGGCACCTCCCACCATCGATAGTTAAATGCTCAATCAAAATATCTGACAGATCTCCACTATCCGCACGGTGGTAAAGATTAGCCGTTTCACCGCTTCCAACCAGAACTTTTGGAGGTACTAATAATAGTTTTGATTCTGCTTTTGATATACCTGATATATGCGCCCCAGAAACCAACTGAATCTGATTTACTATATAATCCTTATCAACTATCACGCGCTGATTAGCTAATAACAAACCATTTATAGTCTCTGTAATATCATTATTATTTTTAACCCAAGCCGATAAATACCCCATAGATGAAAAGGCTGACCCATCTCCTACGTTAAGCCACATTCCCCCATTTATATTTTTCACTGGCACAGTATTAGGCATTACTATGTGAGGTAATATTCCAAGGTATTGGTAGTAATTCCCATCAGTGTATTTTGTAACTTCATTTTTATTCTCTATGGTAAATCCGTCTATAAATGAGTAACTGGTTTTAGTATAAGTGTCATCCATCGGTATAATCCTATGATTAGTTTAAATAAAATAGACTAACATCATCAGTTTCATGGATAAAGGAATGAAAGGGAAACAGAATACTACATAGATAAATTACTGTATATAAATACAGTTAAATTTGAATAATAAATCAGTTATTTATATTCACTTTAAATTTCAAATGGATAAAAAATATTGAACCAGAGATTATTTAGCTTAGGAGTTTATAACTCAAGTTAATAAAAACTGATTACTATCAGAAGGGATATACTAACAAGTTTCATGATTGCCAGAAGCCAAAATAGAAAGCCCCAAAGTGATCTGGGGCTACAAATTGAGTGATAATATTCAAGTCAACGTACTCCCCCGCAGTAAGTCGAGATAGTCATATCCATCAAAAGTGATACGTGAAATCGACCATTTATCATCTCCGTTCTGTGCAGCAATGACGTAGTGCTTATCACATAACAGTTGAATATGTGCAGCGACCAATGCCGGATCGCGGTTTGAAAAGTCTTTATTGGTAATAAATGGAGCTCCCAGAGGTTGTTGTTCAACTTTCAATAAAATGACTTCCAATAGCTCAAGATCTCTTTTCATCGTACACCTCATGTATCTGTCGGGGATTGTTACTATTTTAGCAGCCCGTAAAAAAAGCACCCGTCAGTCATCAGTCAGCCCGCAAATTTTTTTCATATGTCACAATCATCTGTTCACTATGTGACCACCCTCTAATTTACGCGCTATTTGAACTCGTATAATCAAATTTCAGTTAAGCTACTAATAGGGATGTATTATGTTTCCAGAGTACCGTGATTTAATCACTCAGCTTAAAACAACCCACCCTCGTTTCCATTCATTGTTTAATAAGCATAATGACCTCGACCACGAAGTTCTTCGTTTACAAACTCAGGGTGGAAATAGTCTTAACGACAAAATAGCCACATTGAAAAAGGAAAAATTACGCCTTAAAGATGAGCTATACCGTATTTTACGAGAGGAATCTCAAGCTAGAGCCTAATGGTAATATCATCATTCGGATGTAAAAAACCCGCCGAAGAATAGCGGGTTATTTTTTGATTTTATTATTAATGTCTAACGGAAAACTTCCTATTACCCCAACAAAAACAAACGATTATCAAAATTTCCCCAAGCGCCATACTCAGTTTTTTTGATGCCGGTAGCGGTTCCTCAAAAATATCTATTGCATTGCAAAATACCCTCAATGTACTATATATACATACAGTATTATATGGATGCTACTGAGGTTCAAAATGCAAGTTGAAATTTCTATTCGCAAAGAAGATCCGTTACCGGGTGGCGCAGAAGCCGCATTAAAAGAAGAGCTGGAAAAACGTCTGCTGTGTCATTTTGCCGATGTTCGCGTTAGAGTTCGGCGTGGTACCGCTAACGATGTGACCGTATTAGGCGGTATGAAAACCGATAAAGAACTGGTCACTGAAATATTGCAACAAACTTGGGAAAGTGCTGACGACTGGTTCGAAGCTTACCAGTAAATAAAAGCCCCCAATTCTTTATCAGAAATTGGGGGCTTTTGACCTGTCAAAAGACGCTAACCTTGAAGATTATTCTTCATCAGACTCCGGGGTTACATCGTCCGATGGCTGATCTTGCATCTCTTCGGTATTTTCATCACCGCAGAGGCTTTCTTCATCATCTTCTTCTGGCTCAACAACACGCTGCAGCCCAACAACGTTCTCATCTTCTGCGGTACGAATCAGGGTAACACCGTGAGTATTACGACCCACTACGCTGACTTCTGACACGCGAGTACGGACTAAAGTGCCCGCATCAGTAATCATCATAATCTGATCGCACTGATCGACTTGAACCGCGCCCACTACACGACCGTTACGTTCACTCACCTTAATGGAGATCACGCCCTGAGTCGCACGAGACTTGGTTGGGTAATCAGACAACCCGGTACGTTTACCGTAGCCGTTTTGCGTTACGGTCAGAATTTCACCCTCACCACGTGGAACAATCAATGAAACAACGCGATCGTCATCACTCAGTTTGATACCACGTACACCGGCAGCGGTACGGCCCATTGGACGCACGCCTTTAATGGTACCGTCTTCCAGCTTCTCTTCTTCCAAGAAGCGAACAACCTTCCCTTCAGCAGAGAACAGCATGATCTCATTGGTACCATCTGTTAAATCAACACCAATCAGCTCATCACCCTCGTTCAGATTGACGGCAATAATACCGGCGCTGCGTGGACGGCTAAATTCAGTCAACTGCGTTTTCTTCACGGTACCGTTAGCGGTAGCCATAAAGACATTCAGACCGGCTTCATATTCGCGTACCGGCAGAATAGCGGTAATACGTTCATCCTGCTCCAGCGGGAGAATATTAATGATCGGACGACCACGGGCACCACGGCTAGCCTCTGGTAACTGATAAACTTTCAACCAGTACAAGCGACCACGGCTGGAGAAGCACAAAATGGTGTCGTGGGTGTTAGCCACCAACAGACGTTCAATAAAGTCTTCTTCTTTAATACGCGCTGCTGACTTACCTTTACCACCACGACGTTGAGCCTCATAGTCAGACAGCGGTTGATACTTCACATAGCCCTGATGGGACAAGGTGACAACCACATCTTCCTGAGTAATCAGATCTTCGATATTGATATCAGCAGTATTAGCCGTAATTTCGGTACGACGAGGATCGTTATACTGATCGCGAATCGCTTTAAGCTCGTCACGAATAACTTCCATCAAGCGTTCCGGGCTTTCAAGAATAAACAGCAACGCAGCAATTTGCAGCAGCAGTTCTTTATACTCGTCCAACAGTTTTTCATGCTCAAGACCGGTCAGACGGTGTAAACGTAAATCAAGAATCGCCTGAGCTTGCGGCTCGGTCAGATAATACTTACCGTCACGAATACCATACTCAGGCTCCAGCCACTCAGGGCGAGCCGCATCGTTGCCGGCACGCTCTAACATTGACGCTACGTTACCCAACTCCCACGGACGAGCCAATAACCCTGTTTTTGCATCAGATGGCGTTGATGCCGCACGGATCAGCTCAATAATCGGATCGATGTTAGCCAAGGCGATAGCCAAACCTTCCAAAATATGGGCACGTTCACGCGCTTTACGCAGTTCAAAAATAGTCCGGCGGGTAACCACTTCTCGGCGATGGCGAACAAACGCCTCCAGCATCTCTTTCAGGCCCAGCAGCTTTGGCTGTCCCTGATGGAGTGCCACCATATTGATACCAAACGTGACCTGAAGTTGAGTTTGCGAATACAGGTTATTCAGCACCACTTCCGCTACCGAGTCGCGCTTAACTTCAATCACAACACGCATACCGTCTTTATCAGACTCGTCACGTAATGCGCTGATACCCTCAACTTTCTTATCTTTTACCAGCTCAGCAATCTTTTCAATTAACCGAGCCTTGTTCACCTGATAAGGTATTTCGTGAACAAGAATAGTTTCACGACCGCTCTTTTCATCAACTTCAATTTCTGCACGGGCGCGAATATAAATTTTACCGCGGCCTGTCCTGTAGGCTTCTTCAATACCGCGACGACCATTGATAATGGCTGCCGTCGGGAAATCAGGACCGGGGATGTGCTCCATCAGCCCTTCAAGACTGATATTTTCATCCTCAATAAAGGCCAGACAACCGTTAATGACTTCCACCAAGTTGTGAGGTGGTATGTTGGTTGCCATACCAACGGCAATCCCCGAAGAACCGTTAACCAACAGGTTAGGGACTCTGGTTGGTAATACCGTTGGGATCTGTTCTGTTCCGTCGTAGTTAGGCCCAAAGTCAACGGTCTCTTTATCCAGATCCGCCAACAGGTCGTGAGCCATTTTAGACATGCGAATTTCGGTATAACGCATCGCCGCCGCTGAGTCGCCGTCAATAGAACCAAAGTTCCCCTGACCATCAACCAGCATATAGCGCAATGAGAACGGCTGAGCCATACGAACAATGGTATCGTAGACCGCGCTATCTCCATGTGGGTGGTATTTACCGATTACGTCGCCAACTACACGCGCCGATTTTTTATATGGTTTGTTCCAGTCATTACCAAGCACGTTCATAGCGAACAATACGCGGCGGTGTACTGGCTTTAGGCCGTCTCGAACATCAGGTAATGCGCGTCCAACAATTACGGACATCGCATAATCAAGATAAGAGTTTTTAAGCTCATCTTCGATGTTGACCGGCATAATTTCTCTGGCAAGGTCGCTCATGGAGCCGCTATCCCTCTATTATCATCAGCCCGGAAAAGGTGCAGAATTATATCATATCTAGCCGCCTGTTTCTAATTTTCACCGCGTTATCTTGCCCGAAAAGCATAGCTAAAAGTGCTTAATGTATCCCGGCGGCTCCCCCAGCCGCTCCATATGTGTGTTGCGCCCAAAAACCGCTTAATCATTCAGGCAAAAATGCATTCGGCTTCGTAGTGAGCCGTATCAACTACCGATGCAACGTAACTCATTCCCATAAACTCATGTATAATCGGCAATCCTATAGCGAATTATCGGATAGCTCCTATGCACTCATCAGAAAACGTTGACCAGAAAGAGATTGCTAAATTTGAAGCCGTAGCTTCACGCTGGTGGGATCTCGACGGTGAATTTAAGCCCCTTCACCAAATTAACCCATTGCGTCTGGACTATATTCAGCAACGTGCTGATGGGCTCTTTGGTAAACGAATCCTCGATGTCGGCTGCGGCGGTGGTATTCTCTCTGAAAGTATGGCGAAAGAAGGTGCCAACGTTATCGGTTTGGATATGGGCGCAGAACCTTTGTTAGTCGCCCGTCTACACGCGATAGAAAGCGGTATTCCTGTTGAATATGTTCAGCAAACTGTCGAAGCCCATGCGTTGGAAAACCAGGGTCATTACGACATTGTCACCTGCATGGAGATGCTGGAGCATGTGCCCGATCCGGCATCGGTTATTCGAGCTTGTGCAAAACTGGTTAAGCCCGGCGGTCACGTATTTTTCTCTACCATTAACCGCAATACCAAAGCTTGGTTGATGTTGGTTGTCGGTGCTGAATATGTGATGAACATGGTGCCAAAGGGAACACATGATGCCAATAAATTCATTCGCCCTTCAGAACTGATAAGCTGGGTCAATAGCACTACGCTTCGCGAACGCCATATCACCGGGCTTCACTATAACCCGCTGTTTCAGACGTTTAAGCTGGGTGGCAACGTTGATGTTAACTATATGCTACATTGCACCAATGAAGCTGAGGATAATGCTTGATAACCATTAATATAATAAGGTTATCGAACAACACATTTTCTAAAAAAACACATCTAACTCCGCATTGATTAAGAAAAAAACGGTTTGAAAATTTTTTATATCGAACCGTTAAAAATTTATTTACCGTCTAATTGAGATAATAACCTAAGAGCAGGCGGGTACTTAGCGCGTTTATCCAAAAAGTTATCCACACATCCCCCCTATTTTGTTCACTTGCAAAAATCCTCATAGACCACTATCTTGTAGCTCATGCACACCACACCCCCTACATATTGTGTTTTTATCGTGCAATTACACCTACAACGTTCTACTCATGTCGGTGTAAGCCATAAATTCTCACGGAAAGGTAGTATTACGCTATGAATCAAAGTTTATTAGTCACCAAACGCGATGGTCGAAAGGAACGTATTAATCTCGATAAAATTCATCGGGTCATTGATTGGGCTGCCGAAGGTTTGCACAACGTCTCCGTTTCTCAGGTTGAGCTTCGTTCACACATTCAATTTTACGATGGTATCCGAACCTCTGACATTCATGAGACGATTATCCGCGCTGCCGCGGACTTAATTTCACGTGATTCTCCAGACTATCAATATTTGGCAGCCCGTCTGGCTATCTTCCATTTGCGCAAAAAAGCCTATGGTCAGTTTGAACCACCTGCTCTCTATACGCATGTTAAGAGCATGGTTGAGAAAGGAAAATACGATAAGCATCTGCTGGAAGATTACACTCAAGAAGAATTTGAGCAGATGAATAGTTTTATGGACCACTGGCGTGATATGAACTTCTCCTATGCTGCCGTGAAACAGCTAGAAGGAAAATATCTGGTACAAAACCGCGTAACCGGCGAAGTTTATGAAAGTGCCCAATTCCTTTATATTCTGGTAGCCGCCTGCTTGTTCTCCCGCTATCCGCGTGAAACTCGCCTTGATTACGTGAAACGTTTTTATGATGCGATTTCGACCTTTAAGATTTCTTTACCTACCCCAATTATGGCAGGAGTGCGTACTCCTACCCGTCAATTCAGTTCCTGTGTACTGATTGAGTGCGGTGATAGTCTAGATTCTATTAACGCTACGGCTAGCGCCATTGTGAAATACGTTTCTCAACGTGCCGGTATCGGTATTAATGCAGGACGGATTCGCTCTCAGGGTAGCCCAATCCGTAACGGTGAAGCATTCCATACCGGTTGTATTCCATTCTATAAACACTTCCAGACTGCGGTTAAGTCCTGCTCTCAGGGTGGCGTGCGCGGCGGTGCCGCAACAGTGTTCTATCCGTTATGGCATCTGGAAGTGGAAAGCCTGTTGGTATTAAGAAATAACCGTGGCGTAGAAGAAAACCGCGTTCGTCACATGGATTATGGTGTTCAGCTAAACAAACTGATGTATCAGCGTCTGGTGAAGAACGAAAATATTACGCTGTTCAGCCCGTCTGACGTACCGGGACTGTATGATGCCTTCTTCGCCGATCAGGACGAATTTGAGCGCCTGTATGTAAAATATGAAGCTGATTCATCCATTCGCCAACGTCAGGTAAAAGCGGTAGAACTGTTCTCTCTGATGATGCAGGAACGTGCTTCAACCGGCCGTATCTACATTCAGAACGTTGACCACTGTAATACCCACAGCCCGTTTGATCCGGCAGTAGCCCCTGTGCGCCAGTCAAACCTGTGTCTGGAAATTGCACTGCCAACCAAGCCGCTGAACGACATTAACGATGAAAATGGTGAGATAGCCCTTTGTACGCTTTCTGCCTTTAATCTGGGTGTTATTGACAGCCTGGATGAGCTAGAAGAGCTGGCAACTCTGGCAGTACGTTCTCTAGATGCCCTGCTGGACTATCAGGATTATCCAATTCTGGCCGCTAAACTTGGCTCAATGGGCCGTCGTACACTGGGTATCGGCGTCATTAACTACGCGTATTATTTGGCGAAAAATGGTGTTCGTTATTCTGACGGTAGCGCTAACGGCCTGACCCACAGAGCGTTTGAAGCTATTCAGTACTATTTGCTGAAAGCCTCTAACGAACTGGCGCGTGAGCAAGGCCCGTGCCCGTGGTTTGATCAAACGCGTTATGCCCAAGGCATTCTGCCGATTGATAACTACAAGAAGGATCTGGACTCTCTGTGCAATGAGCCACTGCGCTATGATTGGGAAGCATTACGCCAAAACATAAAAAATCACGGTCTGCGTAACTCCACGCTCTCTGCCCTGATGCCTTCTGAGACATCATCGCAAATCTCCAATGCCACTAACGGCATTGAACCACCGCGCGGTTACATCAGCATTAAAGCATCAAAAGACGGTATTTTGCGTCAGGTAGTGCCTGACTATGAAAAACTGAATAATCGCTATGAGCTGTTATGGGATATGCCAAACAACGATGGCTATCTGCATCTGGTTGGTTTAATGCAGAAATTTATCGATCAGTCAATTTCTGCCAATACCAACTATGACCCAACCCGTTTCCCGGGCGGCAAAGTACCCATGAAACAGTTACTGAAAGATCTACTGACCGCCTATAAATACGGTGTAAAAACCCTCTATTACCAGAACACCCGTGATGGTGCAGAGGATTCTCAGGAAGATTTGTTACCAGCTAAACAAGAAGATGATGGCTGCGAAAGCGGCGCATGTAAGATTTAATCATTTTCAGGGGGCATTAGCCCCCCTATTACAGGGATACATTATGCCTCATACCTACACCACGTTCTCACAGACTAAGAACGATCAGCTAAAAGAACCGATGTTTTTTGGTCAACCGGTTAACGTCGCGCGTTACGATCAGCAAAAACATGAGCTATTTGAAAAGCTGATAGAGAAACAACTCTCCTTCTTCTGGCGTCCTGAAGAAGTTGACGTTTCCCGCGATCGTATTGACTATCAGGCGTTGCCTGATCACGAAAAACATATTTTTATCAGTAATCTGAAATATCAAACCCTGCTGGACTCTATTCAGGGCCGTAGCCCTAACGTCGCGTTTCTGCCGCTGATTTCGATTCCTGAGCTGGAAACTTGGGTAGAAACTTGGTCTTTCTCTGAAACCATTCACTCACGTTCTTACACGCATATTATTCGTAATATTGTTAACGACCCGGCGATTGTGTTTGATGACATCGTTTCTAACGAAGAGATCCTTAAACGCGCCAAAGATATCTCCGGCTATTACGACGACCTGATCAGCATGAGTAACTACTACCATTTACTGGGAGAAGGTACTCATCAGATTAATGGTAAATCGGTCACCGTTAATCTACGTGCGCTGAAGAAGCAGCTTTATCTTTGCCTGATGAGTGTAAATGCGCTGGAAGCCATTCGTTTTTACGTTAGCTTTGCTTGTTCCTTCGCCTTTGCTGAACGTGAACTGATGGAAGGCAATGCCAAAATTATCAAAATGATTGCCCGTGATGAAGCACTACATCTGACCGGTACTCAGCATATAATCAATCTGATGCGCGCCGGTAATGATGACCTAGAAATGGTGGAGATTGCCAAAGAGTGCGAACAACAATGCTATGACCTGTTTGTTCTGGCGGCTCAACAAGAAAAAGAATGGGCAGCTTATCTGTTCCGTGATGGATCTATGATTGGCCTGAATAAAGATATTCTTTGTCAGTATATAGAATACATCACCAATATTCGCATGCAGGCGGTTGGTTTATCATTACCGTTTGAAACCCGCTCCAACCCAATTCCATGGATTAATGCTTGGTTAGTTTCTGACAATGTTCAGGTAGCACCGCAGGAAGTTGAAGTAAGCTCTTATCTGGTCGGTCAGATTGATTCTGAAATGCACGCTGATGATTTAAGTGATTTTGAGCTTTAATCATGTCCTATATGAGGCTGAGTTTTCGAAAATCAGCCTCATTATTATATTTAATACTCAATTGACTACCTACAGCGTAATAATGAATTGATTTATAAAAATCATGATAACTCATTCATTAATAATCGATTTTAGACATAATCCCACTCGTATATTTATCAGCAACGCTATTCGGTATATCTCTACTGAGGTGGAGGCAAACACTGTTGGTATCTGATTTTAAGCCCTGAACTGAAACACCCCCACTGGTGTGGGGAAGACGGCGTAAATACATCACGACCAAGGATAGCTTTCCCATCCGGTGTTTTTCTGGTTTTAGCTGGGCACTCAGTATAAGGAATGCGGATTATGACATTGCTATTACGCGGGGGCCTCATCAAATATCCTTTTAGTTATCAAGACGTCAAGTCTCAGAAAGGATATTCGTTTTATGATGACGTAGACTGTTAGATTCATCACATAAATAACAAAATAAAAAAACACTTTTTTATAAAAAATAATAAGATACGAATGTCATATATAAAAAAAGCTGTTTGTATATCAACCAATATAAATTATGGTTTAAACAGCATCGCCACCCACTTCTCTTCTGACTTCATAAAACCAATCTTATCCAAATTGCGGCGAATTTTATCAGAACCCTCTGGCTGAAATTCAGAATAAACGTTACAAATAAGAGTTTGGTCTTGCTGAACGTTGCAATCATCAACAGCGGTGACCGTCATCCGGCTAATATCGGTTTTAACCATATTCATGGTCATTGGTGTATTGTTCTGCTGTGCATCCTGCAAAAATGCCGCTTTTATCGCCACATCGGCTTCAAGTAATGTGGGGGACAAAGTAGGCATATCGGGCTTCGCAACGCACGCCATCAGCAACAGGCAGCCCCCTGCGGTACATAACATATAGGTTCCCTTCACCATCCCTCCAGTTTTCAATTAAAATCAGATTTTTCAGCATGATAGTTTAGTAGCATGAAAATTTCCGTAGTTAACATCAAATTTTGGGTTTTTCTGGTAAAAAAACACCGTTATAGCAACGGTGTTTGAATTCAATGGGATGTGAATTGTTTTGTTAAGGAAGTTAGTAGGCTAACGTCTCCGCCTGCGACAACCACTCATAATTGCCAAAAACATTTCGCTGGTTCAACCAACGCAACAGCATATCCAACGCCAGCATCACACTGACATCCTGCTGAATTTTAATGCTGTGATTGCGCGGCATATAGCGTACTCGCTGGGCATAACCGCCATCAGGTGTCACCAGTACTAATGACAAACACTCATCGTGGCGAGATCCAATAGCAATACTGATATCCGCCTGCTGCTGTGTCGCCATCTGTTTTGATTTTTCCAATAACTGTTCAAGGCTAAACGTATCGGTTAAGGGTCGAACTTCAGACTGAAGGATTGGGGCCTGGGCTGAAAACAGATTCCAGCTAAGCAACCCAGCGCTGAATTGCTCGCTCAGCGTAACCGTCAATCCTCGTTCTGTCAGTTGACGTGCAATGATGGTCGGTAGTCCTTCCGTTCCCTCATACAACACATTTTCATCAACCCCTTGCTTAACGATCTGCCAGTTTCTTAGCAGTTCCTGACGCTGGCTTTCTGGTCCAGTCAACTTCAGCTCAATGATCGGCATGGAAGAACGATAGCCCATCACGCAACCTTCAGGCAGTGTTAAAACATCAAATTGTTGAGCCAGACTGCTCTCCGTTCGGCCAAAGCTGGTTAAACGTAAACAGAGTGGTGACGGAGGTAAGCTGTAGCGCTGGTGTAAACGCGGTAAAATTTGATCGTTAACCATCACTTTAAATTCCGACGGTACCCCTGGGGTAAAAAACATCAGACAATCATTGATGGTTAACGCAAATCCACAGGCAGTGCCCACCGGGTTATCAACCAGTTCAGCACTTTCAGGAATCATTGCCTGTTTACGGTTAGTATCCGGCATCACTCGGCCCCGGGCGGCAAAATAGCTTTCCATATAGGCAATCCATTCCGGATGCTCAATCAGCGATTCACCGGCAGCCGTCGCCGCAGCCAACGAACTTAAATCGTCACTGGTTGGCCCTAACCCACCATTAACAATCAATACATCAGCATACAGGCTACGTTCCAGCAAAATATCGACTAGGCTGTCGAGATTATCACCCACCGTTGTTCGTGTACTAAGCGGCAGCCCATGTTGAAAGAAGCAGTCGGCCAGCCAGGCGGCATTCGTATCTACTATCTGCCCATGAAGAACTTCGTCTCCCGTACTTAACATTTCTACCACTAACATCCGATGACTCCCGTTTATGGTTATTCTTTGTATTATCTGCAAATAATATCGACTATGTTACGCCTGATGAACTTGCTTATCAGCTAAAAATAGCATAGGCCAATTATCGCGGCGAATGTGATGATAAAACTGCATGCTAATTACATTTAAATTAGATCGCCCTCTTTTTGTAAAGATAAAATTACATCTCGTATCAATAATTTGACACCCTCATTCATCTCACATACCCTACCGTCGTCTTCCGGCTATCGTCTTTGTTTGATGGCTGTGTAACTAAGAGAGTGCCGCCCAACGGGTACTTATCTAGCCGATTAACATCATGAAAAGAAATCGAGGTCCGTGTGAGGAATCGCACTCTGGGTAGTATATTTATCGTTGCCGGTACCACTATCGGCGCAGGAATGTTAGCCATGCCTCTAGCCGCGGCAGGCGTCGGCTTTGGCGTCACCTTTGCCATGTTGGTTATCTTATGGGTGATGATGTGTTACACCGCATTACTACTGGTGGAAGTGTATCAGTACAGCGACCCCGATGACGGCTTAGGTACACTGGCCAAACGCTATCTGGGTGCCAAAGGGCATCTTGTTACCGGTTTTGCCATGCTGTTTTTAATGTATGCCCTCGTTGCTGCGTATATCAGCGGCGGTGGTGAATTGTTGTTTGTCAGCCTTAAAGATTCTGTAGGACTAGACCTACCTCCTATTTTTGGCCCACTGCTGTTTACCATTATTGGTGGCGGTGTTGTCTGTATTGGCACTCACTCCGTTGACTTGATTAACCGAATTCTGTTCAGCGCAAAAATTGTGTTTCTGGTGATCATGTTATCCCTGATGATCCCGCACGTTCAGGCAGTAAACCTGACTACGCTGCCGCTGGAGCACGGTTTGGCGATTTCAGCTATTCCGCTCATTTTTACCTCTTTTGGCTTTCACGGCAGTATCCCCAGCATCGTCAAATACATGGGTGGCGACACGGCTAAATTGCGTAAAATATTTATTATCGGTAGCGCCATTCCTCTGGCTGCCTATATCTTATGGCAACTAGCAACCTTGGGTGCGATTAGCTCCAGCACCTTTGTCGGTATCATCGCCGCCGAATCGGGTTTGAATGGTCTGCTGCAAGCGGTTAAAGAAGTGGTCAACACGCCGAGCGTTGAAATTTCTGTACGCCTGTTCTCAGCGCTGGCGTTAGCGACCTCATTCTTGGGTGTCGCACTAGGGCTGTTTGATTATCTGGCGGATCTGTTCAAGCGTACCAACAATACGTCAGGTCGTCTGCAAACCGGACTAATTACTTTCTTGCCACCTTTGGTGTTTGCCTTGTTCTATCAAAAAGGCTTCATTATGGCGTTGGGTTATGCGGCAATAGCCTTATCGATTCTCGCGCTGCTATTACCTGCCATGATGGTGATGCAATCCCGTAAGCAAAACAGAGAAGGTTATCGCGTTCCCGGTGGTTCAGTAGGACTGTGTCTTGCTCTAGCCTTCGGTTTTGCCATTATTCTGATTCAATTCGGCATTGTATTTGGTTTGCTGCCACAAACTTAATATCAACCGATGTTTAAATCTTTCAAAAATGGGCTATCAGCCACGCTGATGGCCCATTTTTATCTCTTATCAACAACCTCACCGGCGATGAAACCACACACAGTGATTAGCACTTTATCTGATGCAATTTTTAGGACTTATATCTCAAAAACAAATATAACTATCATCTTAAAAAATAGTTGAAATACAAATAATAGCCCGATTAGTTTTAATTGACATGAATTTGATTTCAAACAAATAGCTACCGAAATACCCTCTTACTAAATCAGTACAATAATGGTTTAATTGTAGCCAATTCGGCTCTATGATGATACCGAGCATGCCAAAAGCCTACAGAAGATAATTCTTAGTTTTTTGCATCAAAAAAAATAAACGTTCACAGCACCTTAAAACCATCCAATAAAAGCACCATTGGCGATAAACGCCCGTACAGCAAGGCTCAACTAAAAATCTGTCGATCTCTTTATAACACCATTCAAGTTCACGAATTTTGTACATTGGCTAGGCTGATAACCATGATAGGCAGTAACAATTAGCTATATTGTGTCCACAGCCTTACTAATAGAGTCAGAACCAAGAAGTGGTGTTTTAGCTCTTAGTCAATATGACGATAATTTTTTGATGTTTAACAGGAGAAAGTGATGAGCGATAAAAAACTAACCACGGCAGCTGGCGTGCCGGTAGTTGATAACAATAATGTAATAACCGCAGGGCCAAGAGGGCCGATGTTGTTACAAGACATCTGGTTCCTTGAAAAACTAGCTCACTTTGACCGCGAAGTCATTCCTGAGCGTCGTATGCATGCTAAAGGTTCTGGCGCATACGGTACTTTTACCGTGACACATGACATTACCAAATATACCCGAGCTAAAATATTCTCTGAGATTGGTAAAAAAACCGACCTGTTTATTCGTTTCTCTACCGTAGCCGGTGAACGTGGCGCAGCAGACGCCGAACGCGATATCCGTGGTTTTTCTATCAAATTCTATACCGAAGAAGGCAACTGGGATCTGGTGGGTAACAACACGCCAATATTCTATCTGCGCGATCCGCTAAAATTCCCAGACTTAAATCACGTCGTAAAACGCGACCCGCATACTAACCTGCGGAATCCAACCTATAAGTGGGACTTCTTCTCTCTCGTACCTGAAACTCTGCACCAGTTAACTATCGACTACAGTGACCGCGGATTACCAAAATCCTACCGCCACATTCACGGTTTCGGCAGCCATACCTTCAGCTTTATCAGCGCAGACAATCAACGTTATTGGGTTAAATTTCATTTCCGCAGCCAGCAAGGTATCGAAAACCTGATGGATGAAGAAGCAGAAGAGCTGGTTGGTAAAGATCGCGAAAGTTCACAGCGCGACCTGCATGACAACATTACTGCCGGTAACTTCCCTCGCTGGAAGCTGTTTGTTCAGATTATTCCGGAAAATGAAGTGTCCAAACTGCCTTACAATCCATTCGACTTAACCAAAGTCTGGTTACATAAAGATGCCCCGCTGATTGAAGTGGGTGTGATGGAACTGAACCGCAATCCAGACAATTACTTTGCTGAAGTTGAGCAAGTGGCGATGAATCCGGGGAACATAGTGCCCGGAGTGAGCTTCTCTCCAGACAAGATGTTACAGGGTCGTCTGTTCTCTTATGGTGATACACAGCGTTATCGCTTAGGTGTTAACCATAATCAAATCCCGGTTAACGCGCCACGTTGCCCGTTCCATAACTACCATCGCGATGGTGCTATGCGCGTAGATGGTAACAGCGGCAACGGTGCTACTTATGAACCAAACAGCTTTGGTCTATTTAAAGAACAACCTAACTTTAGTGAACCACCATTGACCTTAGAAGGTGCCGCAGACCACTGGAATCATCGTGAGGATGAAGACTATTTCAGCCAACCGCGCGCCCTATTTAACCTGCTAAGCAAAGCAGAACATCAACGCATGTTCAAACGTATTGCAAGTGAACTGTGTGAAGTTCCAGAAGAAATTCGACAGCGTCAAATCGACCTGTTTACCAAAGTTCATCCGGACTACGGTAATGGGATAGTTGAAGCGTTGAAGAAGATGAAATAATCATCACTCATTGATACTAAACCCACGGGTATAACCCGTGGGTTTCTTATTTTTAATCTCTAACTTATTGGTTAGCCTATTTCACTGCGTCTTTAATCTGTGAATAAACCCATTCCTTCACCGCCAACCGCGAAATCTTAATCCCCCCCTGCTTTAACTCAGCAGGCAAAACGTAATAATCATCCGGGATCTGAAAGCGGGTTATCTGACCTTCCAGCCATGTGGACAATTGAGACAAATCCAGTCCCGGTAGTGCATCAATCACCGCCACCGGACGCTGACCGAATTCCACATCATCGATCGGTACCACAAACGCCTGTTCAATCAGAGGATGAGTCACCAGTACTCGCTCAATGTCCTCCGGCTGAATGCCTTCCCCACCGCTGAAAAACAGGTTATCCATACGTCCACAAACATACAGTTCACCATTTCTCATCTCGCCGCGATCGCGGGTATGGAACCAGCCCTGACTGTCGCTTAGCGGTCTGATTTCACCATTTTGCCAATAGCCCAGCGCCTGACCACTGCCCCGCAGCCAAATTTCATTATCCATCAGTTGCAGTTCTCTGCCGGGTAATGGCACGCCGACACTGGCAGTCTCGTCAGCGGGTTTGGCACAGGTCGTCGAGGCCATTTCCGTCATGCCATATCCACACCAACAGCTAATTCCTGCCTTCCGTGCGCGTTCGGTCAACTCAACCGGAATGGAAGCGCCCCCCAGCAGCACCTGCTTAAGCACTAATTTATCGGCATCCTGTTCCAGCAAACGCCAAAGCTGAGTGGGTACCAGTGAAGCATGAGTACAGCCAGCCAGCGCATTTGTTAAAGGATGCATATTGCGCTGCACCAGCGTCGCGCCTTTTTGCAGCCAGCGCCATATCACCCCCTGACCGGAAACATGAAACAACGGTAAAGAGAGCAACCAGCTGTCGCCCAGCTCAAACTGCATCCGCTGCAACAGTCCGGCGGCATTGGCCAAATGGGCGTCTGGGGTATGTACTGCTGCTTTCGGCAGTCCGCTAGAGCCGGAGGTTAGGGTCATGGTAAATGACTGCGCCGATGACCAATCTGCTATCGGATGAGTATCGGAATTATCGATGGAAAGTTGTTCAATATTGAATGATGGCAATGGGTCAATACTATCCGTCCACGCCAAAGGATAGTTGCTCCAACCCCAGTCAATATTCAACATGGGCAGCAGTTGTGCCTGTAATGCGGTTGGTAGCTGGGGATTGAGGGGTAATACTCTGGCGCCCAGTTGTAATATCGCCAAATACCCTAACAGCAGTTCAGGGCTGTTTTTACCACTCAGCGCCACACCCTGTCCGGCGCGAACACCATGATGATGGAACCGCGCGCACAGGGCATTAACCTCATCAGCCAGCCGTCGCCAGCTGACAGGTTGTTGTTCTCTAATAATTGCCGTGGCGTTCGGCTGTTCGGCTGCCCACTGCTGCCACGGCCAGTTGCTAAAAACCGTTGAAATTAACGACGCCATACCACTTCCAGCGCATCAACCTCCAGCACGGGGAGTTCACTGTCAGGCCACGGGCGTACCAGTTGTGATTGCATCAATGACAGCGTGTCCAACCCAGGTATGGTATCCGGCGTCAGCCATGCGGCCATTCTTGCCAACTGGGTCAGGCCGAGGCTACTTTCTATTGATGAGCTAATGACAGCCATTAAACCGGCATTGTGCGCTTGCTCAACCAACATATGACAGCGTTGAATGCTACCCACCAGCGTTGGTTTAATCACTATCGCGGCGACGCCCGGTTCAGCTTGCACCACAAAGTCCGCTTCACGTACGCTTTCATCCCATGCAATAGCGATCCCGGTTTCTCGGGAGAAATCGCGGGACTCTTCGCGGGTTTTACACGGCTCTTCCAGAAATTGAATGCGATCGCGAAACTGAGGCTGCACATATTTAGCAAAACCATCCGCTTTCGCTCGAGTCCAACTGCGGTTGGCATCCAGACGCAGTTTCAAATCAGGAATGGCTTCCAGCAGCAGGTTAACAATCATGCCATCACGAACTGCTTCGTACAGACCGACTTTAACTTTAGCCACTTTCTCACCCGGCATGGCGCCCAGTACGGCAAACAGCTCATCCGGATCGCCATTACACAGCGGTGCCTTGCGGTAATCTGCTTTTTGAGGAAGAAAACCTGACAGTTCAGCCAACGCACAACTCAGACCAAAAGCCACGGAAGGCAGCGCGCTTTCAAACGCCTGCTCACCATTAACCCAACTGTGTAACCAGCCCAAAGTAGAGGCCTCCGCCTCTTCCAGCGTCTCTTGAGAAAACTCAGGCAATGGGGAGATCTCTCCCCAGCCCTGTTTACCATTCTCCGTCAAGCAAACCAGCAGGCCATCGCGAGTTTTTAGCCGTTGATTACGCAGAATCACCCCTGCCTCCATCGGCAGGCTAAAACGGTAGAGTTCGACTTTACGCATTATGGATTACGCTTAAATTTGCTGAAGTCCGGCTGGCGTTTCTCATTGAACGCATTGCGTCCTTCCTGTCCTTCATCCGTCATGTAGAACAGCATAGTGGCGTTACCCGCCAGTTCTTGCAGTCCTGCCTGACCATCACAATCCGCATTCAGCGCCGCTTTCAGGCAGCGCAGCGCCATTGGGCTGTTTTTGAGCATTTCACGACACCAGCGAACCGTCTCTTTCTCTAAGTCAGCGACAGGAACCACAGTGTTTACCAGCCCCATATCCAGCGCTTCCTGAGCGTTGTACTGACGGCACAGGAACCAAATTTCGCGGGCTTTTTTCTGACCCACAATACGCGCCATATAAGAAGCACCCCAGCCGCCGTCAAAAGAACCAACTTTAGGGCCGGTTTGACCAAAAATCGCGTTTTCTGCGGCGATAGTCAGATCGCACATCATATGCAGGACATGACCGCCACCGATGGAATACCCGGCTACCGCGGCAATGATAGGTTTAGGACAGGTACGAATTTGGCGCTGAAAATCCAACACGTTCAGATGGTGAGTACCGCTGTCATCTTGATAACCGCCGTAGTCGCCACGCACTTTCTGGTCACCGCCGGAACAGAACGCTTTATCACCTTCACCGGTCAGAATAATGGTGCCGATATGATCGTCGTAGCGGGCATCCGCTAACGCCTGAATCATCTCTTTTACGGTCAGAGGACGGAATGCATTACGCACTTCAGGACGGTTTATAGTAATTTTTGCGATACCGTCGGCTGACTTATGGTAACGAATATCCTGAAATCCTTCAGAGCAATCCAGCCACTCGATAGGTGCGTAGAGTTCCTGTTCACTTGGATAAAGCATAATTAGCATTCCTTCAAAAATGTAAGCAACTGTGCAGCAAAACCCTCTGGGTTCGCCGAATGTGCATTATGACCTGCTGCGGCTACAATACGCAGCGGAAAGTGATTTTCAAGCGCAATTTGCTGAAACTTTGCATCTTGTTCACCACAGAGATAACAAAAAGGTATATTTCGGTGTTTTAAGCGGGTATTCAACCGCTCGCCCAATTGGGGCTGACAGCCCAATGAGGTAGATTCCAACATTTGAGCCACATGATGACCATCATTGTGATGACGACGCAGAATCAAGCGCTGGCGGCTCTCATCGTTCAGATTGGCAAACACCGGCTGCTGATACCACTGGGCTAACACCTCTGGCAGAGACTGATGGCGAAACTGTTCAGCCCATCGACTGTCGTGATGCAAACGGGCCTGTCGTTCTGAGTCAGCGTTCAGTCCGGGATTTCCCCCTTCGATCGCTAGCCCAACTAACCCATCACTCTCGCCAAAGCAAGTATGATACATCGCACAGCGCCCCCCAAGAGAGTAACCGATAAGAATATAGCGGTTAATATTACAGGACAGCAGGGTTTCCCCCAGTTGCTGACTTAAGTGCTCAAAGCCATTAACGCTGATATCTTGCGACTGACCGTGGCCCGGTAAATCAATGGTGATACAAGACCAGTGATTTAAATGGGGCAATACTGCATCCCAATCGTGTCCGTCACCCAATAGCCCGTGGAGAAACACCAGCCAAGGCTGATTGTCATCTGCCTCAACCGATGGATAACGGGTTACCGCCAGCATTAAAAATTCACCACATCGTTGACTAACTGACGTAGGGTTTCGGCGCCATCATGAGGGGCTACCTGCAACTCCAGTAGCAAAACGCCACGCTGTTGCCAGTGAGCATCTACCGCCTGTTTAACTTCCTGCCAGCTTTTGGGACTGGCATAAGATAAACCAAACATGGCCGCCGCATGCTCAAAATTTATGCCGTGCGGCATGCGATAGAAACGCTCTCTTTCCGCTTCCGGCGTAGGCAGCAGCGAGAAAATCGAACCACCGTCGTTGTTCACCACCACCAATACCACTGGCGCCGTGCACTGTTTCATCAGCGCCAAAGAGTTGAGATCGTAAAGTGCGGAAATATCCCCCAGCACCGCCAGCATCGGCTTGTCTGCCGCCCGTTGAACTCCGGCGGCGGTAGAGAATAAACCATCAATTCCACTGGCTCCACGGTTACTGTATACCGGATAGCCTGCGGGTAATTGTCCTAATGCATCGATCAGCCGCACGATCAGGCTGTTACCCGCCCAAAACAAGCCCTGCGAAGGTAACAATTCACCTAAATAACAGGCCAGTTGTGCTTCACCAAATCGATGTTCCAGATAATTGGTAACATGGGTGCGAGCTCGTGCCGATAATATATTGAGTTCATCGGCCCAGAACGGGTGAGCCTCGGCCGGATGCAGTTCTAACCACTCGCTAATATCTGCCACCAAACGACGACCGCGATGGTTTGCTGGATCCAAGCGTCCGCTAATGTTATCAATCAGCCAGTACTCTTTTGGGCAACAGCTAGCTTGCCATTGCAGCATGCGTTTACCCGTCAGGCTGGCACCGAACTGCACCACGATCTCCGCCTGCGCCAATATCTCCTGCGCTTTGGGATTATTCAGCCACAGATCGGCGCAGGGTAACGGCTGCCCGCTGCTGGAGAGCACATCACCTAATAATGGCCAGCCTAGTTGTTTAGCCCATGCCGCTAACTGCTGCCCTTGCTCTGCACCCATACGTGCCGCAATCACCACGCCACGACGCTGCCGCCACTGAAGCCAGTCAAACTGTTGCCTCACCCTACGTTGATTATCGCTGAGTAACCAAGGTTTATCGCTTTGCCACCAGTCGCCCAGTGTTTCAGACCAGTCAGCGTAAGCAGACGCATCGCCACCATACAGCGGTTCGGCGAATGGGCAGTTAATGTGCAATGCCCCTTGTTTCTGTTCACCTAAAGCCTGATCGAGAATTGAAGTTAGCCATGCAGCTGAAATATCCGGCGTAGGCCTAGGTAATGATAATGATTGAGTGGGATGGTCAGCAAAAATACCCTGCTGACGAATAGCCTGATTAGCACCACAGTCAATCAGTTCCGGCGGGCGATCGGCGGTTAGCAAAACTAGACGCTCTCCCGTCAAACTGGCCTCAATCAACGCAGGATACAGATTTGCCACCGCCGTGCCGGAAGTTACAATCACCGCAACCGGCTGGCCGGTAACTTTAGCAATACCGAGAGCCAAATGGCCAAGGCCACGCTCATCAAAATGGGTATGACAGGTTATTTTGGCGTTGGCAGCCGCTTCCAGCGTAAGAGAAGTAGAACGGGAACCCGGTGCAATACAGACATGCTGAACCCCGTGGCGGGTTAATGTTTCTAATAGCACTGCCGCCCAACGGCGGTTAAACACACTTATCGACATGGGGAGTTCACCGAAAATTAGCTTAATCTATTGATTTAACTAAAAAATAGAATCCATAATTGGCAGGTATATTACACTAAGCCGACAGTAGGGACAATGAAATGCCCGAATGACGTGGTTTTGCAAACAAACATATTGATTTTTAAGTTAATCCCCAGCCCGCGACAACCTTTCAACCGTTTGGTCTGTAGCCTGATTGTTATTAATGATGGCAACAGTGGATATTAAGAAATATTAAGATACATTTAGTTTCAAGTAATTACAGATGACCAAAATAAATTGGTGTGCTGAAATTACCGCTAATTTAAACGAAATATTGGCCCATCACCAAAAACCTTCAACCGCTGCTCGCTGTTTTCTGGCGCTTCATCATGATCGTAAACCAACACTTTAAAATCCTGCTGCTTGGGAATCGCTTCATATTCTAGCGGTTGTAAAAACGCAATCATCACTTGCGCGAATAGATTGATCCAGTACTGGTATCTGTGCTCTTCATCCGTATCAAAACATGATCTCATCAGAAGAAGATGGGCTGTATTTATCCAAAGCAGATATCTCCGGTCCATCGAGTATGAATAAATAACTTAGTGGTAATACCAATTAGGCTCGGTTTCATTCGCATCAGGATGACTATTGAACACCGGAACTAACGTTGGATAAAACCATAAACTGGCTGGCGTGACGGTTTTACGATCCCAGGGTATCGCCCCTAAAAACCAAAAGTGCCAGAATTGTAACTTCGCATTGGGATTACTACTGAGCAGTGTATTAAAGCTCTCAATTTTTCCGATGGGAATAGACAACCCTTCTCGATACAGATCAAACACGAATTTGGAACAAAATTGACGGGAAGATTCATAGTTAAAGCCGGTATGATACAACACGTTTAAACGCGCGGGCACCTTCTCAACCAGCAACTGCTTTTGCTGTTCCGTAAGCCCACCTTCTAGGCGACGAACGCCGTAACGTCCTTCTACCGAGCGGGAAACGAATTTAGTCAGCGTGGTAGTTTGGGACAGAGGTACTTTACTCTCCGCCACGATGTAATCCTTACCATCATGACCAATAATCATTCCAACGTGATTGCTCCAGCAGGCCGATGCCGCAGACACCTGACGAAACAGCAAATTGCCAATACAGGTAAATACCACATCACCGATTTCATAGGTCGTCGGATAATTAACGTTCATAGCGATTCCTTTAACTCACGGGACATTGATTAAACAAAAATTTCCCACAAATTATCCAGATAGAAAAATTGAATCAATAGTCCCGACAAACCTTTACCCCCACTGACAAATCTGACAGTTTTGTCAGTGAGTTATCCCGACTTCTCCATCAACATGGCTCTCTTCATCCTGTACTTCCAACACATAATAAGCCACCGCACAAAACAGCGAATTAAGCCTTCGCATATCCGCCAACAGCCCCATGTGCAGAGAGCTGGTCTCTATGCTTTGCAGATTCTTATGATGCAGACGCTCTACGTGCCCCAAAGAATAGCGTTGATTCAGTAAACGAAAACGGTGCTTGGCGCGACGCAAACGACGCGCATTATCAATATCGCCGGAAAGAAATACCGACATGGCTAAGTCCAGATTTTTAACTAGGCGTAAATACAGCGTATTCAGCTCTTCCATGCCCTTTAAAGAAAACGATTTACGTACCCCCAGCGACTGAGATGATACCTCTGAAGTCATACGGTCAATGATCTCTCCCGCCTGCTCTAAATTTACCGCCGTATCAATAATCTCTGCCCAACGTCGAGAATCCACCGTGCTTAAACTCTCTTGAGGCAACCTTGCCAGATAGAGCTTAATGGCACCGTACAACATGTCGGTTTCATCTTTCAGATGGGCGACTTCACGGCGGTGCTGCTGGTGTCCCTGCAAGACTTCATTAAAGCCAACCAGCATCTGCTCCACCACATCCCCCAAACGCAGGGTCTCTCGTACCGCATTGGCCAGCGCCAGCGAGGGCGTATCCAATGCAGCGCTATCCAAATAACGAGGGGTCAACTGAGCGGCTAGAGCGGGATCTTGCGCTATCATGCGGGTTGTCAGACGAGCCATCGGATTAACCAATGGCAACATCAAAATACAGCGCACCAAGTTGTACATGACATGGAAGTAAATCACCACTTCCTCAGCAGGCAGTGAGTACTGACGTAACCCTTGGGTCAGTGCCGCAATCCACGGTACCACCAGCACGCAGCCAATAATCTTAAACAACAGGCTACCCAATACCAAGCGGCGCGAAGTTGCCCCTAGTCCTCTGCTGCTAAACAAGGCCAAAAAGCCGCTGCCTAAATTGGAACCAATAACAATACACAGCGCAATATTTAGCGGTACCAGCCCGGTGGCGGCTAACGTCGCGGTTAACAAAACTGCCGCCAAGCTTGAGTAACTCACCATGGCAAACAGAGCACCAATCAGTAGAGCAAGGATGGCATCACCGGCTAGAGAGGAAAATACCTCGCGAACTGCGCTGGCCTGAGTGATAGGTTCGGCGGAAATGACGATCAATTGCAGGGCCAGCAAAATTAGCCCGAGGCCGATACCCGCCCGACCGACTTGCCCAATACGGGTTTTCTTCTGGCTTAAAAAGGTAATCACACCAAACAAAACCAATAAGGGCGATAACCAAGAGAGATCGAACGTCAGCACTCGCGCCATCAGTGCCGTTCCCACATCCGCCCCTAACAGAATCACCAGCGCCGGCGCTAAACCAATCAATCCCTGAGAGACAAAAGAGATCACCAGTAAGGCTGTTGCATTGCTGCTCTGTACCAGCGCGGTCACACCCATACCGGCGATAAATGCCCGCCATTTTTTCTGAATGCTGGCGCTAAGTATCCGGCGAAGGTCAGAACCAAACACCCGCATCACACCGGTACGAACGATGTGAGTTCCCCAAACTAACAGGGCCACAGAGGAGAGCAAATGAAGCAAGGTCAGCATAGCAATATCCTGTAATCCAGCGTTCAGGAACGACACCGTCGCTGAATAATTTATCTTATCGGTAAACCACCCGTTGGAGGTCGATATAAAATAGCGGAAAAAGCAGCAGTCGTTCCTGCATGCCGCATTTAGCGCCGTTAAAAGTGACTAACTCATTGATAAATGATAGACGATAATGGAATAACCACGAGTGGTAATAATACGCGTTGAATAGGGTATTGGCGTTCTGACGAGAAAAGCGAATAAAGTAACGATGTTATACAGAAACGGTTTATCAGAGCCAGCGGCGTACCCTACGCTGATAATCCTGATAACGCTGTCCAAACAACGCCCCCAGAGCCCTTTCCTCAGGAATAATCTGAAAGCGAGTAATATATAAGATAAACACGAATACCCCCACCAGCCCCAACAGGTTCCCCAGCCAAAAACAGGCACTCAGCAGCAATAACGCTAACGCCAGATACATCGGATTACGGGAAAAAGCATACAGGCCGCTATCGACCAGAGTCGTGGCTGAATTTACGTTGATGGGATTTACCGTGGTCTTCGCACGATAGAACATTGTCAGGCTGGATAATCCAATGATACCGGATGCCAGAAAACAGACGCCAGACACGATCGGCATAAGCGTAGATTCCGTTTTGAATGCCGGAAAACACCAATGAATAAAGCCAATAAATAACAAAGAAACACTAAAAATAATCGGCGGTGGAAAACGCAACTCCAGTGCTAAACATCGCATGACTGACCTTTTATTCTTCCAGCAGCGTTCTCAATCCTGCCGCTTTATTCTCTATTTCCAGCCACTCCTGCTCTGGATCGGAACCCGCGACAATACCGGCTCCGGCATACAGGTGAATATTACTGCCTTCTACCAGCGCAGAACGCAGAGAAACAGCGAACTCGGTTTGGTTCAAAGAGATATACCCGGCAGAACCGGCATACCAATCGCGAGTAAAAGGTTCGTGCTGCAAAATAAACTGGCGGGCAGGCTCACGAGGAAGTCCGGCTACTGCCGCCGTTGGCTGTAATCGTTGCAGGCTGTCGGCATCATTAGCCACCGCCAGCTCCGCATGAATGCAGCGACGCAGATGCTGTACTTTGCGTAAACGAACGATTTCCGCAGGCAAAACGTCAATAGCCAGAATACCGCCGTGCAGCCGCTGGCAAATATCATCTACCACCAGTAGGTTTTCATGCTGGTTCTTTTTGTCCTGCATGAGCCAGTCACCCAGCTGTTTAGCCTGTTGGTTATCTGATGAACTGGCTACGGTACCCGCCAGCGCTTCGGTCGTCAGATGCTGACCAACCCGCAAAAACAGACATTCCGGAGAGGAGCCTAAAAATGCGGTTTTATCATTCATTCGCATCATAAAATGGAAGCAATGGTGATTTACTTTCTCACTGGCATTAAGAAAAGCCGCTGGGTTTAGGGGTTCATTTAGCGATAGCGTTGACTTACGGGCCAACACCACTTTCTCAAACTGCCCCTGTTGAATGGCTTCCAACGCCTGATTTAACAGATCGCACCACCCCTGCTTTTCTGGCTGATGCTGCACCGAATTAACGTTTACATTAAGTACCGGTAACGGCCTGGAGGTGGTTAACTGCTCGATAGTTTTCTGTGCAATAGCCACGTCGTCAGCCAGTGAGGTTTCGCTGTAAAGGTTCACCACCAGCTTGCCGCCATCCATATCCCGCAACAGCTCAATACGAGGCAGAAATAACGCACTTTTTGGCGTGTTTAATGACGGGGTTTCTACCTGATCGAACGTATTCAGCCCCCAGATACGCATATCGGCGACATCATTAGTCATCAAAAAATAACGGGCTGAATCCGCATCGTTAAAGCGGATCACTTCACCACACACCGCCGCCTCTTCCAGATCGTCACGCTGACGCCAGTAAAACTGGGGGAAAATGGGCTGAGCCGCAAGCCAGCTGAGTAACGAGGTACGTTGCTGAAGCGTGAGGGAAACGGTAATACGCTCCCGACCTGGTTCCGGGCGAGCAACTTCTTGCAGGCGCTTATGCAGTTGCTTCACCAGTTCAGATATTTGCTTCACTACAACCTCTCGGAGATAAAACTTAAACCAACGGATTATACGGTGGATTGGATTGAAAATCAGATAAAAATAGATTGTCGCACAGGGTCATTTTTAAAAACGAACTATTAATCAAAATTGGCTTTTGGGGATATTCCGGCCGTAATGATTGTGTGCCTATACCATCATCGTGCCCGGCCGGAAGACCATCGGTACTTGGCATTGGTGTACATCGGGCCTAGATTCCCTAGGGGCAGTTATGAAACACCTTGCGGGCCAGCGCAAGCGCTGTTCAAACAGGCTTTCGCCTGTTTGTCGTTGGCTTACGCCAAGTCGACCCCAACGGCAATCTCTCCCGATGTTTGGCAATGCAATAGTTAGTCTTAAGGCATTTCTGTATGGAAACTAAATCCACCATCAAACAAATATCGGCTTAAAGGCCGATATTTCAAATTAACCGTAAAAGTTGACCGTCGGGAGAGACGGATGTTGGGGCCGTAGCAGCTTTAGCTGCCGGATCGCCCCTAACCCGGCTAGGCCCGACGCACACTGAAGCTAAGTGTATGGCCCTACCGACCGTGCACAACGTCAATATACGCTCATAGTCTTTACGGTCGGAATATCCACTGAAACGGATACCTATAAATTAAAAATACCGGCCAAAATCGCCGGTATTTTCATCACAACAACTATCTATTACATCATCGGAAACGCATACCGCGCCAGCTTAATCAGCGGCTCCGGATACAAACCGAAGAACAGCACTGCCAGTGCCGACAGCAGAACCACCACACCACCGGCGGTTAACGCCCAGTTGCTTGGCGTATCACGTTGACGCTCTTGCGGCGCTTCCAGATACAGGCTGACCATAGTACGCAGATAGTAGTAAAGACCAATCGCACTACCTACCACTACCGTGACGGTTAACCACCACAGGTCAGCGCTCACACCGATTGCGATAACATAGAACTTACCAATAAAACCCAACGTCATCGGCACACCGGCCAGAGACAGCATCATCACGGTTAACACCGCAGACAGAATTGGCTTATGCCAGAACAGGCCGCGATAAGCATACAGAGACTCAGCGTCCGGGCCGGTATACGGGCTGGACATCAGACTGACCACACCAAAGGCACCCAGACTAGCAAACAGATAACCCGCCAGATAGACGTTGATGGTTTCAATCGACAATTGATGCCCCTGAACCGCAATCAGCGCTACCAGCAGGTAGCCCAAGTGAGCGATAGAAGAGTAACCCAGCATCCGCTTAATGTTGCTTTGGGTCAGTGCCAGAATGTTACCAAACAGGATGGAACAGAAGGCAATAATCGCCAGCACGGTACGAACCGACTCACCATCAGCTATCGGTGCATACATGAACATCCGCACCAGCGCCCCGAAGATAGCAATCTTACTGGCGGTTGCCAGAAAGGTTGATACCGGCGCCGGAGCACCTTGATAAACGTCTGGCGTCCAAAGTTGGAACGGCACCAGCGACAGCTTAAAGCCGAAGCCAACCAGCATCATCCCCAGACCAACAATCAGCAGCGGTTGATGCAGCACTTTATCGCTCATGCTGTGACCCAGATCGGCGAAAGACAAACCACCGGTTCCCGCATACAGCAGCGCCATACCAAACAGCAAGAATGAAGAGGCCGCAGCAGACAGCACCATATATTTAATTGACGCTTCCAGTGAGCGACGCTGGCGATAGGCATAACCCACCAGACCAAACAGCGGCAGTGAAAGCAGTTCAATACCAATAAACAGCGATGCCAAATGGTTAGCACTGGCTAATACTACCCCACCCAATGCGGCAATCAGCACCAGCAGATAAAACTCTTCTTTATTATCCGGGTAGCCGCTCAGCCATGGGTAAGCGAAGGTACAGGTTGCCAGACTCGCCAGCAGCACCAGTGCGGTGAAAAAGATTGAGAATCCGTCAATTCGTAACAGCGGGGTCACATCCGTTGCCGGTTGCTGTGCAACAATAAACAGCGACAGCAGCGCAACGTTAAGGCCAATAACCGTAATCGTTGCATTAAGGAAGTGATCGCGTCGCCACGCAATGGACAGCATCACAACCACCACGGTCAATCCAACGATTAACAGCGGTAATAGAGAAAGCATATGTTGTGCAGTTAGTGTCATGGCGATTTACTTTCCTATAGACATGTCTGGAGATACGGAGGCCGCAGCGTTGTACCATTGAGAAATGGTGCTCACCGCAGAGTGTGACGTATCCAGAACCGGCTGAGGGTAAACGCCTAACAGTACCAGTAACACCACCAGTAACAGCACCATGGACAGCTCGCGCACGTTCATGCCTGCAATGGGTTTATCAGATTTTGGTGCACCGTAATAAGCACGTTGCATCATAACCAGTGAGTAAACTGATGCGAATACCAAACCAAACGTTGCCACCACGGTAATAACCGGAACTACCGGATAGCTTCCAAACAGAATCATGAATTCACCAACGAAGTTACCGGTTCCCGGCATACCCAAAGTCGCTACGGCAAAGAACAGCGACAGTGCTGGTAAATAACGAATACGCTTCCACAGACCGCCCATTTCACGCATATCGCGAGTATGCAGACGCTCATACAGTTGACCACTGATGATAAACATCCCCGCCGCCGACAGACCGTGAGCAATCATCTGTACCACCGCACCCTGATAAGCCAACACGCTGCCGCTATAGATAGCGATCATCACGAAGCCCATATGGGAAATACTGGTGTAAGCGATCAAACGTTTAATATCGGTCTGAACAAACGCCATCCATGCACCGTAGAAGATCCCCAACACACCCAGCCACATGGCAATTGGTGCGAACGCGTGAGACGCCTCCGGGAAGAACGGCAGACTGAAACGCAGCAAGCCATAAGCCGCAGTCTTCAACAGCAGACCCGCAAGGTCAACAGAACCTGCGGTTGGCGCCTGACTGTGCGCGTCCGGCAACCAGCCATGCAGTGGCACGACCGGCATTTTCATCGCAAAGGCGATAAAGAAGCCCAGCATCAGCATAAACTGTACTTCGTAGGACATTGGCGTATTCAGCAAGTCTTCATAGTTGAAGGTCATCACGCCAGTGGCTTTGAAGTGAACAAACACCAGACCAACGATGGCAATCAACATGAACAGACTACTGGCCTGCGCATAGATAAAGAATTTAGTCGCAGCGCTAATGCGGGTTTTACCGTCAGATCCTTTATGCCCCCAGAGAGCAATCAGGAAGTACATCGGAACCAGCATAATCTCCCAGAAGAAGAAGAACAGGAACATATCGACCGCTAGGAACACCCCCATTACCCCGCCAAGAATCCACAGCAGGTTTAAATGGAAGAAACCCTGAGAGCGCTGACCCTCTGTCCATGAACAGAGGATAGCCAGCAGCCCCAGAAAAGCCGTCAATACAACCATCAGCAGTGACAGACCATCTAATGCCAGATGGATCTGAATGCCAAGGCTTGGGATCCAGTCTACGCGGAATGGTTCAGCCAGCCACATGTTCTGCGGCGAAGTGACGGTAAAACCGCTCTCCATCCACAGATACAGGGAGAGAACCAGCGTTAACCCCATCGATATCAGCGCAACATAACGAGGCACTTGTTTACCTAAGCGCTCGCTCGGCCAGCAAAGGAAGCCGCCGATAAAGGGTAAAAGTATTAGCCAAGGTAGTAGCATGGCGTTTTATGTCCTTTATTTGAATAAGCTTTATTTGAAAAACTACAAAATTTTTCTTTTGTTAAGTTATTCAGTTAAACCCACAATAACAGAGCCAATACGACCACTGCACCCAAAGCCATTGACGCGGCGTACCAGCGCAACAGACCATTTTCACTGACCACCATCGTACGATTACATAAGCGGACAAACATCGCCGTCAGGTTCATCAGAGAGTTCAGCGGATCGCGCTGTAACAACTTCGCCACGGCCAGATAAGGCTTAACAAACACCTTGTCATACAGCCAGTCAAAGCCCCACGCGTTATACCACCAAGTAGAGAGCAGTTTGCCCGGTGCGCTTTGTGCAATGCTGGTAACCAGTTGACGTTTGCCCAGATACAGCACCGCAGCCAGTAAGATACCGACAATCGCCACACCACCGGAGATCATCTCTAACATCAGTTTGCCTTCTTCAGGCCACTCGTGAACCGGTAATACACCGTTCAGCGGCAGCGCAAGGAAAGCGCCCACAGCGGTTGATAACACCAACAGCACCACCAGCGGTAACGAATGAGAAATCCCACCCACTGAATGCGCTTCGGTTTTCTCTTCACCGTGGAACACAATAAAGATCATGCGGAAGGTATACAGCGAAGTCAGGAACGCCCCGACTAAACCTGCCAGCATTAAGTTAAAGTGGCCTGATGCATAGGCTTCAAACAGGATCTTATCCTTACTAAAGAAGCCAGACGTGACCATTGGTAATGCAGACAGTGCCGCACCACCCACCAGGAAGCAAACATACACCAGAGGGATCTTCTTACGTAATCCGCCCATTTTGAAAATGTTTTGCTCATGGTGGCAAGCCAGAATCACCGAGCCGGATGACAGGAATAACAGCGCTTTAAAGAAAGCGTGAGTCATCAGGTGGAAGATTGCTGCGTCCCATGCCTGTACGCCCAGCGCCAGGAACATGTAACCCAGCTGACTCATGGTTGAGTAGGCCAGAACACGTTTAATATCGGTTTGAACCAATGCGGCAAAACCGGCCAGCAACAAGGTCACACCGCCGATCACACCCACCAGATTCAGTACCTCTGGCGTCAGCAGGAACAGACCGTTAGTACGGGCAATCAGATAAACACCCGCGGTAACCATGGTCGCGGCGTGGATCAGAGCAGAAACCGGTGTTGGCCCCGCCATCGCATCGGCCAACCAGGTTTGTAACGGTAACTGTGCTGATTTACCCACTGCACCACCCACTAACATCAGGGTTGCCCAGTTCAGCGCCGTTGAACCTGCCGCAAATTTCTGCGGAGCCAGTTCCAGCATCTCACGAATATTCAGCGTACCCAGTTCGTGGAACAGGATAAACAGACCAATCGCCAAGAACACGTCACCCACACGGGTCACGATAAAGGCTTTCATGGCCGCTGCGCCATTGTTTGGATTGGTATAGTAGAAACCAATTAACAGGTAACTACACAGCCCTACCCCTTCCCAGCCGAGATACATCAGCAGTAAGTTGTCGGCCAGTACCAAAACCACCATGCTGGCGATAAACAGGTTGGTATAAGCAAAGAAACGGGAATACCCCTCTTCACCACGCATATACCATGAGGCATACAGGTGAATGAAGAAGCCTACGCCTACTACCACTGACAGCATGGTGACCGACAGGCTATCCAGCGTTAACGTCACGCTGATATCGAAGTTATCCACTTTCATCCAGGTCCAGAGTACCTGTTGAGATACTTCTGCCGGATTGCCCTGAGAGACAAAGCTATAAACTATCCACGCCGTAACCAGAGCTGCCAGACCGATAGAACCCACACCCACCGTAGCAGAAGTGTTCTCAGACCAGCGACCGCGGGAGAATGCCAGCAGCAAAAAGCCCAGCAGCGGTAGCAAAATTGTTAGATATAGTAGGTTCTGGTTCATCCGCGCATCTCACTGACAGAGTCGACATTCAGGGTTTGACGACGACGATGAAGCTGTAATAACAGCGCCAGACCAATACTGGCCTCTGCCGCTGCAAGGCTAATCACCAGAATGTACATCACCTGTCCATCCGGCTGTTGCCAAAAGCTACCCGCCACTACAAACGCCAACGCTACGGCGTTGATCATGATTTCCAGGCTGATCAGCATGAATAACAAATTACGACGGATCAGCAGCCCGGCCAGACCCAGCGCGAACAGAATCGCCGCCAGTATCAGACCATGTTCCAATGGGATCATGCTTGTTCCTCCGTTTTGTTAATCGACGCTTCAGCACTCTTGTTCTCACGACCTAAGTGGTAAGCAACAACAAGACCTGCTAACAGCAGCATAGAAGCCAGTTCAACGGCAAGAACGTAAGGACCGAACAGGCTCACACCTACTCGTTTCGCGTCTACCATATCCCCATAAATAGGTTGACCCGCTGCGCTATAGATACCAATGCACAGGATCACTAACAGCACCAGACACAGTGCCGCAGGGCCAAGCCATACACCGGGTTTCAGCCACTCGCGCTCCTGATGAGCAACCGAATCACCCAGATTCAGCATCATCACCACGAACACGAACAGCACCATAATGGCCCCGGCGTAAACGATAATTTCAAGCGCACCGGCAAAGTAGGCTCCCAGCGAGAAGAACACGCAGGAAATAGCCAGCAGCGAGACGATTAAAAACAGCAGCGCATGCACCGGATTGGTATGTGTAATCACCCTTAGCGTTGCCAGAACGGCAATGGCCGCTGAAATATAAAATGCAACTTCCACGTTCCGCTCCTTTAGGGTAAAAGACTTTTCAGGTCGATTGGTTTAGATTCGTTTTCCGCTTCGCCTTTACCCTTGCCGTCAATCGCCATACCAGACATACGGTAGAAGCTATACTCAGGGTATTTACCCGGGCCAGAAATCAGCAGATCTTCTTTTTCATACACCAGATCCTGACGTTTAAAGTCAGCCATTTCAAAGTCTGGCGTTAGCTGAATTGCCGTCGTCGGACACGCTTCTTCACACATGCCGCAGAAAATGCAGCGTGAGAAGTTAATGCGGAAAAACTCCGGATACCAACGACCATCCTGCATCTCGGCTTTTTGCAGCGAGATACAGCCAACCGGACAGGCAACCGCACACAGGTTACAGGCAACGCAACGCTCTTCCCCATCAGGATCGCGAGTCAGAACAATACGACCACGGTAACGAGGTGGGACGTAAATAGGTACATCCGGGTACATTCTCGTGTCACGCTTATGAAACGCGTGCAGGAAAATCATCCACAGACTGCGCAGTTGGGTACCGAAACCAACCACTAACTCTTTTAATGTCATGGTTATCTCTCCCTTATTGCGCTTTGATCAGAATGATGGCCGCGGTAACCAGCAGGTTCAACAGCGTCAACGGCAAGCAAACGCGCCAGCCAAAAGACATCACCTGGTCATAACGTGGACGAGGCAATGATGCCCGCACCAGAATAAACATCATCATGAAGAAGCCGGTTTTCAGTGCAAACCACAAGATTGGTGGTAAGAACGGCCCCTGCCAGCCACCAAAGAACAGCGTCACAATTAAGGCAGAAATAGTGACGATACCGACGTATTCACCCACGAAGAACAGACCGAACTTCATACCGGAATATTCAATGTGGTAACCGTCAGCCAGTTCCTGTTCCGCTTCCGGCTGGTCAAATGGATGACGGTGACATACTGCGATGCCCGCTATCACAAAGGTGACAAAGCCAAAGAACTGCGGAATCACAAACCAGACGTCAGCCTGTGCTTCTACGATATCGCGCATGTTAAACGAGCCGGTCACCGCAACAATACCCATTAGCGACAAGCCCAGGAACACTTCATAGCTCAGGGTTTGCGCCGAGGCGCGCATGGCACCTAACAGTGCATATTTGTTGTTACTTGACCAGCCTGCAAACAGCACCGCATAGACCGCCAGACCTGCCAGCATAAAGAAAAACAGAATGCCGATATTCAGGTCAGATACGCCCCAGGTCGGGGTAACCGGTACGATAGCGAAAGCCAGTAGCATTGAGCTGAAGGCGATAATCGGTGCCAGAGTAAAGATCATCTTGTCAGAGAAGTTGGGAACCCAGTCCTCTTTGAAGAACATCTTGATCATGTCCGCTACGATTTGCAGTGAACCAAACGGCCCTACGCGGTTTGGTCCATAACGATCCTGAAACAGAGATAACAGGCGGCGCTCACCGAAACTCATCAGTGCACCGCAAGTTACCACCACCAGCAGGATCACTACTGCTTTACCGATAGCAATCAGAGTATCCGTCACTTCCGGAGTCAGCCAACTCATACCGTCGTCTCCTTCAGGTTGTCAACGCGCTTGCCAACCAGAGCAGGAGAAATGCCCGGTAAGCCCAAAGGCAGACCAATAAAGCCCACTTCCAGCGCATCGCTGATTCTCACCGGCAGCTTCAGCTCGGAACCTTCGCAGCTGAACGCCACTACCGAACCAACCTTGACGCTCAGTTTGGCGGCGTCTTGTGGATTCAGCATCACATAAGCCGCTGGCATACGTTGCTGAATCACATCGGAACGCTGTGACATTTCGTCACTGCCAAACAGATGGTAATAAGGTGCGACCTGCCAGCTGTTTTCGCCGTTAGCCGCTACATTCACTACCGCATCAAAATAGGCCAGTTCGCCGCTTTCCGCTTTCTCAATCAGACGTACGCCCGGATCGCCAGAACGCAGTTTCCCACCCACTTCAGACTGGAATTTGTTCCACGCCTGCGGTGAGTTCCAGCCTGGAGCCCAGGCAAACGGGATTTGCTGACGATCGGCTTCAGGTGCGCTATAGCCTTCCATTGAATAAGCAAAGGCGGTGTCATTATCCTGAGGCTGACGTTTTTCATGCACGCTGACATCGGCCATCATTGCGGTACGACCGCTGTAACGATGAGGCTCACGGGCAATTTTTAGACCTTTAATACGGAATGACGCATCCGGTGCGGCGTTAACAATACCCGCCAACGGTGGGAATTCTTGTGCTACCGCGCTAACCACATGATCCAACAACGTCCAGTCAAGGCGACGGCTGTTATACACGCTGTCTAGCGAGTGCAGCCAGCGCCAGCTTTCCAGAATATAGCTCTTATGGGCAGGATCTTTATCGTAAAACGATGGCTCATAAACCTGGAAGAAGCGTTGAGCGCGGCCTTCCTGATTCACCAGCGTACCGTCGCTTTCTGCGAAGCTTGCCGCGGAAAGAATCAGGGTCGCTTTATCCATCACATCTGTTCGCTGATGGTCAACAACGATGAGATTTTCGACTTTGGCCAGTGCCGCATCAATACGCGCTCGGGAAGCATGACGGTATAGGTCATTCTCCATCACGATTAAGGTATCGGCTTCACCGCTTTCAATTTGAGTCAGCGCCTCATCAATGGAGCTACCACCCATCATTGCCACACCCATGCTGTTGGCTTCTGCCGCAACAAAGGTGATACCGGTTTCTAGACCCTGCTTTTTCAGCGCCAGCGCGATATTGGTTGCTGCCCGAATAATCTCTTCGCTGCCAGCACCGCTGCCGGTAACGATTAATGGCTTTCTGGCACCGGATAACGCCTGAACGATGATATCGACTTTACCTTTTAGCGATGCCGATAAATCCGCTACCGCTGGCGCAGAACTGTCAATACCGTGAGCAATGGCAAAGCCTAAACGCGCCTGCTCAGCAACGGAAGCGCTGTAGTTCCAAGCGGCAACATCATCAAGTCGAGTGCTATCAACGTTGGTAACAAACAGCGGATATTTCGCATGTTGACCAATGTTTTGTACCGCGGCAATTTGCCAGTCGGCAACGCGCTGGGCTGCAGCCATCTCGCGCGCTTTGCCTTTCACGGCCTGACGCAGTGCCAGAGCAATACGTGCACCGGTTTGAGTGACATCTTCACCCAGTACCAGCACCGCATCATAGCCTTCCATTTCGCGCAATGAAGGGGTATATAAACCGCTTTCACGCATCACTTTCTGCATCAGTTGAACCCGGGCTAACTCCCCGGCTTCCATACCGCTGGAATAGTTTTCAGCACCGACCAACTGACGTAACGCATAGTTACTTTCCAGACTGGCGCGTGGTGAGCCAATACCGATGGTTTTCTTAGACTGACGCAGAACGTCTGCGGCACCTTCCATCGCCTGTTCCGGATTCAGGTGAATCCAGTCCTGACCGCGTAACTGCTGCGGACTGCGTGGACGATCTTTCAGGTTAACGTAACCATAGCCAAAACGACCACGGTCACATAAGAAATAGTGGTTTACCGTGCCGTTGTAACGGTTCTCAATCCGGCGCAATTCACCATAACGTTCTCCCGGGCTGGTATTACAGCCGACGCTACACTGCTGGCAAATGCTTGGGGCAAACTGCATATCCCATTTACGGTTGTAGCGCTCGGAGTGAGTCTTATCGGTGAATACACCGGTAGGACAGACTTCCACCAGATTACCTGAGAATTCGCTTTCTAGGGTGCCGTCCTCCGGACGCCCGAAGTAGACGTTGTCATGGGAACCATATACGCCAAAGTCTTCACCGCCCGCGTAATCTTTGTAATAACGAACACAGCGATAACAGGCAATACAGCGGTTCATTTCATGATTAATGAAAGGCCCCAACTCCTGATTGTTGTGCGTACGCTTATTAAAACGATATTTACGGAAGCTATGACCGGACATTACGGTCATATCTTGTAAATGACAGTTTCCGCCCTCCTCACAGACCGGACAGTCGTGAGGGTGGTTTACCATTAAGAACTCCACGACGGCTTCGCGGAATTTTTTGGCTTCTTCATCTTCAATAGCGATATAGCTACCGTCAGATGCCGGTGTCATACATGACATTACCAAACGCCCGCGTTTATCATCAGGCCCCTGGAACTGCTTAACCGCACATTGGCGGCAAGCGCCGACGCTACCGAGCGCCGGATGCCAGCAAAAGTAAGGAATATCGAGGCCCAGTGAGAGACATGCTTGCAGCAGGTTCTCGGCACCATTAACTTCGTATTCTTCGCCGTCTACATGAATCGTTGCCATAGTCAGCATGCTTCCTGTAGCCCGCAACAGCGGGCATATAACTTAAAAAATTCGTTCCCGGATCGTCGTCATACTTTTATAAATAAAGAGATATAAGTAGATGACGTTATTACCAACGCTGCTTCAGCAGGTTTGGCTGGATCCCGGCGATTGGATTCAGGTTACTAAAAGTTTTTACTTTAATACCCGCTTCAAACTCTTCACGGAAATACTTAATCGCGCTCTGTAATGGCTCAACGGCTCCCGGTGCCAAGGCACAGAAGGTATGGCCCGGCGACAGAAAACGGCACAGTTGTTCAAGGGTTTCAACATCCCCCGGCTGGCCTTCGCCTTTTTCCAGTGCGGTCAGAATTTTCACGCTCCACGGTAAACCGTCACGGCACGGGGTACACCAGCCGCAGGATTCGCGCGCGAAGAATTCTTCGAGATTGCGAGTCAATCCAACCATACTAATTTTGTCATCAACGGCCATCGCCAAGGCGGTACCTAAACGGCTGCCGGCTTTTGCTATATTGGCAAAGTCCATTGGTAAATCGAGGTGTGCTTCGGTCAGAAAATCGGTTCCTGCACCACCCGGCTGCCAAGCTTTCAGCTTCAGACCATCCTGCATACCACCGGCATAATCTTCCAGCAGTTCACGCGCGGTAATACCGAAAGGCAATTCCCACAGGCCCGGATTCTTCACCCGCCCTGAGAAGCCCATCAGTTTAGTCCCCGCATCTTGACTCTTACCGGCAGATAATCCGCGATACCATTCTGGACCGTGCTGAACAATAGAAGGCACGTTGCACAAGGTTTCTACGTTGTTTACGCAGGTTGGTTTACCCCATGCACCCGAAGTGGCCGGGAACGGAGGCTTAGAGCGAGGGTTAGCACGACGGCCTTCCAGTGAGTTAATCAATGCGGTTTCTTCACCACAGATATAACGCCCTGCACCAGTGTGCACAAACAGTTCAAAATCAAACCCGCTGCCTAAAATGTTCTTGCCCAAGAAACCGGCTTTTTTCGCCTCTTCAATGGCACGACGCAGGTGGTCGGCTGCTTCAATATATTCGCCACGCAGGAAGATATAACCGCGATAGGCTTTCAGAGCAAAACCACCAATCAGCATACCTTCAACCAGCAGATGAGGCAGTTGCTCCATCAGCAGACGGTCTTTATAAGTGCCCGGTTCCATCTCATCTGCGTTACACAGGATATAACGGACATTCATGCTTTCGTCTTTCGGCATCAGGCTCCACTTAAGACCGGTGGAGAAACCTGCGCCGCCGCGACCGCTTAAGCCTGAGTCTTTGACGGTAGAAACCACGTCATCCGGCGCCATTCCCTTCAGGGCTTTTTCCGCACCGACATAACCGCTTTTGCTACGGTACTCATCAAACCATACCGGCTGCTGGTCAGCACGCAGGCGCCAAGTCAGCGGATGTTGCTCTTCCGTCAGGATACGTTGAGGTCCTAAAAATGTTGGCCCGCTCATTGATATTGCTCCAGTAGTTTCTCAATATCTTCCGGTTTCAGATGTTCGTGAGTGTCCTCGTCGATCATCATACTTGGCCCTTTGTCACAGTTACCTAAACAGCAGGTTGGCAACAGGGTGAAACGTCCATCAAAGGTGGTTTGGCCCGGCTTGATCTCCAGCTTTCTCTCAAGCGCGGCCTGAATCGCCTTATAGCCATTGATGTAACACACTACGCTGTCGCAGTAGCGAATCACATGACGACCAACCGGGCGACGATAAATCTGGCTGTAGAAAGTGGCTACACCCTCTACGTCACTGGCAGGAATGCCTAACACATCAGCAATTGCCCCAATGGCACCATCAGGAACCCAGCCGCGTTTCTTCTGCACCAGCTTCAGTGCTTCAATCGATGCCGCGCGCGGATCTTCGTAATGATGTTTCTCGTGCTCAATGGCTTCGAGCTCTTCCGCACTCAGCGTGAAAATTTCTTTATCGGTCATAACTAGCGATCCACGTCTGACATAACAAAATCAATACTACCCAGATAGACAATTAAGTCTGATACCAGGCAGCCACGAATGACGGACGGGATCTGCTGCAGATGCGCATAGCTTGGCGTACGAACCCGGGTACGGTAGCTCATGGTGCCGCCGTCGCTGGTCAAATAGTAGCTATTGATCCCTTTGGTGGCTTCCACCATGCTGAACGATTCGTTCGCAGGCATGACCGGACCCCATGACACTTGTAGGAAGTGAGTAATCAGGGTTTCGATATGCTGCAATGAACGCTCTTTCGGCGGAGGCGTAGTCAGTGGATGGTCTGCTTTAAACGGCCCTTCAGGCATGTTATTCAGACACTGTTCCAGAATTCGCAGGCTCTGGCGTAGCTCTTCCACTTTCAGCATCACACGGTCATAGCAGTCGCCGTTATAGCTGATCGGTACTTCGAACTCGAAGTTTTCATAGCCAGAGTAAGGACGTGCTTTACGCACATCAAAGTCGACGCCCGTTGCACGCAGTCCGGCACCGGTAACACCCCAGGCCAGCGCTTCTTCCGCGCTGTACTGAGCCACACCCACAGTACGGCCTTTCAAAATGGTGTTTTGCAGCGCGGCTTTCACATAAGAATCAAGGCGCTTCGGCATCCAGTCGAGGAATTCTTTCAGCAGCTTCTCCCAGCCTTTTGGCAGGTCGTGAGCCACACCGCCAATACGGAACCAAGCCGGGTGCATACGGAAACCGGTAATGGCTTCAACGATGTCATAAATACGGGCGCGGTCACTAAAGGCGTAGAACACTGGCGTCATGGCACCAACGTCCTGAATATAAGTGGAGATATACAGCAGGTGGCTGTTAATACGAAACAGCTCAGACAGCATGACGCGGATGGTTTTCACCTTGTCCGGAACTTCAATGCCTGCCAGCTTCTCAACCGCCAGCACGTAAGGCATTTCGTTGATACAGCCACCAAGATATTCAATACGGTCAGTAAAAGGAATGTAGCTGTGCCATGATTGGCGTTCGCCCATTTTTTCTGCACCGCGGTGGTGATAACCGATATCCGGTACACAATCGACGATCTCTTCACCGTCTAACTGCATAATGATACGGAATGCACCGTGAGAAGATGGATGGTTAGGACCCAAGTTGAGGAACATGAAGTCCTCATTTTTGGTTCCGCGCTTCATACCCCATTGTTCAGGTTTGAAGGTCAGTGACTCCATCTCCAGATCTTCTTTGGCCTTGGTTAAGACGAAAGGATCGAATTCTGTCGCACGCGCCGGATAATCTTTACGCAGCGGATGCCCTTCCCAAGTGTCCGGCATCATGATACGACGCAGGTTTGGGTGACCATCAATAGTGATACCAAACATTTCCCAAGTTTCACGCTCATACCAGTTGGCGTTAGGGAAAATGCCGGTCACGGTCGGCACATGTAGATCGTTTTCCACCAAAGCGACTTTCAGCATAATGTCTTTATTACGCTCAACAGAAATCAGGTGGTAGAAAACGGAAAAATCCGCAGCCGGTAAACCGTTGCGGTGGGTACGTAAACGTTCATCCATACCATGCAAATCAAATAGCATGACATAGGGTTTGGGTTGCTTACGTAAAAAGGTCATTACCTCCAGAAGCTGTTCACGTTTAACCCACACCACCGGCACGCCAGTACGGGTAGGCTGAACGGTAAAGGCGTCTGGCCCAAAACGGTTGTGCAGTTCACCTATTACCGGATCATCGAGATGATCCCGTGTGTGCCAAGCGGGCTGGTCGCTCGCCTGCGTCATCGGTTCTGTCATAGTTGTTTTCGCCGCTCATTACTCAAATAAAATTCTGTGGCTAAAACACCCGCATAAATGGGCGAGTGTTTTGGCTAAAGTTAAATTTCGTCAGGGGTACGCAGATTCGTGACGGCAATGCGCTCAGCGCGCTTGCGTTCTTTTTCTGACTGCATCTCTTTGCGATACACGCCCTGCTCGCCAACCACCCAAGAGAGTGGACGACGTTCCTGACCGATAGAATCACGTAATAACAGGAGTGCCTGCATATAGGCTTCCGGACGCGGCGGACAACCGGGAATATACACATCAACCGGTATAAACTTATCAACGCCTTGTACTACGGAGTAGATGTCGTACATGCCGCCAGAGTTGGCACAGGCACCCATCGAGATAACCCATTTAGGTTCCAGCATCTGATCGTACAAACGCTGAATAACCGGTGCCATTTTGACGAAACAGGTACCGGCAACCACCATAAAGTCGGCCTGACGCGGAGAAGCACGCAGTACTTCCGCACCAAAGCGAGAAACGTCATGAACCGCGGTAAACGAGGTCACCATTTCAACGTAGCAACAGGACAGACCGAAGTTAAAAGGCCAGAGCGAGTTTTTACGCCCCCAGTTAACGACATCGTTCAGGGCAGTATCGAGCTTGCCCATAAAGATGCCTTTTTGGGCATCCTGTTCCAAGGGATCGGTGACTATTTCCTGTTTTTGTAGAGGATAACGATCGTTTTCACCGTCGAGATCTACGCGAGTGAGCGTATATTTCATCTTCAAGCCTCGCTGTTACTGCAAGTTACTGGGAATTTTTGCACTGTTCTTAAGCTGCCGTTTGGAACGCTGTGGCGTCCAGTCCAATGCACCGATGCGCACCAGATAAAACAATCCGGCTAAAAGAACAAAAATGAAAATGGCTGCTTCAATGAAACCTATCCAGCCGCTTTCACGAACGGAAACAGACCAGGCAAATAAATAGAGGGCTTCAACATCGAAGATAACAAAGAACATGGCAACCAGATAGAATTTGGCAGAGAGGCGCAAACGTGCGGACCCTACGGCATCGATACCTGATTCATATGGCGTATTTTTGGTTCTTGCTCTGGCACGACCACCAAGAAAATAGGCGGCGGTTAGCATGAAGGCACACAGGCCCAACGCAATAACAATAAATACGGCAAAAGCCCAGTTATGGGCGAAAACTTCAGTACTTGTAGGCATATGCTCTTACTACTCTTAGAAAAAATAGTATTTACCGGCTTGTTCTCAGGAGAGCCAATCCGATGACTACGACAATTAAAAGGAAAAATAAAACGCCTGCACCTGACTTGGGCTTCATTGTCTTACGCAATGATTAACGTGGAGTTTTACTCTTTTTTACAACATTTTGTCAACATCAACCAAACATTTACTAATACAAATCACAAAACAGAGGTAAAACTGCTCGATCTAACTAAATCGAGTCAGCATAAGAATAACTGAACTCAATCAAGCAGCTATTCTGACAGAAATAGATATTTTTACCACCGTTGTAACAGAAGTTTTTCTTTGACACTCCGCACATCATGAAACATTTCTGGTACATACTGGAAATATTAACCTTAACTTATTTCGTCACACGGCCTTTGGTAAGCATAGCTTCCAGCCAAATATTCGTATAGCCAATACCAAAATGAATAAAAATTTTTTACTGATATGAAAAAAGGTGGCTGATTAGCCACCTTTGACACAACTCTGTAACACTGATTGAAATAGTTACCCGAGGTAAATAAAGGTCATTACCAAGTTAACAATCGCAGCAACTGCCATAGGAATAGCCGTACGTTTTACCACCTGAAATGGCGAAACGTTGGCGATTCCGGCGATAGCCACAATGGCGGCGGTAATAGGTGATACCGTTCGCCCAAAGCTGGTCATAATCTGCATTGGCAGAATTAGTGTTACCACGTCGACTTTAAGGAAGGCGGCAATTTTTGGCGTCAAGGCTGCAAAAGAGAAGAACGCCGCATTACCGGAACCCATCAGGAACGCAGCCAGAGCCAGAATGATGCTCATAACGATGATCATCGCCCCGACGCCAAAGCCCGCATTCTGCGCCGCCGTAATCAGGGTATCTACCGCCCCTACTTTGAGTAAACCGTTAGCAAAGACTTCACCACATACGATCAGTGAAACGACTAAGACAAACTGTTTACCCATTCCCTCAAAGAACAGCATAAAACTGTCCATCACCGCTTTGGCACTCTTCAATCTAAAGTACTCAAACACTAAGGCCACAATGGTACTGATAATCATCGCCGTGGTGACGTCCATATTAATACTGGAATGGAAGATTGGGCTGAAACCAATAATCAAAACTAAAGGTACCACCGGTAATAATGCATAGATAAGTGGCGGACGACTGTGGTCATTATGGTCAATATTATCTAGCGTTTCCTGATTGAATACATAACCTTCACGTTTATCCCACCAGCGTTGTGCAATAAAGTGCGTTACCGCCACCGCCAGAATAATCGGAATGGTCACCGGCAACTGATAATGAACAAAGTAGACTGCCGGATCGAGCCCAGCGGTTTTAGCCGCCATGATCACGTTACCAGAGCCTGGGCCGTGGTCAATAAACTGACAGGTACCAATCACCGCCAACGCAGACAGCGGGCTAACGCCAGTACGGATCAGAATGGGATACATGGTCACCATTAACAACATTCCCAACCCTGCATGGCTTGGTATAAAAATAACCAGTACCTGTGTAACCAGAAAAGCAACCACTAATAGTATATAAGGAGAACGAACCGCTTTTAGCGGACGCTCAAATACCGCAAACAGCGCTTTACTGGCACCCACGTGATCCATATAGCGAGAGAAACCAGCAATGGCCATCAAGGTCAGGCCCAATCCTGCAAGTCTTGAGCTTAATAAATCGCTAAAAACTTTAAAGATGTCAAAAAACTCAAAGTTGGTGGTGGTCTTTTCCGGTAAGAGAGGCCCAATATCAAACGCAACCGTTAGCCCCATCAACAATAAGCCACCCAGCAGCAGAACAGGTTGGGGCTTGTACCCCTTCGCCAGCATATAGATCACCAGCACCGTTACCAATAAAGCAAGAATAACGCCAAGCATAATTTTTCCTCATTAAATTGGCCTGAACAGTCGGGTTCCGGCGAGCAATGACTCCACGACTTGCCCGCCGGATAACATCAGACTTTCAGCGCCTGAATTCCCTGTTCTAAATCCGCCAGCAAGTCACTCACCTCTTCCAAACCAATATGGAAGCGAATGAATTGCCCGTATTGGCTCCAGTCCGTCGCGGTGCGGGCACCTTTGACGTTGGCCGGCAGAACCAGACTTTCGTAGCCCCCCCACGAAGCACCAATGCCAAACAGCGCCAGAGCATCAATAAAGGCTTCCGCCTGAGTTAAGGTGTATTGAGGGTGTAGCTCAATGGTTAGCAGGCCATTTAATCCTTTACAGTCGCGCTGGTAGAGATCGTGACGTGGGTGATCTTCCAGCCCTGGGAAATAAACTTTCTTCACTTCAGGACGCTGCTGTAACCACTTGGCTACTGTCATGGCGTTTTGACCATGTACCGCCAGACGGGTAGACAGCGTCCGCATACCGCGCAGAACCAGAGAGGCATCATCCGGGCTGCTTACCTGACCCAGCGCTTCCGGCAGTTCACCGATCTGTTTCCATGCCTGTTCATTGGCGACAACAATGCCCATCATCACGTCAGAGTGACCACACAGGTATTTGGTTGCGGCAATAACCGAGACGTCTGCCCCCAGTTCCAACGGGTTATATAGCCAGCCAGAACCCCAAGTGTTATCTACCGCTACCGGTATATTGCGCGCATGGGCAATACGGCAAATTTCAGGAAGGTCCAACATTTCATACAGCAAAGAACCCGGTGATTCAGCGAATACCAACTGAGTTTCCGGACGCAGTTTGGCTTCAAAATCGCTGCCATCGGTCTTAAAGAAGTCGTAACTAATGTTGTTTGGTTTTAAAAAGTGGCTACAGATTTTACGTACCGGCTCATACACAGAATCAGCGAACAGTACGTGACCACCCGCCCGGGCGTAGCCCATGATAGTCACAGCGATAGCGGCCAGTCCGGTAGGAAATAACTGAGCGCGATAACCACCTTCCAGTTCGGTAATTAATTGTTCTAATGCGAAAGCGGTTTCGGTCCCCCGGGCACCGTAGCTCAATAAACGCTCGGTTTCTCTGCGCTTACGGGCATCGCGCCAGGTAGTGATTGAATCAAAAAGAATGGTACTGGCCCGCATTACCGGCGGATTAACCGGACCAATGTCCCGGGCTAGTCCTCTACCACCATGAATAAGACGAGTTTTACGCGTTTGAGTCATTATTATTTACTCCTTAGAAAGAATATTTCTGGATATATCTCCTTATTCCTTATTACAAATAAGAAATAGTGAATTAATAAAAAATATAATTAAAAAGGCTATAGATTCATTCGAAATATAAAAATATTAGCCCAATTATTTTTCAAATATATCCTTGCTACCTGAATTGAAACTACCACTGAAAAATTAACTAAAAAATCCAAATAAATTGAAATATTGATCGCGATCTCACTTTAATACATTAATTATTCTAAACAGTGTTTAAGGTAAATTTATACAAGAAATAAATATAATAAAAACAAATGATTAAAAAAATAAACCACTACAAAAAATCATCTTAAAATTTTTAATGAATTCAGTTAAACGCCCATTTAACGACACATTAAAATTATTTAACAATGAATTAATATTACTAATGGAATATCAATCAAAAACACCTTGTTTATCTTTTATTGTTATTGGAAACTTAAAACCAGATCATAATTTGAATTTATAAATTCATTACAATATATTTCAATAAAAATAACACCCTAATGAGTGTTATCTATTCATTAAAATTACTAAAAACCTATTTAAATTAGGAGATAAATTTATGTCTACCAGCGTTTTCGATTCTGTTTTACTGAAGAACCTGTGGTCAACCGAAGAGATGCGTCAGGTTTTTTCTGACGATGTGCGTATGCAGATGTGGCTGGACTACGAAGCAGCGTTGGCGATAGAACAGGCTAAGATGGGCATCATTCCTCAGGATGCCGCCGATGAGATCGTTGCCTGTGCCAAACTTGAACGTCTGGATATGGATTTCATCCTTGAGCAGGTTCGTTTAACTAAGCACCCGCTGGTTCCGACTATCCGTGGCCTTGAACACGCCTGTGCTAACGGCTTTGGTGAGTATGTTCACTTCGGCCCCACCACTCAGGACGTGATGGATACCGGTATGGTGTTGCAGTTTAAAATGGCGCATAAGATCTTTTTACGCGATCTAAAAGAGATCGGCCGCTCTTTACTCAAACTGTCGGAAGAACACCGTAACACCCCAATGGCAGGAAGAACCTTAGCCCTTCAGGCACTGCCGATTACTTTCGGTCATAAAACCGCTATCTGGTTGGCTGAAATGATGCGTCACCACGAGCGCTTGGTACAACTGGAACCACGCCTGTTTGTTGGTAGCGTAGTGGGTGCCGTAGGTACCAAAGCCTCATTTGGCAAAGGTGCCGATGAACTGGAACAGCGCGTACTAACCCGTCTTGGTTTAGGTACACCGGAAATCTCTTGGCAGCCTGCCCGCGACCGCTTCTGCGAGTACGGTATGGTGTTAGGCATGATCAGCGCCACCCTCGGCAAAATTGCCAATGAAATTCTGCTACTGGCCCATAACGAATTTGATGAAGTGGCAGAGCCTTTTGCCAAAGGTCAGGTTGGTTCTTCCACCATGCCACATAAACGTAACCCGGCAATTACCGAAAACGCCGCCTGCGTTAGCAATACCCTAAAAGGCAACGTCTCTATTCTGTTAGATCTGATGAAACATCAACATGAACGTGATGGCGCTATCTGGAAAATGGAGTGGAAACTGTTACCGGAAATCTGCCTGATGCTGTCTGTCATCATGGATAACATGAAGTTCACCCTTTCCGGCCTGCACGTGAAGAAAGAAAAAATGCGCAGCAATATGGATATTCTCGGTGGATTTATGCTGGCAGAACGCGTGATGTTTGAGCTGTCAGAAAAATTGGGCAAGCAAACCGCTCATGAACTGGTGTATGAAGCCTCAATGCACGGTTTAGAAGAGGGTGGCACCTTCAGTCAGGCCCTGTCCGATGACCCACGCATTAAAGCTGCGTTAACTAAAGAGGAACTGGATGCGGTTCTGGATCCAACCACTTATGTTGGTAACGCGCCAGAGCAAGTTGACCGTGTAGTCGCTGCAGTCAAAGCCAGTGGCTGGCTGAAGTAATTATCTCATCAGTGACAGAGGAATCTTTAATTCTCTGTCACTGATTTAACCCAGCAGAGCCAATCTCAGTAAGCAGTCTTAGTGAGATAAGCCCTGAGAATCACTCAAAAGAATCTGGAAATACAATCATGACCCACAGTGAATATTTAAGTCAGTTTATTACCCAACAAAATTTTCAGTCTATTCCCCCGCAGGTTATTGAGCGGGCCAAGCTTCATTTATTGGATACTTTTGGCGTTGCGCTGGCGGGTTCAGTTCAGGCTAACGGTATCAACAGCCGCACCAGTCTGGTTGAAATGCCACACACTCAGGGAGAATGTCGGATATGGGGAAGTCCATTCACCCTTTCTCCTGCTTATGCGGCAGTAGCAAATGGTATTGCCTCTCACGTGCTGGATTTTGACGATACCCATACTGACTCGATTGTTCACGGTAGTGCGGTGTTGGCACCGCTCGTGATGGCATTAGCAGAAGATCTGAAACTTAATAGTCGAGAAATGCTGACTGCCTATGTCATTGGTTGGGAAGTGGCAGCTCGAGTAGGCATCGCCTCCAAAGGCTCATTTCATCAACGCGGTTTCCACTCTACCGCTATTGCCGGCGTGTTTGGTGCAGTCAGCAGCGCCGCATATTTGCTAAAACTGAGCCAGGAAGCCTGTGCCCATGCCATCGGATTAACCGGCAGTCAGGCTTCTGGCGTAGCGGAATACTTGACCAACAGCTCTTCCGCCAAATGCTTCCATGCCGGTTGGTCTGCCCATTCCGGGCTGATTTCAGCCTATATGGCAAAAAGTGGTATGACCGGGCCACTGACCATTTTTGAGGGCCGCTACGGGTTGTATGTTACCCACGGTATAAAAGAAAATGCCAAACCGGCAGAAGTGTACGCTGAATTAGGCGAACGTTGGGAAATGATGCATGTCTCAATCAAACCTTATCCATGCTGCCACTTCGCTCACGCCACCGTAGATTGCGCCCGCATGCTGAGTCAGGATGGCGTCACCCCGGATAACATTGAAAGTATTTACTGCGTAGTGGATCCCATTGCAGCCGCACTGATTTGTGAACCGCTGGAAAACAAGTTTGCTCCACAAACCCCTTATGCCGCGAAATTCAGCCTGCCATATTTGGTCGCCAGCGGTATCTATGATGATGGCCTGAGTCTTTCATCATTCCAACCGCAGCAGTTAACCCGCCCGGAAGTATTGGAGATGGCAAAAAAGGTCTCTTACCGTTATTGCCAACCGGGAGAGATCCCCTTCCCAACCTACTTCCCAGGTTATATTGATGTGACTTTAAAAAACGGCACCAAAATCAGCAAACGTCTGAATATTAACTATGGCAACCCAGACAACCCTATGCAGCGTAGCGACGTAGAGCGCAAATTCCGCGACAACGTAGCCGGCATTCTGACTCAGGAAGCCACAGAGAAAGTCATTAAACTGGTCAGCGATCTGGAAAATCAGTCAGTCACCGAACTGGCAAAACTCCTCACTGGCACAGTGAAGTCATTCTAATAATAAAAATATTATTTACTTGTATACCCCTTACCCTTATCTCACTCTAACCGTGATAAGGGCTTTTTTTATTCTTCTGTCCATGAGTATCGCTCTTCTTTTAACTTTGTCCTTTTCACTGCTCTTGAACTGGCCCTTCAACAAAGAGCACTGGAATTCAGCCGACAACTGAGAGAGGGTAGCACGCCAAACATGGATGTTTGGCGAGGCATGGCTTCGTCTGACAAAATTGCAGGAGCAATTTTGAACAGCACAACGTGCTGGCCCCGTAGGGGTGAGCCTCATGGATGAGGCGAATAAACCGAATCCATGCCGGTGCGTAAACCCGAATGAAGGCGGAGGGAAGTCGCCGTCAGGCGACCTGGATTCGGGTGCGAAGGCGCGGGAGTGCAGAGGGCGCTCGCCCCAGCGCCCTCTGCTCGGCCACCTGCACGATAGCCAATCCAAACACAGCACTATTGGTGGACGAAACTAACGCAAAACTATATGTGAACGAAACTGGCGCATATCTCAGTCATGTCAGATAAAACTAACTCATATCTTAGCCAGTCATCTCCTCCGAATGATAATCATCCCCCCTCAACGACTCAAACAACACCTTCGCCGCCTTCTGCGGACTATTACTCCGCATATACAGGTTATACTTAATATCCGGTAACCGCGGCAAGCCATCCGCCTCACCCAGGATCCTCAAATCATCACCCAGCAACTCAATGGAACGGGCCATGATTCCCAATCCTGCCCTGACTGCTGCTCTGGCTCCGGAGAGCGTGGTCGCCACATAAGCAATGCGCCAAGCAATACCCGCCTGCTCCAGATGATTAATCGCCATATTCCGATAAGTGCTGGGTTCATCCAGAGCCACTAACGGCAACGGCTCATCAATATTGAGTTCATAGTTGGTGGCGCAGTACCATAAAGAAGGCGATACACGCAGCACCAAACTGGGGTAATCGACGCTTTCTACCGTGGAGATAGCCATATCCACTACGTCATTTTTCAGCATATCCATCAGGAAAGGGCTGCGTTTAACCACAATCTCAATCACCAGTCGTGGATAAGCTTTAGAGAAACGGGAGAGCAGCTCAGGCAAAATAGTATTTGCTGTATCATCCGGTGAACCAATACGTAATACGCCATCCACATCGTCATACATTAAAGAAAGACAGGCTTCGTCATTCAGACGCAGAATACGCCGGGCATAACCCAGCATTTTCACGCCGTGCTCGGTTAGCGATTTATTGCGTCCACTGCGACCAAACAACTCCTTACCCACCAACTGCTCCAGACGCTGCATCTGTTGGCTAACGGCAGATTGTGTACGATGAACGGACTCCGCTGCGGCGGCAAAACTATTGCCTTCAGCCACAGCAACAAAAGTTCGTAACAGATCAAGCTCAAGATTAGGAATAGGACGTTTCAGATGTACCATAGTATAACTCTTTCATTTCTCGACAGAATGATGGGCCGCACGCTGCAAGTTGATCATCGCTAAATGACGCCAATGACAATCAGGATTGAGTTACCTTATCCTACTCCTATACCAAGCGCAAAGTTGATATGACCGCTGACTCAGGCTAAAAAATACGCGTTTGGTAAAAAGATAGAATGGCTCAAAAAATTATTCTAATTGAATCATATTCCACACATTCATTACCTCAAAATGGTTAAATTAATGCGTCATTTGATTGGTTTTTAGTCAGATAACACGGGCTAAATTGCTAAATCTCATTTTTAACACGCAGTCTGGCTGCCCTTACAACCACAATTAAGCGGGTTAATCGGACTAAACATCCATTAGTAGAAAAGAAACTAGCGATTAAATCTAAATATTTAGTTTCATCACCAAATATTTGCATATTTTATGCTACTCCTATTGCGTAAAGGCCGCCAATCATGGACTATCCCCCTGAATGGTAATCTGCTGGATAACAGACTCAGTTTTAGTGAATAAATTGGTTTTATTCATTAGAATTGAATTTAAATGCAATTTTGGCCTTTATTACCACACATTAATCTCTTTTTTAACTAGACTTAGCTTCTAAATTTTCATTGATTTTATAAAATTATCAATAAGTTAGTGGTTATTATTTAAGACAAGGAATAACACATGAACCAACGTTTGAGCCGGGCTGACACCATTGGCTTAGGCTTAATGACCTTCGCTTTCTTTTTAGGCGCAGGTAACATCATATTCCCTCCATTAGAAGGCCAGTTAGCAGGCACCAATGTGCTGTATGCTATGTTTGGCTTTCTGCTGACTGCGGTAGGCCTACCTCTGGTATCAATTATTGCCGTTGCACGCGTTGGCGGTGGTTTACCTTCCATGACCACTGACCTGCCAAGAGGCACCGGTACTTTTGCAGCCGTATTGCTGTTTATCATTATCGGCCCAGCTTTCGCGACGCCTCGTACCGGTCTGGTCGCTTATGAGATGGCAATCAAGCCGCTGATAGGTACGCTGGAAGATAATCAACTGGCACTGTCTACCAATATTATCCTCGACAAGACGCAAGCTATTATTACCAGCCTGTTTTTCGTTATAACGCTGGTCTTTTCTTGGAGCCGCGGCAAGCTGATTGATAACATCGGTAAGATACTCACTCCTGCCCTATTCTTGCTGTTAATCTGTCTGGCGATTGGCGTCATTGTTGCTCCTCAGGGTACATTATCTGATCCAGCCGCTAGCTATCAGGATAACTCCTTTACTAAAGGCTTTATCGGTGGTTATAACACCATGGATACCTTCGCTGCACTGATGTTTGGTATGTTGCTGGTAGACGTACTGCGCGGCAAGGGTGTAACCGAACCAAAGGCCACTTATAAGTATCTGGTGATTGCAGGTGTTATCGCTGCCGCAGGTTTAGCGTTTGTTTATATCTCTCTGTTCTGGCTCGGGGCTACGTCTTCAACCGTAGCGCCGGGTGCGGCAAACGGCGGTGTGGTTTTAGCGGCTTATGTACAAGCACTGTTTGGTCAACCGGGCCAGTGGATTCTTTCTGGCGTAGTGCTGTTAGCCTGTCTGACAACCGCAGTGGGTCTAGTTAGTGCTTGCGCGGATTACTTCGCTACGTTGACACCACTGCGCTATCGCCAATGGGTTATCCTGTTATGTATCATCTGTGCGCTGGTAGCCAACGTAGGTCTGAGCCAGTTAATCGCTCTGTCTGTACCGGTGTTATTAGCCCTGTACCCACTGACAATCGCGCTGGTTGCCCTGACGTTTATTCGCCCATGGTTACCAAACCCTAAATACGCCTTCCGCACTGTGATGTTTGTCGCGCTGATTTTCAGCCTGTTAGACGGCATGCGCGGCATCGCTAGTCTGCAAAATGTAGGTTGGATTAAATCCCTGCTGGATGCGCAAACTGAGTATATGCCGCTGGCAGCTCAAGGGATGGCATGGGTGCTTCCAACAGCGATTGTGATGCTGCTGGTATTTCTGATTCCCGGGAATAAGAAGAAAGCACTTTAAGATAGCGATAACCCATCAATGGGAGGGACGGGTATTGGGGTCGACTTGGCGTAAGCCAACGAAACACCCCTAACCCGGCCAGGCCCATCGCACTCTGTTGCTAAGTACAGATTGTTTATCGACCGTTATCAGTGCTGATATAAGCAGAGTGTTTTTATGGTTGGAATATACGCAGGCGTTGATTTATTAGGTTTGTCAGCAGTTTCAAGCTGCTTTTTGGTGTTCATATACAACAGTAATTAGTCAGGGACTAAACTGAACTAGCAAACTTTGTCATCAGTCTGAAGCAGCGGAAACGCTGCTTTTTTATTAAATGCCGGGCTTTGCCCGGCACACATTGCTACTGAACATCTCCCCCGGACGGGCACATTGATCGTATAAGCCATTAGCTTTTACGGCCGGAATATTCACAGTAGCCGATTATAAAGATTCACTCGGTATCAACCCAGCACCAAAAATGTATATACATCCACCATATCCTTCCCATCAAAACACCGATAAACATTTTTTTAATCAAATTTATTAACCAAGCCTTGCCATAAAGTATATCCAATAGTAGGATTTACCATATACGTAAAAATACACAACAATATACAACCTATAAAGTACTAAGGCGGTGTGGCATGACAGGGTCAAATGAATGGATCGATCTGGCATCCTTCAAAAGCGGTAACTCTCAAGCGTTACGTTTAAAAAAAGAACTTTTGGATGCGGCTCCCGCCTTTGCATCAGGCGCAACAATGCGTCTGCTGTCGGATAATACAGGTATTATTGTGGCTTCAGATGAAAATCAGACTGAGCCTAAAGGCGATGACCCAATGATCAACGCCATGTTGGATGCAGCAGAACAAAGCTTAACCGCGCCTAAAATCATTAAGCCCTTAATCGAACCCAGCTCCAACAAAGTTGTTGAGAAATCGAGAAAGCTGGACAATGTTTGCTACGACATCCGCGGCCCGGTGCTAAAAGAAGCCAAGCGCCTAGAAGAAGAAGGCAACAAAGTTCTTAAGTTGAATATTGGTAACCCGGCACCGTTTGGTTTTGAAGCGCCGGATGAAATTCTGGTAGATGTGATCCGCAATCTGCCAACGGCACAGGGCTATAGCGACTCTAAAGGGCTCTATTCTGCGCGCAAAGCCATCATGCAGCACTATCAGGCACAAGGAATTCGAGATATCACCGTAGAAGATATCTATATCGGTAACGGCGTGTCTGAACTGATTGTACAGGCCATGCAGGCGCTGCTGAATATGGGTGATGAAATGCTGATCCCTGCTCCGGACTATCCACTATGGACCGCCGCCGTGTCACTATCTGGTGGTAAGGCTGTGCACTATATGTGTGATGAAGAGTCAGACTGGTTCCCTGACTTAAATGATATTCGCAAAAAGATTACCCCACGTACTCGCGGTATCGTCATCATCAACCCGAATAACCCAACTGGGGCGGTTTACAGCAAAGAGCTACTGATGGAAATTGTTCAAATAGCCCGTGAACATAACCTGATTATTTTCGCTGACGAAATCTACGACAAGATTCTTTATGATGAAGCACAGCATCACTCTATCGCAGCGCTGGCTCCAGACTTGTTAACCATCACCTTCAACGGCCTGTCTAAAACCTATCGCGTTGCCGGTTTCCGTCAGGGTTGGATGGTGTTAAGCGGCCCGAAAGAGCACGCCAAAGGCTATATTGAAGGTTTGGAAATGCTAGCATCGATGCGCTTATGCGCTAACGTACCCATGCAGCATGCGATTCAAACCGCCATTGGCGGCTACCAAAGTATTAATGAATTTATTCAACCCGGTGGTCGTCTGTACGAACAGCGTAACCGTGCTTGGGAACTGATTAATGAAATTCCGGGCGTCTCCTGCGTGAAGCCAAAAGGCGCGCTGTATATGTTCCCGAAAATTGATGCTAAAAAATTCAATATTAAGAATGACCAGCAAATGGTACTCGACCTACTGCTACAGCAAAAGGTTCTGCTGGTTCAGGGCTCTGGCTTTAATTGGCCTTACCCGGACCATGTGCGCATTGTAACCCTGCCTCGGGTAGATGAGCTGGAAATGGCTATCGGTAAGTTTGCCAAGTTCCTAGAAACCTATAAGCAACAGTAATTCTCTTCTGATGGCGGTGTCCCCACCGCCATTCATATTTATCCGTGCAATGTCCGTTTTAAAATCGAGGGATTCGGGATTCGAAGCGTTCAAACAGCACGTTATTATTTGTCTTTCTTTCTGTATTCTGACTCTGAAAAAGCGGCACCGGAATGTTACGTTCCTGACACAACCGTACGCTTTCACAAACCAGCGAATTGATAAGAATAATACCTGTTAGCGTCGATAAAGGGCCGGTCATATAATCGCCAAATTTCATTTGTGCATCACCGTCAGGCGCACCATTATCCAGAACAATATCAGCAAGTTGATAAAGTTTTTTTCCACTATGGTGAAGCGACTCATTAGCCTTTGATTGCGCTAGTGAAGTGATGGCGACAGTAAAAATACCTTCCTCTTTGGCTTTAAACGCCATTTCAACAACAGCGGCGTTCCTGCCAGAATTTGAGACAATAAATAGCATATCACCATGGCCTGGTGGCGTACTTTGCCAAATAATTTCAGCAAGCCCTGATAACTGCTCCATTCTGCTCGAACGTCTTGCTCCACCACCGTTTAAAATAGTTTCGTCAAACATCGCACAGACATTAGCTAATCCTCCTGCTCGTCCAAACAATTCCATCGGAATCATGTGAGAGTGGCCTGTTCCAAAAGCATAGATAATGCCATCATCCCGAATGGTTTTTACCATCTGTTCAGCCACACGCTCAATTTGATCTTTCTGGTTCAGTAAAACGCGGTTGATGTGAGGAAGACTTGTCTGAAAGTAATCAGTAATCATTTTATATTGCTCTGTGTCAGGAATAGTTGCATTCATTCTCCAGAAAAATATATTTTTAAAATTCACTATTAGCTCAAAATGCTATACTAATAGCTTAGATTCGCATGTGAGGTATCCCATGCTCAAGCGTGAAATATTCCGTTATGAAACAACATCCTCATGGTTTTCAACACACCTGAAAGGGCATGAAATACCGTTTAAGTGGCATCATCATCGGGAATATGAACTAACGCTGACACTAAACAGCGAAGGGAAACTCTATATTGGTAACCATGCTTCCAACTTTAGTTCGCCTGACCTTGTTTTTATCGCACCCAATCAGCCTCACTCATGGAAAAGTCTTCGGATGGATTCTGTCTGTGAGATTTTTGTCATTCTGATTCCACAGACCTGGCTTAACCGACAATTACTTAGCGGCATGGAAGAATACCGTGCAGTTAGTCAATTATTTTCACGTGCATCACCTGCTATTAAATTCTCTAAAGCGTGCGCAAAGCAGAGTGAGTCTTTATTCAGAAAGATAGTTGCCAGTAGCTCACCACTAACACGCCTGAGTCTGCTTGTATTGCTGTTTGAACTTTTGATTGAAGATAGAGATGTTGAGTATATTTCTGACAGACATCCGCTCTTGCCCTATCAAAACCAACGGGTGGAGAAAATATTAAATTATCTCGATAATCACTTCACAACCCCAGTGACACTACAACATGTGGCCGAGCATGCACATTGTAGTATTAGCGCGGTAAAACGGGATTTAGCTACCTTTGCCGGATTGTCATTTAGTGACTACATATCGCAACTGCGAATAAATAAAGCCAGCTTCCTGCTGAGGACAAGCTCACTTTCTTTATCTGCTATTGCATCGCAGTGCGGTTTTCAAAGTGTTAGTTACTTCCATCGGCAATTTAAAAAGATAGTTGATGACACCCCCGTAAAATATCGAAGAAATAATTCGATTTAACGTTATTTAGTTATTCTGATGAATAAAATACCGTCCTTAATATTCATTTACAGGCCGTAAAATTTGAATCAAAAACTCAAAAGATGGAACCAACCTAATATCTAAGTGACGAAAATGGGCGTGACGTACAATAATTTCCATTCTTCAAGCTAACTCCAACTTGCACTCAACGCGATAACTCCCCACAATCTAGCCTCGTTTTCGCACTGACAGAGGTAAACCATCATGAGCCAGCCCCAAAGCCACTTTTTTGCCTATTTATCGCGCCTGAAATTAATCAGCCGCTGGCCCCTGATGCGTAATGTCCGCACTGAAAACGTCTCTGAACATAGTTTGCAGGTCGCCTTTGTCGCTCATGCGCTTGGGGTAATCAAGAATCGAAAATTCAATGGCAATGTGAACCCTGACAGAATAGCACTGCTAGCCATGTACCATGACGCCAGCGAAGTACTGACTGGCGATATGCCAACCCCTATCAAATATTACAATCCGCAAATTGCCCATGAATATAAGAAGATAGAAAAAGTGGCGCAGCTTAAGCTGATTGAAATGTTACCCGAAGAGTTACAGCAAGACTTTCGTTCTGTTCTGGACGACAGCTACTACAGTGAAGATGAAAAATTGGTAGTTAAACAGGCCGATGCGCTCTGCGCCTATCTAAAAAGCCTGGAAGAGCTATCCGCTGGAAATAATGAATTCACACTGGCTAAGCAACGGCTGGAAAAAACGTTAAAACTCCGCCACAGCCCGGAAATGGAGTATTTCATTAACGTGTTTGTACCGAGTTTTAGTTTGTCGTTGGATGAGATTAGTGGTGATAGTCAGTTATAACTTGTTCATATTAGTTCCGTGTACATTTCGCCGCTTCAAGTTAAGTGTCTATCTCAGCCACAATGTATGCGGCGAGCAGGAGGCGTTAGGGCGAACGCCCCCTGCACTCCCGCGCCTTTGCGCAGAATGTTGACCGCCGCTTTACGGCGGCAACCTCAGTCAGTCAAAAAGCTTACGCACCGGCGTAGAGCTGCTCCCGGCAGCGCTACGCCTCTCACCGCATCCATGCGGCTCGTGCTACTTTTTGCCTTCCTTCGGCAACATTCCGACGCAGTTAACATCCAAAGGTCAAAACAATAAAGACTTCAGACCTTCAATGCCTCCGCAGGAGAATAACGATACGTCCACACCGCTGGCAGCAGCAGGATCACGCCAATAATACCCCATATCGCCGCTATCAACAGGCCGTCCTCCGGTTGGATTGTTACCGGCAGTTTCATTCCATACAGTGAGGATATACGTTGAGAGATCCATAGCGTCGCCAGATAGCCAACGATAACTCCCAGCATAATTCCAGTGGTCATCATTAACATCAATCCAGACCAGATGAGTGCCACAATACCACGTTGCGGTGCGCCAAATGCCCGCAGAGCACCAAGCTGCCGTTTACGCTGTTCCAGATGAACCACAATCACCATCAAAATGGCAATCACCACCAGAACCTGTGTGCCAATCGCCATCAGGGAGAGGATCTGACGGACATCTCCCAGCGTGCCATACAGGCGCGTCAATACTTCACCGGGGAAAACCGCCATACTTTCACCTGCACGATATTGCGACCTGAGTTGATAGGCTCCGGCAATGCTTTTCGGCTTAACCACCACCGCGGAGACATCACCCTCATGATGATGTTTTTCACCATCGACGTGACCTTCATGCTCTTCAGCCCCATGTATCGCCCATACGGCAGTGATAGGTACCAGAATCGCTTTATCCCAAGCATCACCAAAGGCTGACAATACGCCAGTGACGGTATATCGAATCGACTCATGTGGGTGGGCACCTTCACTACCAACCTGTCCATGTATGGGTATCACCTTATCACCCACAGAGAGTCCCGTCGCCGCGCCGACAATGGCACCATACTCACCACCAAATACAGAATCTTTATGGTTCAGGCCGTCGCTACCGTACTGTATATTCCTGCCCCGCAACAGGTCATCATCGGTTCCGATAATAGGCATACCTTTATAGCTATCACCAAAGGCTAATGGTGACGCAGACGCCACTAGCGGATGCTGTTTCAGCTCATCCAAATAGTGATGGGGTAACAGCGGTAATAGAGAGGGCTGTAAAAATACGCTGGATAACACCAGTTGAGTTTCACTTCCTGCGGCACCAACGATCAAATCAAAGCGGTCAGCCGCTCTAGCACTTCCCTCGCGCAACGCTCTTTCTTGCAAGTTGACCACGATACTGAAAGCAACCGCGGCGGCAATCAGTAGGATAAGAATCAGCGTTCCGCCCCACAGGCGTCTAAAATCAGCATAGATAATTTTAAAAGGAATCATTGTGCTTTCCCTGCGGTAATGTCTTTAACCGGACGGCCGTTCTCCAGCGTAATTCGCCGACGCATTTCATCGCTCAAACGGGGATCGTGAGTAATGCATATCAGGGTAGCGCTCGACAGCTTTGCAAACTGAGTAAGCAAACGGATAACGTCCAGCCCATTATTAGCATCCAGACTGGCAGTAGGCTCATCGGCAATCACAATTTCCGGTTTACTCAACAATGCCCGAGCTATTGCTACCCGCTGTTTTTCACCTCGCGATAATGTATCCACCACCTGCTTGTGCTGTCGGATACCAACCTGCTCCAGTAGCTCAGCGGCGCGTATTTTCAACGATGAGGGCAAACGCCAGTGATGAAAACGCACCGGTAGCAAAACATTATCCAGCGCGCTTAATCCGGGATACAAATGGAAGTCTTGCATCACCAGACCGACATGATTCGCCCGCCAGCGATCCCGTTGGCGTTCCGACATACGACCAATATCTTTACCATTCCAAAAAATCTTACCGCTACCACTACGCTCAAGGCCGCTAATCGCATTAACCAACGTGGTTTTTCCACTGCCGGAAGCACCGGTAACCGCCACATGAGCCCCTGCAGAGACGACCAATTGAGGAATATTCAGTGCCGCCTGAACGCTGCCGTTAAACCTAACCTGTAACTGATTAATAAACAGTTCTGACATATACAGACTCCCGATTAAAGTTCGCTAAATTGTGCATCACGCAGGCGTAACAGGCTGACAAACCCCGTATTTTCATCCCGCCAGGTTCCATACTCTAGGATACCGGTCACTTTTATCATGCTGTTATTTTGTATAAAGGTTTGACGTTTGGTGAGATAGACCACCAGAATATCTTCCGGCCAGTCGGCATCCGAAGAGCAAAACGGGCAAATTGCCATCGGCATTTTGGTTAAGACAAAAAACTGGGATTCCGCTTTGATGGGAGGTGCCATAAAGCCGGTGATTTCTATCTGTTGGCCCGACAATTGTTTTACGCGATCGGAAAACTCCAGTCCCAACACGCTTACTTTGCTATAAAACTGCTCGAAGGTAAGTGTCGGCTGGGCTTTTAACGGTGATGCCACAAGCAGTATCAGCAGTAACCATTGGCAATAACGCCTGCCAGAAAAACCGCCGAGGGCAATCCGGCGATTCAGAACGGCGCATCTTGTCATTATCACTCCTGCTTACCGTGGCCTAACGACAGCGCATCGACAATCACACGGAACAACTCGGTGTTGTCCATATATCCATGAAAGCGTTCAGCGCCGGGGCCAGATGCTTGAACAATCATGTCATCAACGGAGTGCACACCGGTATCGCTTTTACGCGGAAGATTACCGCTTCTCAGTACGGCTCCCGGTATATCTTTGTATATCGCGTTGGCAATATACTCTCCCTTCTCATTTTGAATCGCGGGCACAAAACGCGCATCCAGCTTGGGTCTGAAGATTTCATAATGGTCTGGGAAATTATTGAAGAACACGGCTAAACGTTTAGAGACATCCACCCTGTCCGGGTAGCCGTCACCGTTTTTATCCTGATAGTTTGGATATCCTGCCGTTTCATACACACCAACCTTCTCACGCATATCGTTACCCGGCTTATCATCGTCAATGGTTCCGATAATTGAGATGCCGTGAGTATGATCGCCGGTAACAATAATCAGCGTATCTGGATGGGTTTCGGCAAACTTTTTGGCAATGGCCACGGACTGGTCAAGCATAATGGTGTTATATACCGCACGTTCCCAATCCAGTGGATGTGAGGCTTTATCAATCAGGGCTGATTCGACCATCAGAAAGAAGCCATCCTGATTTTTTGACAATACATCCAATGCCGTTTGGGTCATTTCCGTCAGGTCCGGCTGGTCGGGAAACTTTTTAGTGACATCATTCTTCAAGAAGCGTCGATCTAGTACATCATCCATATTACCGGTATGGAACAGACCGAGTAACTTATCCGCACTGGAGCCCTGTTTTTTCAGCTCATTAGCATTAGTAACCAGCAGATAACCTGCCTTCTGGAAGCGTTCAATATAGTTTTGGTTATCTTTGCGTTTAGAGCCTAACGTGGTTTCCGGCAGAAAATAGGCTGAACCTCCACCAAGCAGAACATCCGGCTTAATGTCATAGAACATACTGACAATTTCCGCTTTATCGGCACGACGACGAGTATGGGACAGTACCGCTGCTGGCGTGGCATCTTCCAGTTCAGCATCACTGACGACGCCCACCGACATGTTGGTTGTGCGTTTAATCAGTTCTCCCAGTGTTTCTTGTTTAGGATGGTTAAGGGAATCTTTAGCGCGGCTGACATAAACCCCCAACGCGTTAACGCCGGACTTGTGACCAGTCATATAGGCACTCATGGTGTTGGCACTGTCAGCAGCAATAGAATCGGTACTCGAGGTGCCAATAAATGCCATATTGGTTAAGTCATCGATGGCTAGACGACCATTGGCTTTACCTTCAGTGATACCTTTCGACATCACTCTGGCAGCGGTTCGGTGGGCAACCGACAGGCCATCACCAATAAATAGAATGACGTTTTTAGCCTGACGTTTTTTCGGCGTTTGATAAACACTCCAGCTTACCGTGCCGTTTTCATCCCCTGCGCTTACTTCAACTTTGTAATCACCCGGCGTGGCGATGTCGACATTCTTTATTACCACTGATGAGGCATTTAGCCCGTCTTCATCTTTAATAAAATCGCTTTTTTGGCTCCATACCTGTTGGTACGATTTTCCATTAATTTTGATACTGACTTGAGCGGGATCGACCTGTTTGTCAAACTCAACCTTAAAGTCAAATTTGCCACCGGTTAACATGGTCGCTCGATCGATAGGATAGATATTCACGGCAAACGCCGTCGCAGGTATAACCACAGGAACTAACGCAAAAGTGACAGGAACCAACCAACTTGCCTTCATAACATTCTCCTTATTTTTCTTTTTCAGGAGCAGCTTACTCAGGCTGAGTGTCAATTTTATGAACGAAATATGTCCAATTTGTGTCTTAGAACGGAAACAACAGCGGAATAATTAGCACGCTCACCACCATCACCAGTAGTGTAAACGGCACGCCGATACGCAGGAAATCACTAAATTTATAGCCACCAAGCCCAAGCACCATAGTATTTACCGGTGATGATACGGGTGTCATAAACGCGGCCGATGCGGCAATCGCCACCACCATGGCAAACGGCAAGGCTGAAACCCCCATCTGATTTGCAGCGCCAATAGCTATCGGTGCCATCAATACCGCTGTCGCCGTATTGGAAATAAACAATCCTATTATCGCACTCAAAACAAACAGGCTAAGCAGTACCACCCTTGGCCCCATATCCCCAACGGTGCCCATCAATCCCTGCACAATAAGGTCAATACCACCGGTTTTTTGTAGCGCATGGGCAAAAGGCAACATGCCTACAATCAGAATCAGCGTCGGCCAATGAATAGACTTGTAGGCGCTTTCCATATCAATACAGCGGAACTTCCCCATCAGTAAACAGGCCAACAGGGCTGCAATCACGTTGGGCACACTACCCGTCACCATCAGGAAAATCATCAGAATCAGACACAACAATGCATGAGGAGCCTGACTGGTGGCAGGTGCTATTTCATCCACTTCGGCAGGGAGATTCATCACCAGAAAATCACGGGTATTACTTTGCAATTGACGAATCTGACGCCAGTCGCCAATCACCAGCATCATGTCACCCACTTTAAGCTCTTCATCAATTTGATTGGCTTCAATCAGCTTGCCATTGCGTCGGATACCAATCACATTCAGGTTATAGCGAGTGCGAAATCCCATCTGCCGCAGAGTTTTACCGATATATTCAGATTCAGGAACCAGCGACACTTCCGCCATGCCTACTTCGCGCGCTTGCTCAGAGAAGTATTCCCCGCGCAAAATCATCGGCTCCAATTGCTCTTCGGTGCAGAAGTGCCGAACATCCGCTTCCGGGGCGAACATATCCACCAGCAAAATGTCATGCACTCGTAATTCAGTTGCGGCAAACGCCCCAATCATCACCCGGCGGAATTTACGCCAGCGCTCAATACCCACCACGTTTGCACTATAGCGGGAACGCAAATGCAGTTCATCTAGCGTACGGCCAATTAGCGGGGATCCGGGGCGAATAGAGAGCCGTCGTGCTCGGCCACTCAACTTATAATCATGAATTAGATCGCGCATGGTACGGCGAGTACGGGATTTAGCTTTATCCTGACTCACCGGTTTCACCAGCCAAGAGCGCACCAGCAGCATGTAGCCGATCCCCATGACCAGAATCACTATACCAATGGGCGTAATGCTAAAGAAATCAAACTGCCCTGCGCCATGACGATGTAATTCACTGTTCACCACCAAGTTTGGCGGTGTTGCCACCAGCGTCATCATACCGCTGATTAATCCGGCAAATGCCAGAGGCATCATCAGGCGGCCCGGCTCTCTTTCCATCCGCGATGAAACGCTCATCACCACCGGAATAAAAATAGCGACCACACCGGTGGAACTCATTATCGAGCCCAATCCGGCTACCGCTAACATCAGCAACACGAGTAGTTTAGTTTCACTACTGCCAGCCACCCGAACCAACCAGTCACCCACTTGATAGGCAATACCGGTTCGCACCAGCCCTTGGCCAATCACAAACAGTAGCGCAATCAGAATAACGTTGGGATCGCTGAAGCCAGAAATAGCTTCCGGTAGAGTCAGTATGCCGCTGGTAACAAAAACGGTGATCAATAATAAAGCAACCACATCCATCCGAAGTTTATTCGATATGAACAAGATTATTGCGAGCAATAGAAAGCATAAGACCCAAAAAAGTTGGCTATCGGCTAGCGTAGCTACCGTTGTCAATAATCGCTCGATCACTGCGGCTCCTTTACTGGTTTTCTAAACGTTTTTGCCCCATGCAAAGAGATAATCGAATACTCATCGTGATAACACATTGGCTTTGAGCTGTTTTTCAGCCCGCCTGTAAAGTTACGCTATTTTTTCCTCAACAAAGGAGCTATATAGGCGTTTTAACAGAATAAAACACATCGTCAACGTTATATCAATCAAAAACCAAAACATTCAGCAGAAACAATAAGATTAGCCAATAGTCACCTCGACACATTAATAAGAAAGCGCCATAAATTGGCGCTTTTTTATCTTTATACTGCTAATTATTCATTTGATTAATCAAATTGAATTCTGGCAATGTTATCTGCATAACTGACATGTAACTGTTGCAGCGTTTTTAGCGACTTGTCCACCTGAGACAGTTCAGGCGTATTCGCCGGTGCATTTACCGCGATCACCTGACAGCCTGCCGCCAGCCCAGAAGCTAGCCCCGCAGCGGCATCTTCAACCACCATACAGTCTGATGGTGCCAGACCTAAGCGTTCTGCGCCCAGCAAATAGGCGTCAGGTTCAGGTTTACCTCTGGCTACCAGTTCTGCGGTGACAAACACCTCGGGGAACGGTATTCCCGCGGCTTTACTACGGGCATGAGCAATAGGAATGGTGCCTGAAGTCACGATCGCCCAGGGTACTTTCAGTTCGTTCAGGCGGTTGAGCAACTCAATGGCACCCGGCAAAGCTTCTACCCCTTCTGTATCAGTCGCTTCAATTTGCTCCAGTCGGTCAAACTCTTTTTTGATCGCCTCTTCACTTTGACCCGCCATAAAATGACGCAGTGAAGTTATTGCCTGCTTGCCGTGAATAAAATCGAGCATTTCCTGCGGCGCAACATTCAGACGTTCAGCCACGCCTAACCATGCACGTTCAACAACCGGTAAAGAGCTCACCAACGTACCGTCCAAATCAAAAAGAAAACCTTTACAATTCAAATTAATACTCTCACTAGCAAAACAAAAATTAGTGACCGGCATTCGCCGGCCACCATAATAAGTTAAGAAGAGAAGTCATCAGGCATTAATGATTTGAGAAATCTCAATGGCACATAGATGGTACTGACGAGGACAGGATTGCCAGATGGCCAGCATGCGCTGATATTTGTCCCACATTTTAGTCTGTGAGTTAAAACCATGAGTTCCTGAATCGAAGTGGGTATAGCGGCCTTCAGTATTCACCAAGAAGCGAACATAGCTAAGATAGCGGGCTTCCGTTGCGACATCAAAACCAAGAAAATTAATACGACGTTCATCAATTTCGGCTTTATCTTTCAGGTTATCACGCAGATTCTCAAAAGAGACGCTCAAAGCGTGATGCATTTCCATGATATTGATAATAGTGCGGCAGGTCTCTTCTGACAATTCACCAAACTCGCGTTCCAGTTCTTTCATCTGCAAACCGAAACCGCGCTCAATGATGGTCTGTAGCCTGCGATAACGTTCTGCGTTATCTGGGTCTAACATGGTCATCATTTTATATTGGTTTGAAAGGATTAGCCGTTGGGCATTGGTCATTTCCACGATAACAACTCCTGAGATTCCAAGACAAAAAAGAATTCTGTATGTGAATAAAGGTCATCACGAATGGGTAGAGAATCGCATATTGTGTCGCAGAGTGATAGCCATTCAGTGTAATTTTTTGTTTACTCAGGCAGAGATGATTAAAGGAAGGAAAATCAATCAACGGCATAGCTTCTGAGCGAGGTCAGAAGCCCGCACGTTAGGCTAAAGCTCATCAAGAAAAGTTTTATCTAATTGATTAAAAGCATGCTTAAGCAATTCTGCCAGATGTTGATACGTTGGCTCTTGCTCTAAAGGCGCGAACTCCTGCCCTGCATCTGCCAGCTTCCCACGCAACTGTAAAAACCACTGCTTTAGTGGTGGCGGTAAGATGGAAATGGAACGCTGACCTAACCACCATAGACCCTGTATCGGTAAACTACAGGCAAAAATCGCGGTAGCAACGGCGGGCCCCAGTTGGCCATTCATGGCGATTTGCCAAGCCAGCATAAAGACTGCCACAGGCGGCATAAAGCGAACACCAAAGCGCGTTGCCGTAGTGATACGATTTTCCGGGAACACCGCAGACAAACGTTTTTCGTTTGGCCAGGTCTTCATATAAGCCTGCCCGCGCTGAAATATCTGAATCCAACGGATAGGGCCTGATGAACGTAGCATTTTGTTTGCCGCCTTTGATTCCAGATCTGCCAATATGTACATTATGTTTCGATCCGGATTATAATGCACATTCAAAAAATCATGTAAATTTTAAAACAAATACACAAAAAACTTGATGTAGTTTAATAAATATCAATTTAATTTGTATTTGTGTTTTATTTTTACTGAGCCAGGTATTATTCTGGCTAAGACCTTATGGTCAATTTTTTGTTAGGGATAAAACAATACCAATAACCTGTTTTCAGGCAATTGTGTACAATAATAAAACGCGGGTACGCAGCAAACTTGGTGATAAAGGTTCAGCCTTACCGGTTAACGCTACGCTTGCCCTATTTTCGTTTTTCAAATCACAAAATTAAATAGGTACTTCTCATGTCGAGTAAGCTGGTTCTGGTTCTTAACTGCGGTAGTTCTTCTCTGAAATTCGCCATCATTGATGCTGCCAATGGCGAAGAACACCTTTCTGGTTTAGCCGAGTGTTTCCACCTTCCGGAAGCTCGTATCAAATGGAAAATGGACGGAAGCAAACACGAAGAAGCCCTTGGAGCTGGTGCTGCACACAGCGAAGCTCTGAAATTCATCGTTAATACTATTCTGGCTAAAAAACCAGAGCTGTCAAACAACCTGACCGCTATCGGTCACCGTGTTGTTCACGGTGGTGAGCAATTTACTCAATCAGTTGTCATCAATGCTGATGTGCTGAAAGGTATTCAGGCTGCATCTCCATTCGCCCCACTGCATAACCCAGCTGGCTTAATCGGCATCGATGAAGCATTCAAAGCGTTCCCATCTCTTAAAAATAAAAACGTGGCCGTTTTTGATACCGCTTTCCATCAGACAATGCCGACGGAATCTTACCTATATGCTCTGCCGTATAGCCTGTATAAAGATCACGGCATCCGTCGTTATGGTTTCCACGGTACCAGCCACTACTATGTCAGCCGTGAAGCAGCAAAAATGCTGAACAAACCAGTAGAAGAATTGAACGTCATTACCTGTCATTTAGGTAACGGCGGCTCGGTTGCTGCTATTCGTAACGGTGAGTGTGTGGATACTTCTATGGGTCTGACCCCACTGGAAGGTCTGGTTATGGGTACCCGTAGCGGTGATATCGATCCTGCTATCATTTTCCATCTGTATGACGTGATGGGTATGAGCATGGAACAAATCAACAAGATGCTGAACAAAGAGTCTGGTCTGCAAGGCCTGACCGAAGTGACCAGCGACTGCCGCTATGTTGAAGATAACTATGCTGAGAAAGAAGATGCCAGACGTGCGATGGATGTATTCTGTCACCGTTTAGCAAAATATATCGGTGCTTACACTGCACTGATGGACGGTCGTTTAGATGCAGTTATCTTCACCGGTGGTATTGGTGAAAACGCTGCAATGGTTCGTGAACTGGCACTGGGTAAATTGGCTCTGTTAGGCTTTGAAGTCGACCACGAGCGTAACCTGGCAGCCCGCTTTGGTAAGTCAGGCAACATCGCAAAAGATGGCACTCGTGCAGCCCTGATCATTCCAACCAACGAAGAGTTGGTGATCGCTCAGGACGCATCTCGTCTTACCGCGTAAATAACGACAACAACACCGTCAGCCTAGGCTGACGGTGTTGTTTTAGCCAAAGCATAACCTAAAGAGGTTTCGTCGTGTCTCGTACAATTATGTTAATTCCTACCGGCACCAGCGTCGGGTTGACTAGCGTCAGCCTCGGTGTCGTTCGCGCTATGGAGCGCAAAGGTGTCCGTTTAGGCGTACTAAAACCGGTTGCACAATCCCGCTCAGGTGCCGATGTGCCGGACCAGACAACTACTATTCTGCGTGCTAACTCCAATGCCGTAACGGCAGAACCACTGAGCATGGCTCAGGTTGAGAGCATGCTCAGTACCAATAAACAAGACGTACTGATGGAGACGATCGTTGAACGTTACCAAGAGTGCGCTAAAGATGCTGAAGTTGTTCTGATTGAAGGTTTGGTCCCTACTTCTCATCATCAATTCGTTAATGCCCTGAACTATGAAATCGCGAAGACCTTAGGTGCGGAAATCGTTTTTGTGATGGCATTAGGCAATGACTCCCCTGCCCAACTAAAAGAGCGTATTGATTTAGCGCGCTCTAACTTCGGCGGCAGCAAAAATGAGAACATCACAGGTGTTATCATCAACAAGCTGAATGCCCCGGTTGATGAACAGGGCCGTACTCGCCCAGACCTGTCAGAAATGTTTGATGATTCTGCAACCAAGCCAACGATAAGCGTAGTGGATACTGCTCAGTTATTTACCAATTCCTCTCTGCCGATTTTAGGCTGCATTCCGTGGAATCTGGATCTGATTGCGACCCGTGCGATCGATATGGCTCATCACTTGAAAGCACGTATCATCAACGAAGGTCAAATTCGTACTCGCCGTATTAAGAACGTCACTTTCTGTGCGCGTAGCATTCCTAATATGTTACTGCACTTCCGCCCTGGCTCACTGTTAGTGACCTCTGCCGACCGTCCTGACGTTCTGGTTTCTGCCTGTCTGGCAGCCATGAACGGCGTAGAAATCGGTGCGGTGTTGTTAACCGGCGGCTATGCCATTGATGAGCGCGTACACAAGCTGTGTGAACAAGCTTTTGAAACGGGCTTACCGGTATTCATGGTTGATACCAATACTTGGCAAACTTCCCTGTCGCTGCAAAGCCTCAGCTTAGAAGCCCCAGCGGATGACCATGAGCGTATTGAACAAGCTCAAAACTACATCGCTAACCATATCAACAGCGAATGGATTGATACCCTGACGGCAAATTCCGAGGGTTCACGCCGTATGTCTCCGCCAGCGTTCCGCTATCAGTTAACTGAGCTGGCGCGTAAAGCAGGCAAGCGAGTGGTTCTGCCTGAAGGTGATGAACCACGGACTATCAAAGCAGCGGCTATCTGTGCCGATCGCGGTATTGCACATTGTATTCTGCTGGGTAATCCAGAAGAAGTCAGACGCGTTGCCGAAGCTCAGGGCGTTGAACTGGGTAAAGGTGTAGAAATTGTTGACCCCGCTGTCGTGCGTGAAAACTATGTTCCACGTTTGGTTGAACTGCGTAAGAGCAAAGGCATGACCGAAGTGGTTGCCCGTGAGCAACTGCAAGATAACGTGGTACTGGGTACCATGATGCTGGAACAAAGCGAAGTTGACGGTTTGGTGTCGGGCGCGGTTCATACCACGGCTAACACGATTCGCCCACCGCTGCAGTTAATTAAAACCGCACCGGGCAGTTCTCTGGTTTCATCCGTCTTCTTTATGCTGTTACCTGAACAAGTGCTGGTATACGGTGACTGTGCCATTAACCCGGACCCAACAGCGGAACAACTGGCTGAAATCGCGATTCAGTCTGCTGACTCTGCAGCCGCTTTCGGCGTTGACCCTCGCGTTGCGATGATCTCCTACTCTACCGGTAATTCCGGTACCGGTAGTGACGTTGATAAAGTACGTGAAGCAACCCGTCTGGCGCAGGAAAAACGTCCTGATCTGATGATCGATGGCCCGTTACAGTATGACGCAGCAATTATGGAAGATGTAGCAAGATCTAAAGCGCCAAACTCGCCGGTTGCGGGTAAAGCTACCGTGTTCATCTTCCCTGACCTGAACACGGGTAACACTACCTATAAAGCCGTTCAGCGTTCAGCCGATTTGGTCTCTATCGGCCCAATGTTACAGGGTATGCGTAAGCCAGTTAACGACCTGTCTCGTGGTGCGTTAGTGGACGATATCGTATACACCATTGCATTGACAGCTATTCAGGCTGCACAAAACGAAGGTTAATACTCTCGTTGCTTAGTAAAAACAATGCCGGGTTTGATACCCGGCATTTTTGTTTGGTGAAATCATGAATACTGGTGGAGGCTATCCAATATCAATATTGATGTTCTACACTCTCCGCAATCTCTTGCTGTTCAGGATTACGCGTCACCCACAGATTCAACGCCTTCACAGAGTCCGGAGTGAACTCATCGGCTCGTTGATTGATCTCTTCTAGCGTCAACCAATAAACGCTCTCAATCTCCTCTTGCTGCAAGGCAAACGGACCATGAATAATACAGCTAAACAGCGCCCCCCAAACCATGCAGTTATCCGATTCATAGTAAAAGGTGCCGTGATCGGCAAATGGCACATCGGCAATGCCTAACTCCTCTTCCGCTTCGCGGCGGGCTGAAGCCAGCATGTCTTCCCCTTGCTGAACTACGCCACCTGCCGTGGCATCAAGCCACCCTGGATAGAAATCTTTGTTGTCCGTACGACGCTGCACCAAAATTTTCCCCATACCGTTGTGAACCACAATATAGGTTGCCCGATGACGCAAATTCTTCTGCCGCATTTGCTGGCGGGTCACTTGAGCCATCACATTGTTATTTTCATCAACAACATCGACCCATTCTATTTGTTCGCCTTGGTTTTGTTCTTCCATCTGTTAAAACCTTTTCTCTAAAGATACCTGAATGATGGACTCTTGTTGATGCAAGCTTAACACCTGTAACACACCATCGCTCAGCATACCAAAACTAGCCGGATATCCACCTTTAGGCAAACTGGCCGATCCCGGATTTAATAAGTAAATGTTCTCACGCTTTTCAGCCTGAGGTATGTGCGTATGACCATAAACAAACACATCTCCAGCGCGTAATGCAGGGAGCTTATCAGGATGATAATGATGCCCATGCGTTAAAAATAACCGGCGCTGTTCGAGTAATACCTGCTGCCAAGTCGCTTCTATTGGAAAGTGTAATAGCATTTGGTCTACTTCACTATCACAATTCCCCCGGACAGCCATGATTCTATCAGCAAACTGGTTAAGATACAGTGCTACTTCCGCAGGATTATAGTTATCTGGCAAGGGGTTGCGAGGACCGTGGTACAATAAGTCTCCCAATAAAATTAGCCAGTCTGCACCAGAATGCTCAAAACGTTCTAACACCCGTTGAGTGGCTGATAAAGAACCATGTAAATCAGATGCAAACATTAATTTCATCAGTGAGTATTCCTGAGTATAAAATCAGTCAAAGCGCGAGTTTGACCATTAATAATACATTGAAAAATATTATCTAAGATTAACGCATATTTTACTGAATAAAAAAGGCTTTTCCCGGCATAATATACCCGTGACTCCCAAGGAAAAACCCGTAACTTTATTAAGCCAGCAAAATTTATGCCATGGAGGGAATTATGATTAAATTTTATTACACCCCAATTCCTGATGGAAAAAAGATCGCTATCTTTCTTGAAGAGCTGGAGCTTTCTTACAGCATACATCCTTTCAAGATTGGCGATGTCAATTACCCGCAGCAAACGCGCACGACATTATCTCCAGAAGAGAGAGGCCCAATAATTATTGACCCCAAACCGCATACCGGAGAGGCTCCATTAACGCTGTATGGAGCAAGCACCATTCTGGTATATCTGGCTGAAAAGAGCGGTCATCTGGCTTCTGACGGACTTCGCCATCATTACGATGTGCTGCAATGGCTATTTTGGTTGGAAAATGAATTGATGCCAACGTTGGAGAATATGGAATATTTCAGCCATCACTCCAAGCGCATCATTCCCTCCGCTATTGAGTTTTACCATAATAAAACCATCGCCGTTTATCAATTGCTTGACCAAAATCTGACAAAAAATATGTATATTGCCGGTGACAGTTACAGCATTGCAGACATTGCCCTTTATCCTTTGGTTGATGATTATCAAAAACAGCGTATCGATTTGCAGAATTATCCCGCCGTCAATAACTGGTATCAGCGCATAAGTAAACGACAGGCCGTGATTATCGCTCGGCGAATAGATACCGAATGGCGATTAAAAAGCAAAATAGAGTAAAAACACAAAGTTGTGAGCGCGCATAATATTTCGTGTCAACTATCCGCTATGATTAGTATATGCAAGACGGTTTTGTTCCTTACGACGGCTTCAGGAGATCGCCCATGCATGTACTCATTACTGGTGCTACCGGACTTATCGGTCGTCATTTGACCAAAAAACTGCTATTGCAGTCCCACACTATTACCGTGGTTAGCCGCAGCATTGAAAAAGCCCGAGCACGGTTTGGTGATAGTGTCAGCTATTTCAATACGCTGGATAACCTAAAAAATCTCGATAACTTCGATGCGGTGATCAACCTCGCGGGTGAACCTATTGCAGATAAGCGCTGGACAGCCGTACAGAAAAGACGGCTGTGCAACAGCCGCTGGCAATTAACCGCTCATCTCAGCAAATTGTTCCTCGATAGTCATACCCCTCCGGCCGTATTTATTTCTGGATCTGCCGTTGGCTATTACGGCGATCAGGGGCAAAGCATCGTCACCGAAGACGAAAGTCCTCATTCAGAATTTACCCATACTCTCTGTCAGCGTTGGGAGGAAGAAGCACTGCGGGCAAACAGCGATCGTACTCGAGTTTGCCTGCTGCGTACCGGAGTTGTGCTATCGACGGAAGGCGGAGCACTAACCAAAATGCTACCAATATTTAAAATGGGTCTTGGTGGCCCATTAGGTTCAGGTCTGCAATATATGCCGTGGATTCATATTAATGATATGGTGAATGCCATCTTATTTTTGCTGACCACACCCAAACTGGAAGGTCCATTTAATATGGTTTCCCCCTATCCAGTACATAATGAGCTGTTTACTGACCTATTGGCCTCAGCCATCGACAGACCACACTTTTTCCGTACTCCAGCATGTGTTATCCGTTTACTCATGGGTGAATCAGCCGTATTGGTACTTGGCGGTCAACATGCATTGCCAAAACGGCTGGAAGAAGCGGGATTCCATTTTGAGTTTAGCGACCTAGAGAAGGCGTTTGAAAACTTGTTTCCGAAAGATTAAGCACATATAGAAGAACGAGTCCAAACAAAAGGCCTGAAGTTGACTGACACCTATAAGCGCCAGAATAGGCTTATAGGTGTTCAGTGAAAGATTATCGCACTAGACCCGACATTTGTGGGTATTCGCTCTTAACCTTAGGCACGTTTAGTACGGCGCTCTGCAATAAAAGAAACCAAGAATATTGCACCAATCAGATCAAAGAATCCCATCGCGATGAACAGCGGGTTAAAACCTATCTTGTCGGCGGTAACACCAATAAGTAATGAGAACAGGAAGCTGGCAATCCACGCTGCAGAACCTCGCATACCGTTAACCGTCGCCATCTGACCTTTATCGAAAGAGTCCACAACCAGCGCACTCAACATACAAGAGATAATCTGATGGCCAAAACCACCGATAGAGATCAGTACAATAGCAATATACGGATCTTTAGTAATCGCAACCAATGCCAGAGAAAGCATCATAAATGCACCGGTAACAGAACTGGCCACCACAGAGTTGGTCCGCGAGCAGCCAAACCAGCGGGCATACAGTTTTGTCAGATAACCACTCGCTACGCTGCCTAAATCGGCGGCCAGGAACGGCAACCAAGCAAACATGGCAATCTGCTTTAAATCCATACCCCGTTCGTTAGCAAGATACAGCGGAACCCAGAAGCTCAATACCGCCCAGGCCGGTTCAGCCATAAACGCCGGGATAGCAATACCGTAAAAACGTTTGTTTTTAGACACTGTTTTTAGTGCAGTCAAGAAAGGCAACTTCACCGCAGGTGCTTCGTTATCTTGCTTGATGAAAGCCAGCTCTTCCTTGCTCAAATTCGGGTGCTGCTCAGGGTTTTGATAAAACAACCACCACAGAATAACCCACAACATCGCCAGAATACCGGTAAACATAAATGCACCCTGCCAACCAAAAGAGGCATGTGCAAAATAGATAATAGGTGGAGCCAACATCGCACCAATGGAGAAACCTACCCCTGCCCAACCAGCAGCTACCGGACGCTCCTTTTTAGGGAACCATTCACCAATGGTTTTGGCATTAGCGGGCGTTGCTGCCGCTTCGGCACCGCCCATCATGAAGCGTAAAATAGCCAGTTGTAGCCAGCTTCCCGCGCCTGCATGCATCATACAAACAATTGACCAAATAATTGCACATACTAGAAAGCCCAGCTTCAGACCTATCACATCAATCAACCAGCCGCATATTGGCTGAAACACGGTATAGGCTAACTGAAAAGCACCAACAATCCATGAATACTGTTCGGTGGTAATACCCAGGCTAGTTTTTAACTCCGGAGCCAAAATACCAAGCGAGTTACGGGTAATATAGTTAACGGTAACCCCCGTCAGAAACAGTACCAATACCCACCAACGCAGATTGCGGATGGTTCGCGTGGCCTTCACTGCGGTCACATCCTGATTTATTTCAGTACTCATGTTGATCTCCTCCTTGCAGCGATAATAATCAGGTCTGGCCTAACAGCGTTCTGGCTGCCACTTTCTTTAACCATCTGATTAATTGTTTTTTATTTAAATTTTTTGGAGTAGAAAAGCGAAAAGCAATTCGACAAACTGAGCCTAAATGAGTTATAAACTGTCCAATAGCAGATTTGCTGCAATAATTTTCATCAGCATGAAATAGCCAGATAAACATTTAGTTAAACAGCTTTAAGAATAGTGAATACTAAAAGATGAAAAAATTTTCATTTGCAAAATGGGCATAGATCACAGAATGAGTAAAAAGCTAAAAATCAGCCAAATTGCAGCCCAAACGGGGCTGTCTATCAGTACAGTTTCAAGAGTATTAGCGGGAAAATCCAACACAAGTGAAACAGCAAAACAACGCGTTCTAACTTGTGCACAGCAAAATGGCGTACTGCAAGGAATGGCTGATGGTCGTTTATTACTTAACAATCTGATGGTCTTTGCCCCCCAGCGGGCTTTTGACGAACGTCTGGATGTCTTCTATTACCGTGTCATTCAAGGCATCAACAAAGCGCTAAGTTCTCATGAAGTTCGACTACGCTATTGTGCACTGGAAGAACTCGACAGCGATACCAATCTGTTTTTGACAAAAATGAATGAGCCCGATACCGAAGCGGTGATACTGCTGGGGATTGACGATCCCCACATTCACGATTTAGCGGTGGACTTGGGTAAGCCGTGCGTCCTGATAAACTGCCGCGATCGCAAAATGCGCCTGCCTGGCGTATCTCCCGATAATCAACTTATTGGTGAATATGCCGCAAGCTACCTTTTCGAACTGGGGCATAAAGTGGTGGTTAATCTGCTATGTCTGCGGCGTCACACCATGGAGCTCCGCCTCGCGGGAATTCGAGACGCATGGGAAGCCCATAACCTCCCGTTCGATGATGTTCAACATCTAATAACCGCCCAAAGCTTCAGCGCTAAAGAAAGTGAACAGCTCATCGGTGATTTTCTCGCCGTCACGCCACGGGATAAATTGCCCAGTGCATTATTAGTCGGGGGGATTTTATGGCTGCCGGTGCCGTCAGTGCGCTACAAAAAGCAGGACTGCGCGTTCCTAATGACATTTCTGTGATGAGTATTGATGGTTTCAACTTGGCGGCAATCCATGATGTACCGCTGACTTCCGTTCATGTACCGCGCGATCAACTCGGTGAAGAAGCGGTACATATTCTTCAGCAGCGTCTGATTCGCCCACAGGCTCCTATCGGTAACTTATTGCTAAACGGCACGTTGGTAATACAGGAATCGGTACGCCGTATCCGCCCAAACAAAAAACATACGGCAGTGCGTAATGACGGGCTGTATGATGAATAAACGCTTGATGGTTATCTCAGGATTCATGGTTCCTGAAATAACCCGATCTTCCAGAACCAGAAAAATATTTAGTCGATTGCCTTATGGCTTACTACCCTGCCAGCGCTCAAACAAATCCTGTTCCAATTGAATATCAAACTGGTCTAACACCCGGTTCACCGTCTGATCGACAATATCCTGTACGCTTTGAGGTCGATGATAAAACGCCGGAGCCGGAGGCATAATCACCGCTCCCATTTCCGCCGCCTGAGTCATCAAACGCAAATGGCCCAGATGTAATGGCGTTTCCCGCACGCACAGCACCAGCGGCTTACGCTCTTTCAACGTCACATCCGCGGCCCGACTTAATAAATCATCGGTGTAACTGTTTACAATAGCCGACAGCGTTTTCATCGAACATGGCAAAATCACCATACCGTGACAGCGAAACGAACCGGAAGATACCGAAGCGGCAATATCTCGCACATCATGAACCACAGAAGCCAATGAGGTGACATCACGCAGGCTATAATCCGTTTCCATTGCTAACGTCTGACGAGCAGCATTACTGACTATCAGATGGGTTTCTACTTCTGCACAATTTTGCAGAACCTGTAACAGGCGGATGCCATAAATCGCACCACTGGCACCGGAAATACCGACAATCAAACGTTTCATATGAAAACTCTTCGCATTCGCTGAATAATGACAGGACTTTGCCGTAATCAGGGCACTTTATCAATCAGAATCCTATTGGGTAATAACGCTTATGAATAAAAAATGCCGCACTGAAACATCAGAACGGCATTTCAGACTGATAACAAAGTCACATGATTCATGTTTTATATTGGTTTTGTGTTTTAGCATAGCCAATCGGCGGGAGAGATTGCCGTTGGGGTCGTAGCAGCTTTAGCTGCCGGAGCACCCCTAGGGAATCTAGGCCCGACGCGCTCTACAGCTAAGTACAGATGGTCTTCCACCGAGCACGAAAGTAATTTGAGCAATATCGTTTTTACGGCCGGAATATTCACAGATACTGATTATTAGGTTTGCCAGCAGTCTGAAATGCCACACTGAAACATCAGCACGGCATTTCAGACTGATAACAAAGTCACATGATTCATGTTTTATATTGGTTTTGTGTTTTAGCATAGCCAATCGGCGGGAGAGATTGCCGTTGGGGTCGTAGCAGCTTTAGCTGCCGGAGCACCCCTAGGGAATCTAGGCCCGACGCGCTCTACAGCTAAGTACAGATGGTCTTCCGGCCGAGCACGAAAGTGATTTGAGCAATATCGTTTTTACGGCCGGAATATTCACAGATACTGATTATTAGGTTTGCCAGCAGTCTCAAATGCCGCACTGAAACATCAGCACGGCATTTCAGACTGATAACAAAGCCACATGATTCAGTTTTATATTGGTTTTGTGTTTTTAGCATAGCCAATCGGCGGGAGAGATTGCCGTTGGGGTCGTAGCAGCTTTAGCTGCCGGAGCACCCCTAGGGAATCTAGGCCCGACGCGCTCTACAGCTAAGTACAGATGGTCTTCCGCCGAGCACGAAAGTAATTTAAGCAATATCGTTTTTACGGCCGGAATATTCACAGATACTGATTATTAGGTTTGCCAGCAGTCTCAAATTCCTCACTGAAACATCAGAACGGCATTTCAGACTGATAACAAAGCCACATGATTCAGTTTTATATTGGTTTTGTGTTTTAGCATAGCCAATCGGCGGGAGAGATTGCCGTTGGGGTCGTAGCAGCTTTAGCTGCCGGAGCGCCCCTAGGGAATCTAGGCCCGACGCGCTCTACAGCTAAGTACAGATGGTCTTACGGCCGAGCACGAAAGTGATTTGAGCAATATCGTTTTTACGGCCGGAATATTCACAGATACTGATTATTAGGTTTGCCAGCAGTCTCAAATGCCGCACTGAAACATCAGCACGGCATTTCAGACTGATAACAAAGTCACATGATTCAGTTTTATATTGGTTTTGTGTTTTAGCATAGCCAATCGGCGGGAGAGATTGCCGTTGGGGTCGTAGCAGCTTTAGCTGCCGGAGCGCCCCTAGGGAATCTAGGCCCGACGCGCTCTACAGCTAAGTACAGATGGTCTTACAGCCAAGCACGAAAGTGATTTAAGCAATATCGTTTTTACGGCCGGAATATTCACAGATACTGATTATTAGGTTTGCCAGCAGTCTCAAATGCCGCACTGAAACATCAGCACGGCATTTTCGAAGTTCAATCATCAATAATTGCCAATCTACCCTTCGTTATACATTTCCAAATTTTCTGCATTATGATGATCTTTGTCTACCTTAGCGCCATCATTACGCAAGGTATCCAAATAATCGAGATAGTTTTGATCAATATCCCGCGTGACATAAATACCGTCGAACACGGAACTCTCAAACTTCTCGATATCATGATTATCTTCGCGAACGGCCTCAACAAGATCGTCCAGATTCTGGAAAATTAACGCATCCGCACCAATGATTTGATTAATTTCAACAACTTCACGACCATGAGCAATTAACTCATTGGCACTTGGCATATCGATGCCGTAAACGTTAGGAAAACGCACTTCCGGAGCAGCCGACGCCAGATAGACCTTTTTAGCCCCTGCTTCACGGGCCATTTCTACGATCTGCTCTGACGTGGTACCGCGCACAATAGAATCATCAACCAACAGCACGTTCTTATCACGGAACTCAGCACGGTTAGCGTTAAGTTTACGACGAACCGATTGTTTACGCGCCTGCTGGCCCGGCATAATGAAGGTCCGGCCAACATAGCGATTTTTCACAAAACCCTGACGATAGGGTTTATCGAGAATACGGGCAATTTCCAGAGCGATATCACAGGAGGTTTCTGGAATAGGAATAACCACATCGATATCCAAATCGTCCCATTCACGGGCAATCTTCTCACCCAGTTTTTTACCCATACGGACACGGGCACTGTAGACAGAGATCTTATCGATAAAAGAATCCGGACGAGCGAAATATACATACTCGAACAAACAAGGATGACTTTGCGGGTTATCGGCACACTGTTGCGTAAACATTTGCCCTTGTTCCGACACGTAGATGGCCTCTCCCGGCTCGACGTCACGCAAGAACTCAAATCCTAAGGTATCCAGCGCTACGCTCTCAGAAGCGACCATATACTCGATACGGCCGTCCTCCAGCTTCCGTTTGCCAATCACCAACGGACGAATACCGTTGGGATCGCGAAACGCCAACATACCGTGACCGATAATCATGGCTACACAGGCGTAAGCCCCACGGATCAATTTATGAGTATTGCGAACCGAGACAAAAATATCCTCAGGCGTTAACGGATAATGGCGAAAGTTATCCAGCTCGCTGGCCAGAATATTCAACAGAACTTCAGAATCAGAGGAAGTGTTAATATGGCGACGAGCCACTTCAAACATCTTATGCTTCAGTTCATGGGCGTTGGTCAGATTACCATTGTGAGCCAGAGAAATACCATAAGGGGAGTTAACGTAAAACGGTTGAGCTTCAGAAACGCTAGACCCACCTGCCGTAGGATAACGAACATGCCCGATACCCATGTTACCTTGCAGACGCTGCATATGCCGCATCTCAAACACGTCCTTCACTAGGCCGTTGGCTTTTCTTAAGCGAAAATTGTTATTTTCATCAATGGTAACAATACCCGCAGCATCCTGCCCACGGTGCTGAAGCACCGTGAGCGCATCATAGATGGATTGGTTGACTGGTGTAAAACCAACAATACCGACAATACCGCACATGCTGTCTTTTCCTCATCAGTATCACCCCACGCCCACCCTGACGAAAATGTCTATTGCGTAACGTGAGGCAAGAAACTCGACGAACTTTGCAAGTAGTCAAAAAACCACTTGATAATATGACTAAATTGCGGGATCAACTGGGACTGTACCCAATCTGTGCTTTTAGAAAGCGATGTAAATGAGTCAAGGAAAAACAGTAACGCAGCGACAATTAGCACGCCTCTTAAAGCACCAAAACAGATGCCCAAAACGCGGTCCGTTCCGGAAAGTCCGGTATGTTTTACCAAGGAACCGATTACATAGTTAACAATAGCACCCACAATCAATGTCGCAATAAATAGCGCGGCGATAGCAATTCCGTTACGTACCAACTCGTCCTGAAACTGCGTAAAATAAACTGTCAGGTAAGGGTAAAATTGACTGGCTACAAAAAATGCCGCTACCCAAGTTACCAATGACAACGCTTCACGAACGAATCCTCTAATCAGGCTAACCAGCACTGAAAAAACAATAATGCCGATAATGGCATAGTCAACCCAATTCATCATATGTACATCCATGTATTCATAATGTGGTACTTCATAAAATCAGCCTATGTAAATGCTACGCCGTCTGATTTTCAGCGTATTCTAACAGAAAAAGAAAACGTTTGCGTATCGTTTTTCCACTTAAGCAAACGTTATCGTCCGGTACTATATGCTTTAACTTGTCCACTCAGCCCAGTCAGTCGATGTAAGTCCGGCAATGATGCTTCAAGTTTTTGTTTTGAAGGATCCGGGCCAACCACTAAACGCGTAATCTGCCCCGAAACCGGTGTCGCAGGCGCCGTATATACTCGGTAACCTGACAAACGCAACGTAGCAACTAACTCATTCACCTTATCTGCATTTTTTAATGCGCCAAGCTGAACAATATAAGCCTGACCAACAGGCGGTTTTTCTACCGGCTTGGTCGGCTCTGTCGGCTTAACCGTTGGTTTAGACTCCGGTTTAGGTTCTGGCTTAGGATCGGCTGGCTTCACCGTCGGTTTTGGCTCAGGTTTAGGCTCTGGTTTAGGATCGGCTGGCTTCACCGTCGGTTTTGGCTCAGGCTTAGGTTCTGGTTTAGGATCGACTGGCTTCACCGTCGGTTTTGGCTCAGGCTTAGGCTCTGGTTTAGGCTCTGGTTTAGGATCAGGCTTCAGCTCTGGTTTGACTTCTGGTTTTTTAGTTGGCGGTACGACTTCTGGCGGTGTTGTTACCCCTCCATTACCTGCCGCCAGCGGTGGCGTCTCTATCGCTCCCGGTTCAGAGCCGTCACCCGCTTCAGGTGTGGTAACGCCTGTATTTACCGGCGGTAGATTATGATTTACCGAAGGTAAAATTTCAGTGTTCTGCTCATCCCCTTCTTTAGGTACCAAAGGGATTGAAGCAAACTCATCTTCGTAATGTTTTTTCTTACCGTCAAACAGGCTGGGAATGACAATTACCCCAATAGCGACAATAATCACTGCTCCCACCAGCCGGTTCTGAAATTGACTAGCCATCCTGTTCTCCTGTGCATGACTCCAACGCTTCCATCACGTGTGCAACCGTGTGGAAGGAACCACAGACAATAATGGTGTCCTGACTACCCGAATCCTGTAGCGCCTGATTCCAGGCCTGTTTAACATCAGAAAAGATATGCGGTTGAGGTAAATACTGCGCCAACTGCCCTGCTGTCGCGCCACGAGGCCCTTCCAGAGGAGCGCAATACCATATATCCACTTGAGGTTTAAGTAATGCTAAAGTGCCTTCGATATCTTTATCCGACAGCATTCCAATTACTGCATAAACCTTTCCACCCAGCTTAGGTAACGCCGCCAAGCGTTCAGCTAAATAGCCTGCCGCATGAGGGTTATGAGCCACATCAAGAATTCTTAACGGTGACTGACCAATAATCTGGAAGCGGCCCGGCAGTGAGGTTTGCTTTAATCCCTGATGAATAGCATCATCACCCAGACTCAACGAAGAGTAATGCAGGGCAGCCATCGCCGTTGCCGCATTCGCTAATGGCACGTTTGGCAATGGTAAAGAAGTGAGTTGTTCTCCATTCGCCTGCCAGCTCCAGCTATCACCCGTAGGATTGACGCTGAATGACCACTCATGGCCACGACAGTAAAGATGTGCATTAAGCTGATGAGCAACATCGACAATACTTTGTGGCATATCGGGTTCACCCACGACAGCCGGACGTGCTGAACGGAAAATACCAGCTTTTTCACGACCGATACTTTCGCGATCAAAACCTAACCAGTCAGTATGGTCCAATGCGATACTGGTGACGACGGCCACATCGGCATCAACTATATTGGTTGCATCCAGACGTCCACCCAGTCCGACCTCCAGAATGACCACATCCAGCCGGGCTTGCTTAAACAGTTGAAACGCTGACAGGGTACCAAACTCAAAATAGGTCAGTGAGGTTTCCCCTCTTCCCTGTTCGATCAGGGAAAAAGCCTGGGTATGGTCACTTTCTGCCAGTTCTTGCCCCTGAATTCGTACCCGTTCGGTATAACGAACCAAATGAGGGGAACTGTAAACGCCAACCCGATAGCCTTCGGCCATCAAAATAGTTTCCAGCGTTCGGCAGGTCGTACCCTTGCCGTTAGTTCCAGCAACAGTGAAGACATAGGGGGCAGGCTTGAGTAAATCAAGGCGTTCAGCGACCAAACGAACCCGCTCCAGACCTAATTCGATAGCCTTGCTATGCAGGTGTTCAAGATAATAAAGCCACGAGGCAAGAGGCGACGTGGCTTGTGGTATTTCCAGATCTTTCATGATTCCCGTTCACTTAGCTACGGTATTGTTTTGCACAATCCGACCAAAAGACCGGATTGTGTAATTATCATTAGTAAATCACCGTTCAGAGCTACTCTTTCGCTTCTTGCGTCGGCTCTGAAGGTTCGGCCTGAGTTTCACCCTCAGTCGGCAGAGGCTGACCGGTCATTTTTGCCAGCAGGCCAGCTAAACGCTGACGCATTTCAGGACGGCGAACAATCATATCGATTGCCCCTTTCTCAATCAAAAACTCACTGCGCTGGAAACCTGGCGGTAACTTTTCACGGACAGTCTGCTCAATAACCCGTGGGCCAGCAAAGCCGATCAAGGCTTTTGGTTCTGCCACGTTGATGTCACCCAGCATTGCCAAACTGGCAGAAACACCACCCATCGTTGGGTCAGTTAATACTGAAATATAAGGCAACCCACGCTCTTGCATTTTAGCTAATGCGGCGCTAGTTTTGGCCATCTGCATCAGAGAGAACAAAGCTTCCTGCATACGGGCACCGCCGCTGGCAGAGAAACAAACCAGTGGGCAATTATCTTCCAACGCCTGTTCAACACCGCGAACAAAACGGGCTCCAACCACTGACGCCATTGACCCCCCATAAAAGAGAATTCAAACGATGCTACCACGACTGGCATTCCGTACAGGGTACCTTTCATGACGACCAGTGCATCTTTCTCATCCGTCTCTTTTTGAGCTGCGGACAGACGATCTTTATATTTTTTAGAATCTTTAAACTTCAGCAGATCTTTAGGTTCAAGCTCGCTACCCAGCTCAACTTCACTACCTTTATCTAGGAAGCTATGCAGACGCACCCGGGCACTCATACGCATATGGTGATCGCACTTAGGACAAACGTCCAGATTACGATCCAGCTCAGCGCGATAAAGCACCTGACCACAGCTATCGCACTTGGTCCAAACCCCTTCAGGGATGCTAGCTTTGCGCGTTGGAGCGCTGCTCTTACTTAAAATTCTTTCAATCCAGCTCATTGATGACCTTTCTGTTTAAACCGAGCATACTGCTGGCCTGTTATTCAGACTGATATCTTCCTGTGATAATGACAGTGATTGTCTGGCACAGGTATATGACATAAATAATCGCCCATTAAACCATAACGCTCCGATAGAGTGGACTAAAAACTTATCGGAACCCTTTATTCTACATAGAGAAAATCATAACCAAATGAATTATTGTATTTTTTTATTTTTTGCAGCCGCGCGACGATGGCGAATAACCTCTATCACACCCGGCATAATCGAAATAAGGATAATCGCAACTATCAATAATTTTAAGTTATCTTGCACAATCTTTAAATCGCCGAAAATATATCCTGCATACGTGAACAGCACAACCCAGAGCACGGCCCCAATAATGTTATAAGTGGCAAAATGGCGATAGCTCATATGCCCCATACCGGCAACAAACGGCGCAAATGTTCTAACGATCGGAACAAATCGAGCCAGAATAATGGTTTTGCCGCCATGACGTTCATAGAACTCATGGGTTTTCACCAGATAACTTCTGCGAAATATTTTAGAATCTGGGTTTCTAAATAGTTGTTCACCAAATAGTTTACCAATGATGTAGTTTACCGCATCGCCTAAAATGGCTGCGGTAATCATCAATGCCACCATAGCATGGACATTAATATCATTTCCCGGCAGTGCCGATAACGCGCCAGCAACAAACAGCAATGAATCCCCTGGCAAGAACGGCGTTACCACTAGGCCTGTCTCGCAAAACAAAATCAAAAATAGGATGCCATATACCCACATGCCATAATTTTCAAAGATATGCGCTAAATGCACATCGATATGGAGAATGAAATCAATTAAATAAGTAATGTAATCCATAGTAGCTGTTAATCATCCACAAAGGTTGTTATCTAAAAAAAGCGGGCCTAGCGGCAAGTTGGGTAACTCAAAACGCTCCGGATAATCCACCGCCACTAAATACAGGCCTTCCGCCTTTGCCGTTGCAGCAGCCAGTGTGCGATCTTTCGCAGCCAGCAGTTCAGCCATCCAGTGCTCATGCTGATTGCCACAACCAACCTCCAGCAGGCTGCCAACAATATTTCTCACCATATGATGCACAAACGCATTAGCCTTTATATCTACCACTACATAGGCACCCTGTCGCGAGACATTTAAATGATTTACATTCCGCCACGGCGTACGCGATTGGCAATACACGGCCCGAAAAGAGGTAAAATCATTTTCACCTAACAGGTGCTGCCCGGCACGGTGCATACGCGCTTCGTCCAGAGGTAAATGAAAATGGGTAACCCCGCGGCTTAATATGGCAGGACGAAAACGATGGTTATAAATAATATAACGATAACGACGTGCCGTTGCACTGAAACGGGCATGAAAATCTTCATCAACCTGTTTTATCCAACGCACGGCAATATTCTTTGGTAGATTGGCATTCACGCCCATTGTCCAAGCAACATCTTGCCGTTGAACATCGGTCTCAAAGTGGATTACCTGCCCAGTGGCATGAACGCCCGCATCCGTACGGCCAGCACAAAAAACGGTTATCGGTTGGTTAGCCACTTGAGTTAATGCCTGTTCCAAATGCCCCTGAATGCTGGCAACTTCCTGTTGGCGTTGCCAGCCACAATAGGCACTGCCATCATACTCGATGCCTAATGCAACCTTAACTTTTCCCGCCGCTGACATCAGTAAAAATACTCCTGAGTCAGGCTCTCCGCCGTTTTCACCATCATTAATGCGCCGCCAAAACGGATATTATCAGCAACCGACCAGAATTGGATCTGCTCAGGAATACCATAGTCATTACGTAAGCAGCCAATGCTTAAGTGTGGATTGCCGGTCGCATCACTAACCTGAGTGGGATAATCATCATTCTCGCTAAGTTGAATATCTTCAGCATTGGAGAGCTCATCATAAGCCTCTTCCGCCGATAGTGGACGCAGTCCTTCCATATGTACCACTTGCGCATTACCATAGAATACTGGGGACTGAATGCAAGATATTGAAATCATCAGCCCATCATCTTGCAGGACTTTACGGGTCTCATCCACCATACGGCGTTCTTCTCTAACGCTTCCTTCAAAATCAGGTAACAGTGGTAGCAAATTAAACGCCAATTGTTTGTTAAAGAAACCCTCTTCTACCGGTAAACCATTTAGCAAACGGGCACTTTGGCCGGCCAGATCGTCCACTGCCGCTTTACCGTGCGCGGAGGCAGATAACATGGCGGTTACCTGAAGCCGAGAAAGACCGGCTGCTTCAGAAAGTGGCTTAATCGCCGTCAGCAACTGGCTGGTCAAACTATCGGCTACGGCAACAATATTGCGATTACGATACTCTGATAACGCATGATTGTTCACCCCCGGCACCACTAAAGGCACTTCCGGCTCAAGGGAATATACCCCGCTGTTATCAATGACCAAGCATCCACTACTCGCCGCTTCGTCAGCATAGCGTACTGCCGCTTCTGCTCCTGCAACAAAGAAAGCCAACTGGGCCTGCGACCAGTCAAATTCAGCCGCGTTCTGTACCACAATACTTTTACCATTAAAACGCAGCGTTTCACCGGCAGTGCGTTCACTGGCTAAAAGATGCAGTTCTCCAACGGGGAAATTGCGCTCCTGCAACAACTCAAGCAGGGCCTCACCTACTGCTCCTGTCGCCCCAAGTACCGCGACTTGCCAACCATCAGTCATGCTGAGCTCTCCAAATTGTTACATGTATGCACATCACGGCACACTCCCTCTCTCCTTTTGGGGAAAAAGAGCATGCTGTGGAATCATTTTAATTCAAGTGTTATCGATATCTGACGCTAAAGCCAAGCTGCTGAAGCTGAGTGGCAGTCTCAACATTGTCACACTCAACGGTTAGAGAGGACCACTCTCTACGTTCGACATACTCTTTACGTAAGCGGTCAAACTCACCGCGCTGGCCTGCCACTTTTCTTAGTGGCGCATCATCACGGCGCACATCATACACCAGATGAACTAATCGTTTTAGCCTGTGTTCATCTAATTCACCGTTAAAAGTGATATGGTTGAACTCTGCCTGCGGTAATAAAGAAGAGAACTCGATGTTTTTCGGTTGCCCCATATATTCACTCAGTGCCTGATAAATCTGAGTGGTGCCACGCGCCTTCCCCTCCAGCGAATAACCCGCTATATGAGGAGTACCGATATCTACCCGCGCCAATAGCGGCAGCAGTAAGTCTGGTTCAGGTTCCCAAACGTCAAGAATAGTACTCAGCTGTTTCCCTTTCTCCAAGGCTCGCAATAAAGCAATATTATCCACCACCGCACCGCGACTGGCATTAATCAAAATACGCCCTGGAGCTATAGCAGCTAGAACTGAGTCATCCACCATATGGAAGGTCTTATCCACCCCATCTTTATACAAAGGCGTGTGGAAGGTTAAAATATCGGCCTGCTGCACCAGCATTTCTAGCGGTAAAAATTCTGTGTCTTTTTCTTTGCGTGCCCGAGGTGGATCGCATAACAACGTTCTGACGCCTAATGCTTTCAGTCGGTTATTTAATCGTGAGCCTACGTTACCAACACCAACAATGCCGACGGTTTTATCTTGGAGTTGAAAACCATCTCGTTCAGCCAGCATCAGTAAGGAAGAGAAGACATACTCAACAACGGCAATCGCGTTGCAGCCCGGAGCCCCCGAAAAGCCTATACCATGCTGTTTAAGCCAGATATCATCAACATGATCGGTACCTGCTGTTGCTGTCCCCACAAAACGAATCTGAGAACCGCTCAATAACTCGCTATTTACTTTGGTGACTGAACGAACCATTAGCACGTCAGCATCCGCTAATCGTTCACGCTCTATCTGCCGTCCGGCAACCAGACTTACCTCACCCAACTGCCCGAACAGTTCGCGGGCATAAGGCATATTTTCATCAGCCAGAATTTTCACGTTATTTTTCTCTTATCTGTTTCGCATGAGCAGAAATCGTTGGTTAGGATTGAAGGCTAGCCACAATAAAACATGGCAACATCACCTGCGAATCACTATTATTAGCTGCTTTGTTGCTTATGGGTATTCCTGATATCACCATATTTGCCATATTGTCAGGCAGACAGCTTATAACAATGTAATGAAGAATACCCTGAATGTATATGCTATTTCCCCGATAACAAGGGGTATCAGATAGAAACGGTTGATGGAGTGATTATGAAACGTGCGGTGGTTGTTTTTAGCGGTGGTCAGGACTCAACAACCTGCCTGATTCAGGCACTAACACAGTATGATGAAGTTCATTGCGTCACCTTCGATTATGGACAACGTCACCAGGCTGAAATTGAGGTCGCCAAATCTCTGGCTAAACAACTGGGCGTCACCGCGCATAAAGTGATGGATGTTGGCTTGTTAAATCAATTGGCTATCAGCAGCTTAACTCGCGACAACATTCCTGTTCCTACCCACGTTGATGATGGCATTCCTAACACCTTTGTACCCGGTAGAAACATCCTGTTTCTAACGCTGGCAGCAATTTATGCCTATCAGATTAAAGCACAGGCAGTGATTACCGGCGTATGTGAAACCGATTTTTCCGGTTACCCCGACTGCCGTGATGAATTTGTTAAAGCACTGAATCACGCGGTTGCTTTGGGTATGGACTATCCGGTGAGTTTCGAAACGCCACTAATGTGGCTGAATAAGTCCGAAACTTGGGCGCTAGCCGATTATTACGGCCAATTGGCGTTGATCCGCCACCAAACCTTGACCTGCTACAACGGTATTCAAGGAGATGGCTGTGGCGAGTGCCCGGCCTGTCATTTGCGCGCCAATGGGCTGAAAACCTATCAAGACAATCACCAACAGGTTATGGCACAGTTGAAACGTAAACTGACGTTGAAGTAATCGAGTTCTTTTCAAACAGCACTCCATTATGGCTTAGTGCCAGATTACTGATAAACCTGCGATATCGGTATCTATGGGTATTCCGACCGTAATAATATGCTTAAACCTGCATTGTATGCGCTCGGTAAACCGTCTGTACTCACCAAGAGAGCGCGTCAGGTTTAGCCCGACAATTGGCATTTTGAATGCATAAAACTTACCCATCAAACTTTATCATCTCCCTGACACCACGCCATATCTGCGTGGTGTCGTTATATTGTTTAATTGGCCCCTGATATAACTCAGAGCTTCAGCCGGGTTAAGTTACGTTCAATTGTCGCCGCACCAATACCTGGCACTTCCTGAAGCTGTTCAATGCTGGCAAACTGCCCATGTTGTTCCCGATAATTCACAATACTCTGGGCCTTTTTCAGCCCGATGCCCAACATAACCTCGGCTAGCTGCTCCGCTGTGGCTTGATTAATACTGACCTGGGCATTATCTAACACTTTCTTTCCTTTACCTGTGGTCACTACTTCCGGTAATGGTGCAGTGACTACCGACGTTGGCGGTGCACTCTCTTTCACCGGTGCTTTATCGGCAAAAGCCGGGCCGCTAAGTGGTAGCAACAACGCTCCAAGAAACAGACAGTGGCGTAAGGTCAGAATTGATTCTTTCATATGGATATCCTTTGTTATTAAACTGCGCCTTATGGTCACAGCCATAACAGATTGCCAATCCCGGTGATTAAGTTAAATCGGCGGTTTTCAGATATGCAAAAGGCCGCGAAAGCGGCCTTTGATTATGGTGATATGTTACATATAAATGCGACGTATGCCGCACATATTACTGAACGTTAGCTAAATCACCCATTTTGATTTTTGCCTGCTGTCTCAGGTTACCGATCAGGGCATCCAGTACAACACTGCTATCCTGATTAGCCATCTGAGCACTAAATGCTTTTAATGACGAAGCATCCATTTGGCCTGGGTGAACCGCATCCAACGCCACTAAAACGACATTATCACTCTTATCGCTAGAGACGCCGTATGATGGTTTGCCTTCTTTCGGCAGCGGTAACGCGAATACGCTCTCTGCCAGTTGTGCGTCATCTGACATACGGGTAATTACTTTCTTGTCACCAAACCTAATGTTGGCAGCCTGAAGCGCTTCATCACCTTTATCAGTTTTCAGTGCAGCAAGCAGTTGATCGGCTTGCTCACGCGCCATCTTGACTACGTTCTGACGTTTCAGCAATTCGGTAATATCGGCTGAGACTTCTTCAAACGGCTGTACGGCTTCTGGACGATATTCAGCAATACGCAGTACAAAAGCACGATCGCCTTCTACCGTAATTAAATCAGAGTTAGGGCCAGGCGCACCTTTCACACCAATCAGATCTCCGCCGAAAATCTCTTGGACTACTTCAGGATAGGCCAGCTCTTTTGGCATGTTACTGCGAGACAACCAACCGCTTTCTTGCGCTTTCAGACCCGATGCTTTTTCTGCTGCATCCAGAGACGTATTATTGCTGGCTGCACCATCAATTAATTTGCTCTGAATATCTTCAAACTTGTTATAAGACTTATCCTGTAACAGGTTTTTAGTAATTTCAGCTTTCACATCTTCCAGCGATTTCTCTTTTGCGGCCTGAATATCGTTCAAACGAACAATTAGATAGCCCATATCAGAATGAATCACATCTGACAGTTGGCCTTTTTCTGTTAATTTCGCTTTAGCGATATCATCAGGCACGGCTGTTGCTTCCAACCAACCTAAATCACCACCTTTAGCGCCAGAATCTTTTTCCAGTGATTTCTCTTTCGCTAATGCGGCAAAATCAGCACCGTTTTTCAGTTGTGACAACACATCTTTAGCATCACTCTCTTTAGACAACACGATAATGCTGTAACTGGTGCGCGGAGCCTGAACATATAGCGGTTTGTTCTTGGCATAGAAATCGGCAACGTCCTGATCGCTGACTTTGATATCGTCGGTCAGTTTTGCTGCATCTACTTCAATATATTTGACACGGGCCATTTCTGGTGCAGTAAAGCGGCTCTTATTCTGATCGTAGAATGCTTTAACTTGCTCTGCCGTCGGGATAACTTCAGGCTTGGCTTCCAGCGCTTTCATACCAATGCTGGCAACTCGTACATCGCGCTGCTGTTGAATCAATGCGACAACGGATTCAGTTTCAGCCGGCAGAGAGAAATGAGTACCCGCAAATGCGGCTAACAGTTGCTGAGTCAGCAATTGTTTACGCGTCATTTCTGCATATTGTTCTGGCGCAATCTGAAAGCGGTTTAACAAGTCACGGTACTTACTGTTATCAAACTTACCGTCAGTAGAAAACTCAGGAGATGACTGAATAGAGGTTTTAACCTGATCGTCGCCAATCGCCATGCCAATCTTGGCAGCATATTGGTCAAGCAACAGATCGTTAATCATGCGGTTAAGTACCTGCTGACGCATCTGCTTCACGTATGCTTCATTGCCTGCTAACTGAGAGAACTGTTCGCCAAGCTGTTGTTGTAAACGAGCGCGTTCATTCATGACCGATTGCTCAAACCGGGCGCGGTCAATTTCTTGTCCGTTTACTTCGGCAACGTAAGACTTTGAACCGCCAACTAGGTAACTACCCACGCCGGTTAAAACAAACGATAGCATAATCAAAGCAAGGATAACTTTAAGCACGACACTATTCGAGGCCGCGCGTAGATTGTCCATCATAGGGTGACAACTCTCCGCTGTAATAGGGCTAAACCATGAAACATAGATATGGTTGACCGCCATATGACGATTTACCAACGGGTCTATATGTTTACTGCCAGAATTGATGCTTATCTGACAGATGGCTATAAGTTTATATTAACCTTCAAAAAAGGCATAAAAAAAGCGCATCATTCGATGCGCCTCTATTCTATCAGTTCATTGCCTTAAGGTAAGGCCTTACATGGCAAAAACCAAAAAAATCTTAGTTAACTGCGTCTTTCAGCGCTTTACCCGCGCGGAATGCCGGAACTTTTGCTGCTGCAATTTTGATTTCTTTGCCAGTTTGTGGGTTACGACCAGTACGGGCTGCACGCTCACGAACAACAAATGAACCAAAGCCAACCAGAGAAACTTGATCGCCGTTTTTCAGCGCATCAGTAACTGCATCAATGATTGCGTCTAATGAGCGGCCAGCTGCAGCCTTAGAAATATCTGCTCCCGCAGCGATTTGGTCGATCAGTTGTGATTTATTCACTATAAAATCCCCTTTACGATAAATTGTCGTCCCTGATCATCGATAGGGATACGACGCCACTGCTCTTATATCAAGCAAAACAAGCGATAGCAAGTTAGCCTGCGCACTAATTTAACGGTACATAAAAAAACTGGCAAGAGAGAACACCCTTGCCAGCCCTAGTTTTATCAACAATATTTGCTCTACATCACTTTTTTGGCATTTTTACCGCTGCCGTTGGCTTCTTTGTCGCCACCGGTGCAGCACCAAATGGTGGATTCTGTAGCGCAAGGGTGAGCACTTCTTCAATCCGCTCTACCGGATGAATGTCCAGATCGGCAATCACGTTTTCCGGAATATCTTCCAAATCACGTTTATTTTCTGCAGGGATCAGCACAGTTTTAATTCCACCGCGATGCGCTGCCAGTAACTTCTCTTTCAGACCACCAATCGGCAGAACTTGACCACGCAGTGTAATCTCACCCGTCATAGCTACATCAGCACGCACCGGGTTCCCCGTCAAACAGGAAACCAAAGCGGTACACATGGCGGTACCGGCACTTGGGCCATCTTTTGGTGTAGCGCCTTCCGGTACGTGAACGTGGATATCGCGCTTCTCGTAAAAGTCACCGTTAATACCCAGCTTCTCGGCGCGAGCACGCACGACAGTCAGCGCCGCTTGGATGGATTCCTGCATAACCTCACCCAGAGACCCGGTGTAAGTCAGCTTACCTTTACCCGGCACACAGGCGGTTTCGATAGTCAATAAGTCACCGCCAACTTCAGTCCACGCCAGTCCGGTTACCTGACCTACGCGGTTTTCATTGTCGGCACGACCATAGTCAAAACGCTGAACCCCGAGGAATTCTTTCAGGTTATCCGCATTCACCGTAATATGTTTCACGGTCTTATTCATCAGCAAGGTTTTAACTGCCTTGCGACAAACTTTGGAGATCTCACGCTCTAAACTACGAACGCCAGCCTCACGGGTGTAATAGCGAATCATAGAAACAATCGCTGAGTCATCTAACGTCAACTCACCTTTCTTCAATGCATTACGCTCAAGTTGCTTCGGTAACAGATGCTGTTTGGCGATATTCAACTTTTCATCTTCGGTGTAGCCCGACAGACGAATCACTTCCATACGGTCTAGCAGTGGCGCAGGAATGTTCATGGAGTTAGATGTCGCGACGAACATGACGTCGGACAGGTCATAATCCACTTCTAGGTAGTGATCGTTAAACGCGACGTTTTGCTCTGGATCCAGCACTTCTAATAGTGCTGAAGCCGGATCACCGCGCATGTCAGAAGACATTTTGTCGATCTCATCCAGCAGGAATAACGGGTTTTTCACCCCAACCTTGGCCATTTTCTGGATCAGTTTGCCCGGCATGGAACCAATGTAGGTACGACGGTGGCCTCTAATCTCAGCCTCATCACGCACGCCACCCAATGCCATACGCACATATTTACGACCGGTAGCATTGGCAATAGACTGGCCCAGTGACGTCTTACCTACGCCCGGAGGCCCAACTAAACAAAGGATTGGCCCTTTAATTTTGCTGACACGGCTCTGAACCGCTAAATACTCAAGAATGCGATCTTTCACCCGGTCAAGCCCGTAGTGATCGGTATCCAGAATCTCTTGCGCTTTGTTCAGATCCTTTTTCACTTTGCTACGTGAATTCCATGGAACCTGAATCATCCACTCAATATAACCGCGCACTACCGTGGCTTCCGCAGACATTGGAGACATCATCTTCAGCTTCTGCAATTCAGCCTCGGTTTTCTCCCGGGCGTCTTTCGGCATTTTCGCCGCTTCAATCTTACGTTTAAGCGTTTCTATCTCATCTGGCACATCGTCCATCTCACCCAGCTCTTTCTGGATGGCTTTCATTTGCTCATTCAGATAGTACTCACGCTGACTTTTTTCCATCTGTTTTTTAACGCGATTACGGATACGCTTCTCAACCTGCAGCAGGTCGATTTCAGACTCCATCATCGCCATCAGGAATTCAAGGCGTTCACCGACATCCACCATTTCCAACACGGTTTGCTTGTCACTCAACTTCAGTGACATATGTGCAGCAATCGTATCTGCCAGACGAGCAGGATCTTCGATTCCATTCAGGGAAGTGAGGACTTCCGGTGGAATCTTTTTGTTCAACTTAATGTAACCATCAAACTGATTGATAGCAGTGCGGATAAGAACTTCCTGCTCCTGCTCATCAATACTGGCAGTCGGCATATATTCTGCCTGTGCAGAGAAATGCTCACCGTTATCAGCCAGCATGGTAATACGGGCACGCTGTAATCCTTCGACTAGCACTTTTACCGTACCGTCAGGCAATTTCAGCATTTGCAAAATAGAGGCAACGGTTCCCACCGAAAACAGATCGTTAACACCTGGGTCATCCATAGTGGCGTCTTTCTGTGCGACCATCAGAACCTTTTTATCCTGCTCCATCGCTGCCTCAAGACAACGAATAGACTTCTCCCTTCCAACAAATAGTGGAATAACCATGTGTGGATAAACCACTACGTCTCTTAAGGGCAGCGCAGGGATTTCAATGCGTTCGGAACGCTCAGCATTCATAGAGCTCTCTCTTTGTTCGTTTTCCGCCAACTAAATACATTAACGGAAATGGGGGATACGTTATCAACGTAGTACATGAAAGAGTATATGGGGACTATTCAATTACATTCAACGGTAGACAAAGATAAAAAATCAGGAGGATATTATCCCCCTGATTTTTTCACTGATTGCAACGCCATTTTCAACCGTACTTTATTGAAAACCGACGATGATTTTATCAGTTACTCACCGGATGCCTGAGCTTCAGCCTGGCTGTAGATCAGGAGTGGATCGGTATTGTTTTCAATAACCGAAGCATCAATCACCACTTTGTCCACGTTTTCCATAGAAGGAATGTCATACATGGTGTTAAGTAATGCGGCTTCCACAATTGAACGCAGGCCACGAGCACCCGTTTTGCGTGACATCGCCTTTTTAGCGATGGCATCCAGCGCTTCATCGCGGAACTCCAGTTCAACATTCTCAAGGTGGAACAATGCCTGATACTGCTTGGTTAACGCATTTTTAGGTTCTTTCAAAATCTGAATCAGCGCCTGCTCATCCAGCTCACCCAGCGTAGCCACTACCGGCAGACGACCGATAAACTCAGGAATCAGACCGTACTTGATCAGATCACCTGGTTCAACCTGCTTAAACAGTTCACCTTCCGTTGCTTTATCGGATGCTTTTTTCACCGTCGCGCCAAAACCAATACCCGTGCCGGTTTCAATACGCATACCGATAACTTTATCCAACCCGGCAAATGCACCACCACAGATAAACAGAATCTTAGAGGTATCAACCTGTAAGAATTCTTGCTGTGGATGTTTGCGTCCACCCTGCGGAGGAACGGCAGCAATAGTCCCTTCAATCAGCTTCAGCAGTGCTTGCTGTACGCCTTCACCGGAAACATCACGGGTAATAGACGGGTTGTCTGATTTACGGGAAATCTTATCGATTTCATCGATATAAACGATACCACGCTGAGCTTTCTCAACATCGTAATCACATTTTTGCAGCAGTTTCTGAATGATATTTTCAACATCTTCACCCACATAACCCGCTTCCGTTAATGTGGTTGCATCCGCCATAGTAAACGGCACATCCAGAAAACGTGCCAGCGTTTCCGCCAGTAGTGTTTTACCGCTACCCGTTGGGCCAATCAGCAAAATGTTACTTTTACCTAATTCAACATCATGGCTGCTATCGCTATTGCGTAAACGCTTATAGTGATTATAAACCGCAACCGCCAGAACTTTTTTAGCCTGCTCTTGCCCAATCACATAATCATCAAGATGCTGACGAATTTCGTGCGGTGTCGGTAGTGCATTGCGCTCTCTGTGTGGTATTAATTCTTTAATCTCTTCGCGAATAATATCGTTACATAAGTCGACACATTCATCGCAGATATACACTGACGGACCAGCGATTAACTTGCGAACTTCGTGCTGGCTTTTACCACAGAAGGTACAGTACAGCAGCTTTCCTGAACCGTCTTTGCCCTTATCTGTCATCAGTAAACCTCATAAATTTAAACTCTACTTTATGCATCCTGCTTCACTTTCCCTGACGCATACCAGTATCCGGCAAAGCTATTACCGCCTACCTATTTGTATAAGTGTAGGCGCTAAATAGACTCAATGTCAGGGATAATGATTACACCCTTGAGGTAACGATTTCATCGATCAAACCGTATTCCATCGCTTCCTGAGCAGATAGGAATCTGTCACGATCGGTGTCACGCTCGATATCTTCAAGTGGCTTTCCGCTATGATGGGACATCAGTTGATTCATTTTAGCTTTGATCTTCAGGATCTCTTCTGCATGAATCTGGATGTCTGAAGCCTGCCCTCTGAAACCACCTAATGGTTGATGGATCATCACGCGCGCATTCGGTAAACATAGACGTTTGCCTGCCGCACCTGCCGTCAACAGGAATGCACCCATTGAGCAAGCCTGCCCCAAACACATGGTGCTGACATCCGGTTTAATAAACTGCATGGTGTCATAAATAGACATACCAGAAGTGATTACGCCACCGGGTGAGTTGATATACATAAAAATATCTTTTTCCGGGTTTTCAGCTTCCAAAAACAGTAACTGAGCCACAATCAAATTCGCCATATGGTCTTCAATTTGACCGTTAAGGAAAACGATACGCTCCTTTAACAGACGAGAGAAAATATCGTAAGAACGCTCTCCCCGAGAAGTCTGTTCAACCACCATTGGTACTAACGCCATGTGAGGTGCCATAGGTTGTTCCATATCTGATGAAAAATTATCTAACCTGCCACTGTAGGACATTGAAGTCTCCTGATAGAAAAATGGCCCGGAAACAGAGCCTCCGAGCCATATTTGCAGAAGAATAGCGACTAAGTCAACTTTCTCTCTGCTCTCAAAGCATTATCATGCAGCTGGAGTTTGATTCATTAGCTCGCTGAATGACATGGCCTTCTCAGTTACTTTAGCGTTAGACAGCAGTGTTTCTACTGCTTCTTCTTCCATTGCAACGTTGCGCATGTTGTTCATCAGTTCACTGTTCTTATTATAGAACTCAATTACTTCTTGTGGATCTTCATACGCAGAAGCCATTTCTTCAATCAGTGCATTAACGCGAGCTTGGTCAGCTTTCAGTTCATTCTTACGAATCACTTCACCTAACAGTAAACCCACTACAACGCGGCGTTTAGCTTGCTCTTCGAACAGTTCGCGAGGTAATTCCATCGCTTGCTGTTGGTTGCCACCAAAACGCTGTGCCGCTTGTTGACGCAGTACATCGATTTCACCATCAACCAGTGAAGCAGGGACATCCACATCATTCGTTTTGACTAAACCGTCGATAACCTGAGTCTTAATACGGTTACGGATAGCGCCTTTTAGCTCGCGTTCCATATTTTTACGCACTTCCGCTTTTAAGCCATCCAGCGTACCTTCAGAAACGCCAAAGCGAGAAATGAACTCTGGCGTGAATTCTGGCAGTTCACGCTCTTCAACTTTCGTCAGAACGATAGCGAACTTAGCCGCTTTACCTTTCAGGTTTTCTGCATGGTAATCGTCAGGGAAGTTAACGTCGATAGTAAACTCTTCACCTTTCTTATGACCCACGATGCCTTCTTCAAAGCCCGGAATCATACGGCCCTGGCCCATAGCCAGAACGAAATCAGACGCTTTACCACCTTCGAACTCTTCACCGTCGATAGAACCGGTGAAATCTACCGTTACGCGATCTTCAGCTTTAACTTGGTCATTAGTTTCTTTCCAAGTAGCCTGCTGCTTGCGTAAAGTATCCAGCATAGTATTCACGTCAGCTTCGCCTACGTTAACCACTGGTTTTTCAACTTCGATGGTGTTTAAGTCTTTCAGTTCTACTTCCGGATACACTTCAAACTCTACGGCATAGTTGAAGTCTTCACCCAGCTTATATTCGCCCGGTACATACTTCGGTGCGCCCGCTGGGTTGATTTTTTCTTTGATGATGGCATCAATGAAATGACGCTGCATCAGTTCACCCAGCACGTCTTGGCGCGCAGAAGCACCATAACGCTGAGCGATAATGTTCATTGGTACTTTTCCTTTACGGAAGCCGTCGATACGTACTTTCTTGGCAATATCTACCAGCTCTTTTTTTACTGCTTCTTCAATCACGTCAGCCGCAACAGCGATTGATAGACGGCGCCCTAGGCCTTGAGTTGTTTCAACGGAAACTTGCATCTTGTTACCTCAAAAAATCACAGTGCTCGGTCAACTCCAGAAATCATTTTCAATTATTGCGCCAGGCAATAATTGAAACCGTTTCTTAAGACCGGGACGGCCGCGCTTACGGTACCCTATCCCTTATTGTCGGAAGCATCCCGAATAAAGTCCGGAAAATTAGACGCAGCATTATAGCCGCGCATTGATGATGAGTCGAGAAAAGAGAGGGCGTTAGTACCAGATAAATCGTGATTCAGTTCCCGAAACTTTCCCCAACCGATAGTTATTACCCTATTTTTGTGGCTATCCAGCCTTATTGTCATCCTACCCCAAGCGCTACGAAAAACGGCTACCGCCGCGGCACTCAGGTGAATCTGGCACGTAATCCTGCTGTTTCTGCCACTCATCTGGCGTATAGGTATGCAAAGCCAAGGCATGGATCGGCTGCTGCATCTCCTGTGCTAACAGTTGATAAATCACACGATGGCGAGCCAACAAACGCTGTCCTTCAAAACGATCGGTGACAATAACCACCTTAAAATGGCTCTCTGAACCCGCGGGCACATTATGCCGATCGCTTTCGTTAACCACCTCAATAAACACGGGATCCAGCACCGCTAATTTACTTTTGATAATCTCTTTCATCATTACCTTCTTACCCAACTGGCTTTCTGATGATTCATTTTTACTTTATTAAGCATCGACATTTTTATTGTCCCTGCAATTAAAGTACACCCTCTATGATTTTGCCTGAGAAAAGCGATCTTTTATTCAAATGGTACCCAATGATGAGTCTCCATTGCTAATTTACAGCATCCTATCTGAATGAACGATTAACCAAGCGGCGGGTAATTGCACCCAAAAGCAGATTAACCTGCGTGATATTATCATTTCCCCTCTTCCTCATCACCAGAGCAATGATATGATAGGCGTTGGTCTTATTTGTACCACGGTTTATCTCGGCAGTATGATTAACAATGCAGGTGACTAAACCAACTCACAAGCCGCTCTGACCTCTGATTAGGCTCAGGTATTCATTGATGACACCATCATCGAAGCGGCACATGGATAATAAATTGAATTTAAAAGGTTTACCGTGAAAAAAATAACTCTGCCACAGCGCATCCTGTTTCCGTTAATGGCGCTATTTATTCTGGCTGGCTGTGCCCGTCCGGATACCACATTGAATATCAATCCAACCATGAACCTTCCTCAGCAAGACCCATCGCTGATGGGTGCAACCATCAGTATCACCAGCGCCGATCAGCGTCAGGATAACGCGCTTGCCAAAGTGAATCGCGATGGTCAACTGTTAACCTTAACCCCATCACGGGATATGCGTTTCCTGCTGCAAGAAGCGCTGGAAAAACAACTGCGCGCCCGTGGTTATATGGTAGGCTCGGATGGCAGCGTTAACGTGCAGATTATTATCAATAACCTGTTCGCTGATGTTCAGGAAGGTGATTTACGTTATAACATCGCCACCAAAGTGGATATCTCTATTGTCAGCCAAGCAAAAAATGGTCAACAGCAGACTAAAAACTTCCGCACAACCCACAATACTAAAGGTGCCTTCACCGCCAGCAATAAAAACATCGAGGACGTTATCAATGAGGCGTTAACCGATATGATTAATGAAATGGCGCAGGATACCAGTATCAGCGACTTTATCCGTCAAAATGCACGCGGTTAATCCAGTACCAACCCCTGCTCAAACCAGCAGGGGTTTCTGACTCTATGACTAATCACTATTTTAAAGCGTTTACTCAGCGTAATACCGCGATATTGCTGCTGCTTGGCTTTGCATCAGGTCTTCCTCTCGCGCTAACCTCCGGTACCCTGCAAGCCTGGATGACCGTAGCTGGACTGGATTTAACCACCATTGGTTTTTTCTCTTTAGTTGGGCAGGCCTACGTTTTTAAGTTTCTCTGGTCACCGTTGATGGATCGCTACAGTCTGCCATTCCTTGGTCGCCGTCGTGGCTGGATGCTGCTAACCCAAGTCGCTCTGGTTATTTTGATTTTTGCTATTGGTTGCCTGAACCCTCAACACGATTTATGGCTGATGGCGGCTTTGGCGGTAATGATTGCCTTTTTCTCCGCCTCTCAGGACATTGTTTTTGACGCCTATAAAACCGATGTACTACCAGCAGACCAGCGGGGAAATGGTGCTGCTATTTCGGTATTAGGCTACCGTTTAGCCATGTTAGTTTCTGGTGGACTGGCGCTGTGGATTGCTCATTATTATTTAGGCTGGCGCGCTACCTATTGGCTGATGGCCTTGCTAATGGTGGTTGGTATTATCGCCACATTATGGGCAAAAGAACCTGAAACGATAGCCTCAACGCCAAAAACCATTGAACAAGCAGTGATTGAGCCGCTAAAAGATTTCTTTGGCCGCAACAATGCCTGGCTGATTCTATTACTGATCGTGCTGTATAAAATGGGTGATGCCTTCGCCGGTAGCCTGAGCACTACATTCCTGATCCGTGGCCTAGGCTTTAACGCCGGTGAAGTCGGTCTGGTAAATAAAACTCTGGGCCTGCTCGCCACTATTATTGGGGTTCTGATTGGCGGTATTCTGATGCAACGGCTAACGTTGTTTCGCTCGCTGATGCTGTTCGGTATTTTGCAGGCGGTATCCAATTTTGGCTATTGGATTTTGGCAGTAACCGATAAAAGCATTATTACTATGGGTAGCGCGATTTTCCTTGAAAATCTGTGTGGAGGGATGGGTACCGCAGCGTTTGTTGCCCTTCTGATGACGCTGTGTAATAAATCATTCTCTGCCACCCAATTTGCCCTGCTCTCGGCGTTATCCGCCGTTGGTCGCGTCTACGTCGGTCCCGTCGCTGGCTGGTTTGTCGAGCATTACAACTGGCCGCTGTTCTACCTGTTTACCATTGTGATGGCGGTTCCCGGTCTGCTACTGCTGGCGATATGCCGTCAGACGTTGGAACATACCCAGCAAACGGATAGCTTTATGCCCCGAATACATTTCTCCCATCAGTACCAATCAGCGATTCGATTAGTCACTGCGGGGGCAAGTATGTTGGGATTATGGCTGGTCTTACTATTCTGGTCCGCGACTGAATTCAGTACTTTCTATTACCTTAAAGAAGCACTGTTAATTATTGGCGGGTTTCTGTGCCTAATGGGCATATTGATAGGTTGTTGGTTGGATTATTATTCAATCAAAAAAGAACAATTGAAGACCAACTAGTTAAATGCTGGGATAAAAAATAAAGAAAGAGGCTGTCATTTCCATGACAGCCTCTTTTCATTGCTCAGGTACGGTGATTACTGCCCGTAATAAGCATTCTTACCATGCTTACGCAGATAATGTTTATCCAACAGCTCCTGCTGCATTTCACCTAAATCTGGCGTTAGCTGGCGGGTAAACAGATTCATATAGGCAATCTCTTCCAGTACCACGGCGTTGTGCACCGCATTATCCGGATCGGCTCCCCAGGCAAAAGGCCCATGAGAGTTAACCAACACCGCCGGAATATCTTTAGCGCTAATACCCCGTGATTTGAAGGTTTCGATAATCACATGACCGGTTTCTAACTCATATTCCCCGGCGATTTCTTCCGGTGTCATTCTTCTGGTGCAAGGAATTGGACCATAGAAATAATCTGCGTGGGTGGTTCCCCATGCGGATAAATCACGTCCAGCCTGCGCCCAAATCGTGGCGTGGCGAGAGTGAGTATGTACAATTCCACCAATTTCAGGGAATGCCCGATACAGCGCTAAATGGGTTTCTGTATCCGATGAAGGTTTTTTGCTTCCTTCTACAACCTTCCCGGTTTCCAGACTCACTACCACCATATCGTCAGCGGTCATATGCTCATACTCAACACCTGACGGCTTAATCACGATCACACCGCGCTCACGATCGACTCCGCTGACATTTCCCCAAGTAAAGGTCACTAAATGATGACGGGGCAACGCCAGATTGGCCTCTAAAACCTGTTTCTTCAGTTGCTGATACATATTGTTTTGCCTTTTAACCTTTTCTTTCTAAATGAGCAGTTAAATTCAACTGACGACTGAAAGAGGATAGCCCCTGACATCAATGCCAAGGGCTTGCCGTTCGTCATTAGTACTATGCCGAGTCTGACTCAATATAACTAACGACGACACTTACGCTATATCCAAATATTAGCGACACAACTTGTAATAAACCTCATTCCAGCGAATCTCGTTCTTAAACGCTGGGATCTCAGTACCTTGATCGATCACCAACATCTCTATGCCGCACATTTCAGCATAGATACGCAGATGATCAACATCCAGCGCCTGAGTGAACACCGTATGGTGCGCGCCACCGGCTAAAATCCAGGCTTCAACCGCCACGTCCAGCGATGGATGGGTTTTCCAAACGGCATGAGCAACAGGGAGCTTAGGCAGATCGTGTGGCGGTTTAACGGTATCAACTGTATTTACCAGCAGGCGGAAACGGTCGCCCATATCAATCAGGCTGGCATTCAGCGCTGGCCCTGCTGGAGCAGAGAAAATCAGTCGAGCTGGATCGTCTTTACCGCCGATACCTAGATGCTGTACATCCAGCAACGGTTTTTCTTCGCTGGCGATAGATGGACAAACTTCCAGCATGTGGGAACCTAATACCAGATCGTTACCGGCTGCAAAGTTGTAGGTGTAATCTTCCATAAAGGACGTTCCGCCCTTCATACCGCTTGCCATTACTTTCATAATGCGTAGCAGAGCCGCAGTTTTCCAGTCGCCTTCTGCGCCAAAACCATAGCCTTGTTGCATTAAACGCTGAACCGACAACCCCGGCAGTTGTTTTAAACCATACAGGTTTTCAAACGTGGTGGTAAAAGCACCAAATTTACCCTGCTCCAGAAATTTCTTCAGGCCCAGCTCAATACGGGCAGCGTCCAGCAAGTTACTGCGTTTAGCACCATTAACTTTGACCACATCAGTCAGACGGTAGGTCGCTTCATACTCTTCAACCAGCGCATCAATCTCACCTTTAGACACGGCATCCACTACGGATACCAAATCACCTAAGGCGTAGCCGTTTACCGCATAACCAAATTTGATCTGTGCAGAAACCTTATTACCTTCGGTTACCGCCACTTCACGCATATTGTCACCAAAGCGTGCGACTTTTAGGTTTTTGCTTTCATAAATACCGGCAGCAACACGCATCCAGCGGTTTAGTTTGTGATGTACTTCTTTATCTTTCCATGAACCCACAACCGCGGTGTACTCATTACGCATGCGTGCACCAATGAAACCGAACTCGCGACCACCGTGGGCGGTTTGGTTCAAGTTCATGAAGTCCATATCAATGGTACCCCATGGAATTTCATTGCTGTATTGGGTATGTAATTGTAATAACGGCTTTTCCAGTTGGCTTAAACCGGCGATCCACATTTTGGCAGGAGAGAAAGTGTGTAACCAAGTGACGATACCCACACAACTTTGTGCATAATTCGCCTCCCGGCACAGGTTTGTAATCTCATCCGGCGTAGTCGCCAGCGGTTTGATCACTAACTTGATCGGTAATCCTGCGTGTTGATTTAAGCCATCGACCACTTCTTGAGCCTGATGACTCACCTGTTGCAACGTTTTTGGCCCATACAGATGCTGACTACCGATAACAAACCAAACTTCTAACTGATTAAAGACGTTCATATAAACTCCTAATAGAGAGCCTGCTTTTCAGCAGGCTAATTCAAAATTCAGTACAGCATTATTCTGCTTTGGCTGCATAGCAAGGTTCTGCAACCTGACTCCATTGCTGATAACGCTGATAAAGTTTTTCATACTGTGCAGCACGCTGAGGATCTGGCGTCAGCGTGCGTTCAATCGGGCTGGCCATGTTTTGTTGAGCATCCTGAATAGTGTCATAAACACCGGCGGCAACCGCTGCAAAAATGGCGGCTCCCAGCGCACAGCACTGGTCGGATTCAACGATTTGCAGTGGGCGATTCATTACATCGGTACAAACCTGCATGATCACCGGAGATTTGCGGGCAATACCGCCTAATGCCAGTACGTTTTCCACAGGGATATCCTGATTGACAAAGCACTCCATAATGGCGCGAGCACCAAATGCCGTAGAGGCAATGAATCCACCAAACAGAGTTGGTGCGTCGGTACCTAAGTTCAAATCCGTGATAACACCTTTCAGGCGCTGATTGGCAAACGGTGTTCTACGGCCATTGAACCAGTCAAGCACCACAGGAAGTTTGTCCAGTGAGGTTTGCTGGGCCCAAGCTTCGGTTAAAGCAGGTAACAAATTAGATTCGATTTGCTTCAGCGCTGGCGCTAACTCAGGGTTCTGTGCTGCCGCATGATTAAGCGGCCATGCCAGCAAGCGACTAAACCAAGCGTACATGTCACCAAATGCAGACTGTCCGGCCTCCATACCGATAAGCCCCGGGATAACGCTACCGTCCACCTGACCACAAATGCCAGCAACGGCACGATCGCCCACCAGTTCATAATCCGCCAGCAGAATGTCACAGGTGGAAGTACCAATCACTTTCACCAGCGTATAAGGTTGTGCGCCAGCACCCACGGCACCCATATGGCAGTCAAACTCACCACCAGAGATCATCACGTTTTCTGGCAAACCCAGACGTTCAGCCCACTCTTTAGTGATTTGCCCTACCGGTTTCTCAGCGGTGTGCGTTTCAGTAAACATAGGATAAGTCAGATCATTAACCAGAATAGGATCTAATGCCTGAAGGAAATCGCTCGGTGGCAAACCATTCCAGTCCATATGCCACAATGCTTTATGACCCGCAGCACAACGGCTACGTTTAAGATTCGTTGGTGCCTGCGTACCGCTTAATAATGCAGGTACCCAGTCGCACAGTTCAACCCACGACGTTGCCGCGCTGCGTACCGCGGCATCCGCACGGGAAACGTGCAAAATTTTGGCCCAGAACCATTCCGATGAATAAATACCACCAATATAGCGGGTATAGTCATCAAACTTACCGCTATGGCACAGACGGTTAATTTCTTCTGCTTCTTCAATGGCGGTGTGGTCTTTCCATAACACGAACATCGCATTCGGGTTATCGGCAAACTCAGGGCGTAACGCTAATACTCGCCCTTCATTATCAATTGGCGCTGGCGTTGACCCCGTCGTATCAACACCAATACCTACAATACTTTTACGCTGTTCCGGCGTCAGCAGCGCAACGACGGCCTTAATTGCCTGCTCCATCGACTCAATATAGTCCTGAGGATGATGGCGGAACTGATTATCAGAGGGTTTACAAAATAACCCCTGCTTCCAGCGAGGGTAATAGACGACTTCGGTTGCAATCTCGGAGCCTTCTATGCAATCAACAGCCAAAGCGCGAACAGAGTCACTACCGAAGTCAAGCCCAAGAGCAATAGCGCCTTTTGACATAAAAACCTCATATACGAATTAATGGTGATTTTTGTTTGGGGATACCATAAAAAAATCCCATCAAATCGGCGAGGATGCATTAGCTAGATATATGCACAATTCTGCTTTCTTAAGGTGGAGTGTGATCTACTTCAAAATCAAAATGCATCACTTTTTCACTGAATATATGAACAATATTGCTGTAATTCTCAATTGTGATGGCGCTCTAAAAACTCATATCAAATAAACGTTAAAACTTACGCCACTTTGTTATGGATTGCATAAAAACGAGCTTAAACACGCGTGTTAAATGCAAATTCGTTGTTATAACAATAGTAGATCTCGCTGAGTCAATAACATAAAGACAGCCAATTAGGCTATATAGACCAAGTACAGGAGAGATAGAACATATGCATAAATTTACTAAGGCCCTTGCTGTTGTAGGATTGTCGGCGATTATGTCACATTCAGCTATCGCTGAAACGATGAAGCTCGGCTTTCTGGTTAAACAACCTGAAGAACCTTGGTTCCAAACCGAGTGGGCATTTGCTGATAAAGCAGGTAAAGACCTCGGTTTTGACGTCATTAAAATTGCCGTTCCAGACGGTGAAAAAACCCTAAATGCTATCGATAGCCTAGCGGCTAATGGCGCAAAAGGTTTTGTTATTTGTACACCTGACCCGAAATTAGGGCCGGCAATTATCGCTAAAGCCAAGAGCTATAACCTGAAAGTGATTACCGTTGACGACCAGTTCGTTAACGCTAAAGGTAAACCGATGGATACGGTACCTCTAGTGATGATGGCTGCGACCAAAATTGGTGAGCGTCAGGGTGAAGAACTGTGGAAAGAGATGAGCAAGCGTAAGTGGAACGTAGCCGAGACGGGTGTAATGGCTATTACCTCTAACGAACTGGATACCGCTCGTCGCCGCACAGCGGGCTCTATGGAAGCACTGAAAGCCGCTGGCTTCCCTGAGAAGCAAATTTATCAGGTTCCAACCAAATCAAACGATATCCCAGGGGCTTTCGATGCGGCTAACTCCATGTTAGTGCAACATCCGGAAGTGAAAAACTGGCTGATTGTTGGCTTTAACGACAACACCATTTTAGGTGGAGTACGTGCAACAGAAGGTCAAAATTTCAAACCTGAAAACGTTATCGGTATCGGTATCAACGGGGTAGATGCGGTCAATGAGCTATCAAAAGCTAATGCTACTGGTTTCTATGGCTCGCTGTTACCAAGCCCGGACGTACACGGCTATAAGAGTATTGAAATGCTCTACAACTGGGAAACCAAAGGTGTTGAGCCAGCTAAATTCACTGAAGTTACCGACGTAGTCCTGATTACGCGCGACAACTTCAAAGCTGAGCTGAAAAAGAAAGGTCTGTAATGGTCCATCGGGCAGATGGTTAACCATCTGCCCTCTTTATACGACACCGTATTATCGAAAAATATACTTATTCCGTCAGTCGCTTCTTTTGGGCCGTTTAAAATTACACGCCCCCTGCGGATAAGTGGTACGAGCATTAAGGAACTTATTATGCCTACGCTGCAATCACCTTATCTCGAGTTTTGTCAAATCAGTAAAACGTTTCCAGGCGTGAAAGCGCTGCAAAACATTAGCTTTGACTGTCACCCAGGTCAGGTTCATGCGCTGATGGGAGAGAATGGAGCAGGAAAATCAACACTGCTTAAAATACTCAGTGGCAACTATATCCCAACCACGGGTGAGATTAGAGTCAAGGGACAACCGGTAAAATTCAATAACACCATGGATGCCCTGAATTCTGGTATCGCCATTATTTATCAGGAACTGCATTTGATTCCTGAAATGACCGTCGCTGAAAATATCTATTTGGGGCAATTGCCGACCAAAGGCGGCGTAGTCAATAAAAAATCCTTAACTATGAGGCAAGTATTCAACTGGAGCATCTGGGACTGGATATCGACCCAAATACTCCGCTTAAGTATCTCTCCATCGGCCAGTGGCAGATGGTGGAAATAGCTAAGGCACTGGCGCGTAACGCCAAGATCATTGCCTTCGATGAACCAACCAGTTCACTGTCCGCCAGAGAGATTGAACAGCTATTCCGCGTTATTCGCGAGCTGCGTGCTGAAGGTCGAGTCATTCTGTATGTATCGCACCGTATGGAGGAGATCTTCGCCCTTAGCGATGCCATTACCGTGTTTAAAGATGGCCGCTACATGAAAACCTTTACCGACATTCCTAATCTGACTCACGACGAACTGGTTCAAACCATGGTTGGGCGCGATATTGGTGACATCTATGGTTATAGCCCTCGTCCATTAGGGGATGTCCGTTTTGAACTGAAAAATGTCAAAGCACCGGGGGTTAAGCACCCAATTAGTTTTCAGGTACGCCGGGGAGAAATCGTCGGTCTATTCGGCCTAGTCGGTGCTGGCCGCAGTGAATTACTCAAAGCGCTATTTGGCGCGACGCGTATTACTGGCGGTAGCGTCGAATTGGATGGCAAAACGCTGAATATCACTACCCCCATCGACGGTATCACTCAGGGCATTATGTTATGCCCGGAAGACCGCAAAGCCGAGGGTATCATTCCGGTACATTCGGTAAAAGACAATATCAATATCAGCGCTCGGCGTAAAACCCTCAGCGCAGGCTGCCTAATCAATAACAATTGGGAAAACAGCAACGCTGAACAGCGTATTCGCGAACTCAACATCAAAACCCCGTCGGCAGAACAGCTGATTATGAATCTTTCTGGTGGTAACCAGCAAAAAGCGATTCTTGGTCGCTGGCTATCCGAAGAAATGAAAGTGATTTTGTTAGATGAACCTACGCGCGGTATTGACGTTGGCGCTAAACACGAAATCTATAACGTTATTTATGAACTTGCAAAACAGGGTATTGCCGTTGTCTTTGCCTCCAGTGATTTACCGGAAGTTCTCGGCCTTGCCGACCGTATTCTGGTGATGCGAGAAGGTGCGCTGTCAGGGGAATTAACCCATGACAACGCTACCGAAGGAAAAGCCCTAAGTTTGGCCATGTTAAATACCACCGCTGATGCGGTTGCCTAAGAGAAGGAAAATCTTCATGTCAATAACAACTACACCCATATCCCCGGCAAAAACATCGGCTAACGATACAGGCAATAACCTGAGCCGTATCTGGGATAGCTACGGTATGCTGGTAGTCTTTGCCGTACTGTTTATCGCCTGTATGGTATTTGTCCCTAACTTTGCCTCTTGGATTAATATGCGCGGTCTGGGTCTGGCTATCTCCATGTCCGGCATGGTGGCCTGCGGAATGCTATTCTGTCTGGCATCCGGCGATTTTGACCTGTCGGTAGCATCCGTCATTGCCTGCGCTGGCGTAACCACGGCGGTCGTCATCAACCATACCGAAAGTCTGGCTCTCGGCATTGGTGCTGGCTTATTATTAGGGCTGGTATTTGGTCTGCTAAACGGATTTGTTATCGCTCGCCTGAAGATTAACGCCCTGATTACGACCCTTGCAACCATGCAAATTGCCCGCGGTTTAGCCTATATCATCTCTGATGGTAAAGCGGTAGGTATCGAGGATGAGCGTTTCTTTGAGTTGGGTAACACCAGTTGGTTCAGCATTCCAGTTCCTATCTGGATTACCCTGTTCTGCTTTATTCTGTTTGGTTTCCTGCTAAATAAAACCACCTTTGGTCGCAACACGCTGGCAGTTGGTGGTAATGAAGAAGCGGCCCGCCTAGCGGGTGTACCGGTAATTCGCACTAAGATCATCATCTTCGCCCTAACTGGCTTAATTTCTGCGGCCGCAGGTATCATCTTAGCCTCACGGATGACCAGCGGACAGCCAATGACCTCAATGGGCTATGAGCTGATCGTTATCTCTGCTTGTGTGTTGGGTGGGGTTTCGTTGAAAGGGGGTATCGGTAAAATATCTTATGTTATTGCCGGTGTACTGATTCTCGGTACGGTAGAAAATGCGATGAACCTGTTAAATATTTCGCCATTCTATCAATATGTTGTGCGTGGTCTAATCCTGCTTGCAGCGGTTATCTTCGACCGTTATAAACAACTGGCAAAACAGAAAGTATAATTAACTAATCGCCATACCGGGTTATGCTCGGTATGGTATGTTACGCGCTAATGTCAGCCTGAGGAGGAAAGATTGTACCAACGCATTGTCTCTGACTCACAACCAAACCCATTGTTACCCGGATACTCCTTTAACGCCTACCTAGTGGCCGGGCTGACTCCCATCGTCATTGATGGCCCTCTCGACTTCTTTATTGACCGCCCTAACGGCATGAAAGGCTATATCCTGAATCTAACGATTAAAGGTCAGGGGCAAATTTTTGACGGCGAGAATGCGTTTTACTGTAACCCCGGCGATATGTTGTTATTCCAGCCAAAAGAGTCTCACTATTATGGTCGCTCACCTGACAGCGATTGTTGGTATCACCGTTGGATCTACTTCCGCCCCCGTGCCTACTGGGCAGACTGGTTGGAATGGTATAGCCAGACCAACCGTGTGGGTCGTCTGACACTGCCGACAGAAGCACTACAGGAAGAGTTTGAGCTGCTGTTTACCTCTATTGAACAAACCCATCAGTCCGGCAGGCGCCTGTCTGAAGAGCTATCGATGAACCTGCTAGAAAGGCTGCTACTGCGTTGCATTGAAGAAGATCCTCAATCGCCACAGAAAATCATGGACCCACGGATCATTGAAGCCTGCCAGTATATGACCAGTAATCTGTCCGATGACGTCCGTATCGAAGATATTGCTAACCATGTCTGCCTCTCCCCTTCCCGTCTGGCACATCTTTTTCGCGAGCAGGTTGGTATTAATATGCTGCGTTGGCGTGAAGACCAACGAGTTATTCGCGCTAAATTACTGCTACAAACAACTCAGGAATCTATCGCCAGCGTGGGACGCATTGTGGGTTATGACGATCAGCTCTATTTTTCCCGCGTGTTTCGCAAACGTGTCGGGGTCAGCCCTAGCGATTTCCGTCGCAGAAATATGGAACTGACCACCTACACTGATGTAGAGAGTTCATCTCCGGTAGAAATAACGCTTTAAGCACAATCTAAACGAAGTTAGCCGCCTCGCGACTTCGTTTAGTTTTCATATGTTCAAGATACCTTTCCCCTTACTTCATTATTATATACATTGGTTTCTCGTTTCAGCTTTTATATTAAACTACACTTTTATGTCTAATATTCAGGTTATCTACTCGAGTTATACAAATAAGAACTAACCGTCAAAACATATATCAATAAGTTAATGGTTAAATAATCTAAATAATTTATAACTTGAATAAACGACATAAAACTTTAAATAGCCGATAAAACAACCACCCCCAATTGTGACCCAAGTCTCAAAACAGAATAGAGACATTTTTATCCATAAAAACAGCCAATAAATACATAACCATTTTGACCTTAAAACTCTACAGTCCAGTGGCAGAAAGGAGTGTTGACGGGGTTTGTCGAGAACACATCAAAATCACCGACACTATCCATAATTATTTTATAGCCAACTTTTACATAAAAAGGCACCTTAATTACGGTAAATTCACTCCTTTATCGCTGAATAGGATGTAACTGTGCGCAAAAAAGAAATCGGTATTTTTTTATTTCTTCATAAACAAAATTATTACCGTAATTATTTTTACCACCAGCTCGAGGTATAAGATGAGTAAAATGAATTTGGCTAAACTATTATCCGCTAGTTTATTAGGGTTAGTGGTTTGTTCTACCGCCGCAATGGCAAAAGAAGTTGAAGTCGTTAATATTTCCAAAATTGGTGGCATGCCGTGGTTTAACCGAATGGGTGAAGGGGTAACCAATGCAGGAAAAGATTTGGGAATTAAAGCCTATCAGGTTGGACCATCCAGTACGGATGCCCCTCAACAGGTTAAAATTATTGAAGATTTAATCGCCAAAAAAGTCTCTGCTATTACTATCGTACCAAATGACGCCGATGTGTTGGAACCAGTGTTTAAAAAAGCCCGCAGTGAAGGTATCGTTGTATTAACTAACGAATCCCCAGGGCAGCCAAGCGCTAACTGGGATGTTGAAATCATCGATAATGAAAAATTTGCTGCGGACAACGTAGAAGAAATGGCGAAAGCCATGGGCGGTAAAGGTGGCTACGTTATCTACGTGGGTAGCTTGACCGTTCCTCAGCACAACCTGTGGGCCGATCTGTTCGTTAAATACCAGAAAGAACACTATCCGGAAATGTTTGAAGTCACCAGCCGTATGCCTGTGGCAGAAAACATTGATGATGCTCGTCGCACTACGTTGGATCTGATGAAAGCCTATCCAACAATGAAAGGCATTATCGCCTTTGGTTCACAAGGTCCTATTGGTGCTGGTCGTGCAGTTAAAGAGAAACGCGCTCGCGGCAAAGTTTTTGTTTACGGCATGATGATCCCATCTCAGGCCGCATCGCTGATTAAAAGCGGTGACATCACCATGGGCGTAACCTATGACCCGGCTTCAGCAGGTTATGCGCTGACAGCAGTGGCTAACAAAATCCTCAAAGGTGAAGAGATTACTAAAGAGCTGGATATTCCAAATCTGGGTAAAGCCGATGTGGATATGGAAAAACACATTATCAAATTCCATAAAGTTCTGCGCGTCACCAAAGAAAATATCGACAGCCTGTATTAATCGTTCTCTCTCCCCTGCCGGTAACCCACGGCAGGGGAAGCTGAAACACAGCAGTTCGCTACAAATGGGTGAGAAGTTAATAAGAGGTAAAAATGGAACCCTTTATTTCACTGGGTAATATTAGCAAGACTTTCTATGGTGTTAAGGCGTTGGATAACATTGCCCTAACGCTGTTACCGGGAGAAGTTCACTGCCTGGCCGGACAAAATGGTTGCGGAAAATCAACGCTGACTAAAATTATTTCCGGGGTTTATCAACCGGACGCGGGGGCAAACATTACCATCAATGGTAAGCCATACACTCACCTTTCCCCTATTGATTCAGTGAAAGCCGGTATTCAGGTTATCTATCAGGATCTGTCGCTGTTCCCAAATTTGACCGTTGCTGAAAACATTGGCATTAACCAATATCACCACAATTTATTGGTTAATAAACGTGAACTTCGCCGAATTGCCGAACTGACGATTAAGAGCATCGACGCCAAACTGGATCTTGATGCTACGGTAGAATCTCTGCCCATTGCCCAACGCCAAATTGTCGCCATTTGTCGAGCACTGTCGCAGGAAGCCAAACTGATTATTATGGATGAACCCACCGCCTCCCTGACCATGCAGGAAGTGAAAGGCTTATTGCGGGTGGTTCACGATCTGAAAAAAAGAAATATATGTGTGGTCTTCGTCAGCCATCGGCTGGACGAAGTCATGGAAATCTCTGACCGCATCACCGTGTTGAAAGATGGCAAACTGGTTGGCACGTACCCTGCCGCAGAAATCGATAATAAGAAACTGGCCTTCCTGATGACGGGTAAAGAGTTCTCCTATGCCGTACTACCACCAATACAGGGAAACGAGGCTATCGCGCTGGAAGTGAAAAACCTCTGCCGCGCTCAGGAATATAACCAAGTATCCTTCCGTCTGCATAAAGGCGAAATCGTTGCAATCACTGGTCTGCTTGGCGCGGGTCGTACCGAGCTTTGCCTTAGTCTGTTTGGCCTTACTAAGCCTGATGCTGGTGAAATATTGCTAGACGGCAAACCCATTCACTTCTCCAGCAATCGCGAAGCGATTAAAGCCGGTATTGGCTACGTTTCAGAAGACCGGATGAGTACAGGTTTAGTGATGGAGCAATCGATTAATGACAATATTATCTCCACCGTGCTAAACCGTTTGAAAACCCCACTGCAACTGTTAAATAAGCCAAAAGCAGACAGCGTGGTTATAGATTTGGTGAAACAATTAACCATTAAAATCGGCAGCGTCAATCTACCGGTGAATACCCTCTCCGGAGGCAATGCCCAACGGGTTGCCATTGCCAAATGGCTGGCTATTAATCCTAAAGTTCTCATTCTTGATTCCCCTACCGTTGGGGTAGATATCGCCAATAAAGCCGGTATTTATCAGATTATCTCTGCACTGTCGCAAAAAGGCATTGCGGTACTGATGATTACCGATGAAATCGATGAAGCCTTCTTTAATAGCCACCGGATTTTAGTGATGCGTAAAGGTGAAATCACCGCGGAATATTTACCGGGAGAAACAACGGAAGCAATCCTGGCAGAGGTGGTCAATGGTTAATAAATTTGGCATCAAGCCACATGAACTATTTTTAGGCTTAACCATCTTGGTTATTGGTGGTTATCTCTCTTTTGCCAGTCCGGACTTTATGACCTTTGGCAATATTTACGATCTGGTCAATAACTACGCCATGCTAACCATACTGGCCTGCGGTCTGTTTATTGTTCTGATCTCCGGCGGTATTGATATCTCTTTCCCGGCCATGACCATTATCTCTCAATATGTGATGGTTACGCTTATTCAGGGCACCACCGGTAACTTTGCCATTGCTTTTGCGCTATCTGGCGGTATTGGTTTGCTGCTGGGCATGGTTAACGCTGTGTTGGTTAACCGGCTTAAAGTTCCGTCCATCATTATTACTATCTCAACCCTGAATATCTTCTACGGATTGCTGCTCTATCTCACCAAAGGAGTATGGCTATACAGCTATCCCGAGTGGTTCGAGCAAGGCGTTATGCTGTTTAAATTCACCGCTACAGATGGCTATGATTATGGTTTAAGCCTGCAAATTATCACGCTGATTGTGGTGATTGCTCTGACCGGCATCATCATGAATAAAACCAGTATTGGCCGAATGATTTACGCCATGGGTGGCAATAAAGAAGCCGCTTCCCGTATGGGGTTTGGCATATTTAAACTTCAGCTATTTGTGTATGGCTATATGGGGCTGATGTCCGGGGTCGCTGGGGTAGTTCAGTCTGCAACCGTATTAACCGTAGCGCCGGACTCGCTACTGGGCTATGAGCTAACGGTATTAGCTGCCGTCGTGTTAGGTGGTACCAGCATTGTTGGTGGCCGAGGAACCCTACTAGGTACTCTGTTGGGCGTTATTTTGTTAGCCGTACTACAAAACGGCCTGAACCTGCTAGGTATATCCTCTTACTGGCATACCGTGGTTACCGGTTTGGTGATCGTCATCAGCGTCAGTATGACGGCCTGGAGCCAGCGTAAAGGTCAGGGGGTGTAACCATGAGCGCAAGAAAAGTAAAAGATAATGTAGAGATTTACCTAAGCCTGCTGATTGGTCTGGTGGTGATGACCTTCAGTTTTCTGATCCCTGATGTTTTCTGGTCATCGGCTAATTTTCAGTCAATCGCATCACAAATGCCGGTACTCGGCGTGCTGGCATTAGCTATGGCGATCACCATGCTCACCGGCGGGATTAATCTATCGATTATTGCCACCATGAATGCCTGTGGATTAGTAATGGCTTGGGTAGCCACCCATTATCCACCGAGCGTTGGCAGTATGGCATTAGTGCTGCTTGCTGGGCTAACGATGGCTATCGTTATCGGTAGTGTGAACGGTTTTCTGATTGCGGTAGTCAGAGTCTCTCCTATTCTGGCAACCCTAGGGATTATGACGTTGCTGAACGGGATTAATATTTTAATCTCCCGTGGCTCGGCTATCTCTAATTTTCCAGACTATATTCTGACCATTAACAGCACCAATCTGTTGGGCATTCCTGTACCGCTGTTAGTCTTTTTGGCCGTCGTTGCCGTAATATGGGTCATTCTGGAAAAATCTGCATTTGGTCGCACTATTTACCTGATTGGCTCCAATGAACAGGCAACCCACTATTCCGGTATCAACACCCGTAAAACTATCGTTTGGGTGTACATTCTATCGTCAATGCTCTGTGTGGTTGCCGCGCTGTTGATGATGTCTAAGCTCAACTCAGCCAAAGCTTCTTATGGTGAATCCTACCTGCTGGTTTCGATTCTGGCGGCAGTATTAGGCGGAATAAACCCGGACGGTGGATTTGGTAAGGTATTCGGCATGGTGATGGCGCTGATTTTATTACAGATGCTGGAAAGTGGACTGAATATTCTGGGAGTAAGCAGCTACATTACTATGGCGCTGTGGGGAGGACTATTACTGGCCTTCATCTTCCTGAAAGGCATTAACCTCTCCAGACTGTTTGGGCGGTAAACCGGATTGCTTTGAGAAACTTATGGCCCAGAATATCCATTCCGGGCCATATTTAGATCGCTATTCACTATATCCGTTATTTTTTAATTCTTCTCTTCTTACTCTTTTTGTTCTTTTTGGTATTTTTGTTCTCAGCGACTTCAAGCTTTACAAATACCGGTGAAGCGTAACTCTCTACCGAAATACCATTCAGTGAGTAACCGCTCAAGTGACAACCATCCCCTTTAGCCGTTGGATCGGGCTGCGGTATCACTTTGGTTTTCATGCCGTTTAACACAAAAATTTGTTGTTCTGAAACTTTAACGGTGTATTTATCCCGGACGTGCAACTGCCGGCTGTAGTCATACAGAGAAAAATTATTTTCGCCGGATTTAAAACTGTAGGTATCAACGTGTAAAGAGAACAGATCGATAATTTCTCCATCCCGCTCGTGCTTTACCGTCACCTCTTTCAGTTCATCATAAGTAAAACCGGAAAAGGAAAAATCGATCCCCCCCAGCCTGTCAACCTGAGCACAATATTCGGCAAACTCAAGCTGCTGCTCATACCTATTACTGCATCCACTTAACACGATGCCCGCGCCGATAAACAGCGGCAATAACCGGGAGTAGTTTTTCAGCGTACCCGCTTTACTCATACAAACTCCATTTCAATTAAACCAAACAACGCCAGTTTAGCGGCGCTGTCTGGTATTTGGGGTCATTCCCTTAGTCACGGAAATTATTAAACTGGAACGGTTGCCCTAACTCGGCCCCTCTCACCAGTGCCATGGCACCCTGTAGGTCATCACGGGACTTGCCGGTAACACGGACCTGCTCACCCTGAATTTGCGCCTGTACTTTCAGTTTATTGTCTTTAATCAGCTTAATGATTTTTTTAGCCACGTCAGCTTCAATACCCTGCTTAAGCTTAACCTCTACGCTGTATGTTTTACCGCTGTGCAGCATTTCTTCAGGGATCTCTAACGCCCCGGCATCAATACCGCGCTTGGAAAACTTATCGCGCAGAATATCTAGCAACTGCTGAACCTGAAATTCAGACTCACTGGCAACCTTCACGGTTTCATTCTTCTCATTCAGATCAAAGCTGGCGGGTATGTTACGGAAATCCCAACGGCTGGTTAGCTCACGACTGGCATTCTCCACCGCATTACGGACTTCAGGCATATCAATTTCAGATACAATATCGAAAGATGGCATAACTTCTTCCTTTTTTATGATGGCACTTTTAATAACAAATAATGTTATGCATGATAACGGTTATATTCACGCCTGCACAACCTGTCAGGTTGACAATCTTATTGATTAAGGAGTACCAAATGGTACCTAGAGCACTGGTTTGCCTAGCTCACGGCACGGAAGAAACCGAAGCGGTTACTACGATTGACCTACTGGTTCGCGGTGGAATAGAAGTGATCACTGCCAGCGTCGAAGGGGATGGCTGCCTGAATATTGTCTGTTCCCGGGGTGTAAAATTAATTGCTGACCATGCATTGGTTGACGTCGCCGATGAGCATTTTGATGTCGTCGTATTGCCAGGCGGAGTAAAAGGTGCGGAGTGCTTTCGGGATAGTCCACTGTTGGTAGAAAGAGTTCGCCAAACTCATCTTAGCGGTAACATTGTCGCTGCGATTTGTGCGGCACCCGCGCTGGTACTGGAACACCACAACCTGTTTCCGGTAGGTAATATGGCCGTTAATCCTGGTTTCAAACATATGATTCCGGATAATAAGTGGGTCGATAGACGGGTCAACTATGATGAACGCGTCAATCTCGTCACCAGCCAAGGACCGGGAACCTCAATCGATTTTGGTCTGAAATTAATTGAGTTGTTGATCAATCGGGATAAGGCCGCCGAAGTTGCCGAGCAGCTTATAGTCGCTCCGGGGATATACGCCTACCTCTAAGCCGTTTGCGGGGCTCCACGGCTCCGCACTCTGCTCTTTTTTGATTAAAATCTGTCGTGTTTTCCACCAATATAAAACGTCTTTATAAAATATCATTATCTCTGCCGGGAAATTATCATTTCTGCACTTTACTTGTGCATTTTTGCACTATAATAAATCATGAAAAAAATACCGAAAAATGAAAACACCCCTCGACTAAAGCAGATTAATTAAATCACAACCCGTTGCAAAATTTAAAAAACCAACACCTTATAGAATTTATTTTTATTATTGATAAATAAAATTAGTTCAACATTTAACCTAAATTGGTGTTGATAAAGTAATATTACCACTATCCATGCTGCACTAATGATGTGCAAAATAATTCATATAAAACATATAGTTTATGTGGTCTATAAGTTTTATAAATGCTATCACCCTGAAAATTAAATTCACTCATAATGAATATGACAACACAATCACCCGTTTAAAAATCCAGAAATAAAAATTAATTTAATTAGATAAATCATATGGATATATAAATTAATTTTAGTATTAACTTATTGTTAAGGATGAGTTGAAATATTTGGTTTTATTCTCTATCTTTTATTTACATATTATTAATAACCAGAAGTTCATTTAATTACTAAGCTCAAACGGCAAGTAACAGGATTTAATCTCATCCTTGTTTTTATCATTATCACCACAGGCCATAATATATGAAAAAAGTAATAGCAGTGCTCATCTCAACCATCGTTGCTGCGGGTGCAGCTCATGGGGCCGAAATCTATAACAAGGATGGAAATAAACTTAACCTGTATGGAAAAATAGATGGTTTACATTATTTCTCATCGGATAGCAGCCAAGATGGCGATGCTACTTACACCCGTTTCGGTATTCAAGGTGAAACTCAGGTCAACCAAGATGTGGTTGGCTTTGGGAAGTGGGAATACAACGTTCTTGCCAGTAGCACTGAAGGTAGCAGCAACCAAAGCTTTACCCGTCTGGCTTATGCCGGAATAAAACACCGTACTGTTGGTTCTCTGGATTATGGGCGTAACAACGGTATTTTATACGATGTTGAAGGCTGGACCGACGTACTGCCAGAATTTGGTGGTGATAGTTATACCGGAGCAGATAACTACATGGTAAGCCGAGCTAATGGCGTAGCAACTTACCGTAATACCGATCTGTTTGGTCAGGTTGAAGGTTTAAATTTTGCCGTTCAGTATCAGGGTAAAAATGACGGGCAGAATTGTGATGAATCAAGTGGCACCAAGGTATGTGAAGACCTGAGTCGCAACCCTCATGATGTTCAACATCAAAACGGTGACGGTTGGGGGATCTCCTCCACTTATGACCTTGGGAAAAGTATCAGCTTAGGTGCCGCCTACAGTTCATCCAACCGTACCGGAGAACAAAAAACCGCAGGTGGTAATATTGCCGGTGGTGACAGTGCGGATGCTTGGACTACGGGCCTGCGCTATAACGCGAATAACGTTTATCTGGCAGCCATGTATTCGGAAACCAATAATATGACACCATACGGTGGCGATGGCATCGCCAACAAAACCCAAAACTATGAAGTGGTCGCCCAATACCAGTTTGAATTTGGTTTAGCCCCTTCTCTTGCTTATTTGCAATCCAAAGGCAAAGATTTGAACACCAATAATGGTCAGTATAGTAGTGACCAAGATCTGGTGAAATATGCGGATGTTGGCGTAACACAGACCTTCAACAAAAACTTATCCGCCTATGTGGACTACAAAATTAACCTGTTAGACGATAACAGTTTCTATAAAGACAATGGGATTTCCACCGATAATGTTGTAGCGACAGGTTTGGTGTATCAGTTCTGACATCGTTTTTTCATTTTTCATATAGCAAAAAGGCCCGGTTTCGGGCCTTTTTGACTGCTGACAAACCGAATAAATCAGCACCTGTAAATATTCCGACCGTAAAAACAATGTGCTTATATCGACACCGGTAACGGTCGGTAAACCATCTGTACTCAGCGACCGAGCACGTTGGCCCTGGCCGGGTTAGGGGCGCTTCGTTGGCTTACGCCAAGTCGACCCCAACACCCGCCCAACGATTGGTTATCTTTAGGGCCTTTTTGACTACGGATAAACCAGATAAATAGACCTCACTGAATATTCCGGTCATAAAAACATCATGCAATCGTTAGCTTAGGCTGTCTTGCGATAAACCTTCACATTACTGTATCCCTGCTCCTGCAAATACAATGCCTGCAAACGACTCATCACACCGCGATCGCAATACAGCAGATAGGTTTTCGATTTATCCAGTTCGCTAAATGCCGAACCTAACTTATAGAACGGAATGTGTTTTATATTCACTTCCGTCAACTTCAATGGACTGGTTTCATGCTCGTCTGGCGAACGAATATCAATAATCACATCGTTACTGCCAAACGCCGCCACCGTTTCTACTTCAGTGATCTGCTGTTGAGTTTGTTCCGCTATCTGGCGAATATCGATATTCACCGCCTGCTCGACGACCTTATCCAGAATAGTGAAGTCAAAGTTTGCCTCCTCGGCCTCAATCTTAGCCTTCACCGCTTTCACCGTTGGGCTTTTTGAGATCACACCGCAGAATTCCGGCATGGTTTTGGCAAAATCTTCAGTACCAATCTGGCGAGCCATATTAATAATGTGCTCTTTATCATGAGAAATCAGCGGACGCAAAATCAGCGTATCGGAAGCATTATCAATTAAACGCAGGTTAGTTAACGTCTGGCTGGAAACCTGCCCCAACGCTTCACCGGTGACAATCGCCTGAACACCATAACGCTCTGCAATCGCTGAAGAGGCTCTGACCATCATACGTTTAAGCACCACGCCCATTTGGCCATCATCCACCTTTTCCAGAATTTCGCTCACCACTGGGGCAAAATCAACGGAAATAAAGCGTACTTTATGGGAACTGCCGAACCGGCTCCAAATATAGTGGGCAACCTGCTTAACACCAATTTCATGGGTTGCCCCACCCAAATTGAAGAAGCAGTAGTGAACCCGGCATCCACGGCGCATTAACATATAACTGGAAACACCCGAGTCAAAGCCACCGGAAATCAATGACAGTACATCTTCCTGAGTACCAATTGGGAAACCGCCTAACCCTGCATAGCGGGCTTGCACCATAATCAGACGATCGTCTTCAATCTCTAAACGCACGGTTACGTCCGGATTGGTCAGATTCACTTTGGCTGACTCAATATGCTGGTTCAAACCACCACCAACGTAACGCTCCACATCCTGAGAGTTAAAATCCTGTTTACCGCGGCGCTTAACTCTCACACAGAACGTTTTACCTTCTAACTGTTCACGATAGTTAGCCAGCGTCTGTTCGAAGATATTGTGCATGTCGGTATAGGGCGTTTCATCCACTTCAAGAATGTGATGAATACCGGGGATTCGCGTCAGAGCGTCGCGAATAATCGGGCCGTTAGCCGGATCTTTGGTTCTGACTTCCAGAAAGTCCCAATGGCGGACAACGGCACACTCTTCAATGCGCTGCCTTAAAACGTTACGCACGTTTCCGGTCAGGATTTTGATGAAGCGTATACGCACGGACTGGCTTTTTATAGTAATTTCAGGGAACAGCTTAATGATAAACTTCATGATAGTTGCGAGTACTTACGTCGTTAAATCGAGTGAAAAGGATGATAGATTTCTGGGCGTGGAGTATACACCCGGAAAGGCAATCGGCGCACTAAACAATCTGCACCGAGAGAACATTTCATTGATCCCGACCCGAGATTAACTAGAACAGGAGATTTCCAGCCGTTTTCCCCAGTCCGGGGGTAACCTTGCTAAATCACTAAATTCTGGGGAATCAATATAAGGATTCATTAGCCCCTGATGAATATGGGCTAATACGCTGACATCCCCTTTTTCAGCGGCTTCAATCGCCTGTTGGGCCAGATAATTACGTAATATTCGCTGTGGATTAGCCGCTTTCATTACTCGCTGGCGCTGGGCATCGTCCACCGACTCCTGCTGTAAACGCTTACGCCATGCCTGATACCAACCGTCAAAACGCTGACGGTCGATAAACTCGTCGCGCAAGGCAATACTTGAGCTTGTTTGCTCTACTTCACTCAGAGACCGGAAGGTCTGGGTGTAATCACGTTTCTCTTTTGCCATCATATCTAGCAGTTGATTCAACAGGTCATTATCCTGCGGATCCTGAGTGAAAAAGCCCAGTTTAGCCCTCATCTGTCGACCATAGGCCGCCATCAACGCAGGTTCATACGAGGCTAAACCAGCCTGTAATTGCTCCGTGGTCATTAAACCAGACAGGGCATTTGCCAACCGATGCAAGTTCCAGTAAGCCACTGCGGGTTGATTACTGAAGGCATAACGCCCCTGATAATCGCTGTGATTACAGATGTATTCAGGGGCATAATCATCCAGAAAACCATAAGGGCCAAAATCCATGGTAATACCCAGAATCGACATATTGTCGGTATTCATGACCCCATGAGCAAAGCCTACCGACTGCCAGAGCGCAATCATTTCTGCCGTTCGCTCAGCAATATCTTTAAACCAAAGGAAGTAGCGCTCTGGTTGTTCCTGCCATTGGGGCCAATGATGACGAATGGTGTAATCCGCCAACTGCTGTACTTGCTCCTGTTGGTGACGATGATAAAAATGTTCGAAATGACCAAAGCGGATATGGCTCTCGGCGATTCGCATTAGCATAGCGCCTGGTTCTGGCTGCTCGCGAAACACCGGCTGTTGGCTAGTAACGATAGATAATGCACGGGTCGTTGGAATGCCTAAATGATGAAGCGCTTCAGAAGCTAAAAACTCTCTGACCACCGAGCGCAACACCGCTCGGCCGTCTCCCATGCGGGAATATGGCGTCAGACCGGCACCTTTTAGATGCCAGTCCATCCTTTTTCCGCTGGCGGTCAGTTGCTCCCCCAGCAAAATACCGCGTCCATCGCCAAGTTGCCCTGCCCAAACCCCAAACTGATGACCGCTGTATACCTGAGCCAGCGGTTTCATTCCCGGCAGTAATGTCTCCCCTGACCAGATTTTCTGATTGTCAGCAGAAAACAGTGAATCTTCCAGCCCTAGCTCTTTTGCCAATGGCTTGCTGTGATATAACAGCTGCGCCTGATTCAAAGGCGTTGGTTCCAGTTCAGTATAAAAACCGGGTAGTTCATCGTAATAGGAATGAATAAATTTTGGCATAGTTGGCATAATTTACGCGGGTATCGGTATAGATTGAGATAAAACCAGTGTAGTGCTCAGATGAAGGAATTAACACCAACTAAGTGTAGGGAGATGATTGCTTTTTATTAAATTTCCATTGCCAGCGCCTGCTGCTAGGGCCTTACTCCTTATGAGTAAAATATTGATAATATGTACCACTGCACAATTTCATGGTTAATTCTCATTTTTATGAGTCATTTAATGGTAAACTCCACGCCATAACTTAGGTATTATTTAACCATTGCCGACAAAATAATCAGCATCGTTAGTATGAGCGGTGTATTATCTTCGCAATGTCCAGCGCCCCGATGACTTTACGCTGGTTGATGCTTTCAAACCCGCTAATGCGGTTATTTATTAAAGATAACATTTAATCGAAGCCACTATTAGATATGCCAAAAATGCCGAAAAAAACACCTCCGCCAGCCAGTTTTGAAACTGCATTAGGCGAGCTGGAACAAATTGTGAGTCGTCTTGAAAGTGGTGACCTTCCACTGGAAGAAGCATTAAACGAGTTTGAGCGCGGTATTCAACTGGCGCGTCAGGGTCAACAGCAATTACAACAGGCTGAACAACGGGTTCAAATATTGTTAAACAGCGAGCCAGAAGCACCGTTGTCTCCTTTTAATCAGGATGAAGCCTGATGTCCTCATTTAATCAGCTTCAATCAGAACATCGCCAGCGTGTTGATCAAGCGCTCGAACACTATCTTTCTGCCTTACCGTTCCATCAGGCACCACTGGTCGAAGCTATGCGATATGGTGCCCTATTGGGAGGAAAGCGTCTGCGACCATTTTTGGTTTATGCTACCGGTGAAATGCTCGGTTTAAGCATACAAAATATGGATGCTCCCGCAGCAGCTATTGAGTGTATCCATGCTTATTCATTAATTCATGACGATTTACCTGCGATGGATGATGACGATTTACGTCGTGGTCAACCAACCTGTCATATTAAATTTGGTGAAGCTCACGCCATTCTGGCGGGTGATGCGTTACAGACGCTGGCATTTTCTATTCTGAGCGATGCGCCAATGCCAGATGTACAAACTACGTCCCGTCTGGCAATGATTAGTGAATTAGCCTACGCCAGCGGTGCCTCCGGTATGTGTGCCGGACAGGCGCTGGATCTGGAAGCGGAAAAGAAAAAAACCAATTTAGAAGAGCTGGAACGTATCCACCGCCATAAAACGGGTGCGTTAATTCGTTCTGCTATTCGGCTTGCCGCACTGGCTGCGGGGGAACGTGGTAAAACTATCCTGCCAACCCTTGACCGTTATGCTAATGCCGTTGGTTTAGCTTTTCAGGTACAGGACGATATCCTCGACGTGGTTGGTGCGACAGAGAAGACCGGCAAGCGCCAAGGCGCAGATTTACAACATGAAAAAAGCACTTACCCTGCACTGCTTGGCATTGACGGCGCTCAGTCTAAAGCGTTGGACTTATACCGGGAAGCGATGGATGCACTATCAGAATTAGCATCACAGTCTTATAATACCGCTTCGCTGGAAGCACTGGCCGGTTTTATTATCGAACGTGATAACTAAACTGCACATTTAAGCAAATAATTTTAGACGAGTTTTGGATGAGTCTTGATATAAATCGATATCCACTGTTGGCGTTAGTTAATAACCCCGACGATCTACGCCTGATATCAAAAGATAGCCTGCCTAAGCTCTGCGATGAGCTGCGTGAATACCTGCTGAACAGCGTTAGTCGCTCCAGCGGTCATCTGGCTTCAGGTCTGGGTACCGTAGAACTGACGGTAGCGTTGCACTACGTCTATAATACGCCATTCGATCATATCGTTTGGGATGTGGGTCATCAGGCTTATCCCCATAAGATTCTGACCGGTCGCCGCGATCAAATGCCAACTATTCGTCAGAAAGACGGGCTTCACCCTTTTCCTTGGCGTGAAGAGAGTGAATATGATGTGTTGTCGGTTGGGCATTCCTCCACGTCGATCAGTGCCAGCCTAGGATTAGCTATTGCCGCCCAGCGTGAAGCTAAAGGTCGTCATGTTGCCTGCGTTATCGGTGACGGTGCCATTACCGCCGGTATGGCATTTGAAGCCATGAACCACGCCGGCGATGTCAAACCCGACATGTTGGTGATTCTAAACGACAATGAAATGTCGATTTCAGAAAACGTGGGTGCCCTGAATAATCATTTGGCACAAATTCTCTCCGGTAAGCTCTACTCCACACTGCGTGAAAGCGGAAAGATGGTGCTATCTGGCTTACCGCCAATTAAAGAGTTGGTCAAACGCACGGAAGAACACCTGAAAGGCATGGTGGTACCCGGTACGTTATTTGAAGAGTTCGGTTTTAACTATATTGGCCCAATTGACGGGCACGATGTACAGGCGCTGGTTCAAACCCTAAAAAATATGCGTAGCCTGAAAGGGCCTCAATTGCTGCATATTATGACGAAAAAGGGCAAAGGCTATGCGCCAGCAGAGAAAGACCCTATTGGCTGGCATGGTGTACCGAAGTTCGATCCGGCAACCGGCACTCAGCAAAAAGGCGGTAGTGCTCATCCAAGTTATTCCAGCGTGTTTGGTGACTGGTTGTGCGAAACGGCAGCCAATGACAAAAAGTTGATGGCAGTTACACCGGCCATGCGTGAAGGCTCAGGCATGGTGCGTTTTTCTCGCGAATATCCAGATCAGTATTTTGACGTAGCTATAGCAGAACAGCATGCGGTGACTTTCGCTGCCGGGCTGGCGATTGGTGGATTTAATCCAATCGTGGCTATTTACTCCACTTTCCTGCAGCGGGCATACGACCAGGTGATCCACGATGTCGCTATCCAGAAGCTACCCGTCATGTTTGCTATCGATCGCGGCGGCATTGTTGGAGCCGATGGACCAACCCATCAGGGCGCTTTTGACCTCAGCTATTTACGTTGCATCCCTGAAATGGTGGTAATGACGCCAAGCGATGAGAATGAATGCCGTCAGATGCTGTATACCGGCTATCACTATCAGGACGGCCCGGTTGCAGTACGTTATCCTCGTGGTAACGGTATCGGCGTTGAGCTGGAACCGCTTGCCATATTGCCGATGGGGAAAGCTAAAGTTCGTCGTAACGGTGAGAAAGTCGCCATCCTTAACTTTGGTACTTTGCTGCCGGACGCACTACAGGCAGCCGAGCAATTAAATGCTACCGTTGTGGATATGCGCTTTGTTAAGCCTTTGGATGAATCGCTGATTCTTGAACTTGCTGAGTCACACGACGCATTAATTACACTGGAAGAGAACGCCATTATGGGCGGTGCCGGTAGCGGCGTGAATGAACTGCTGATGGCGTATCGTAAGGCCATTCCGGTATTGAATCTTGGGTTGCCTGATGAGTTTATTGCTCAGGGTGGACAAGAAGAGGTTCGGGCGGAATTAAGATTAGACGCCACAGGGATTGTTGAACAGTATCAAGAGTGGTGTAAAGGTTAACACCGAGTTTATTGTTTCTTCAAATCAGCTTCTGAGGGTATTCCGACCGTAATAACTATGTGGTTATATAATCACGGTGCTCGGTCGGAAGGCAATCTGTACTTAAGCCCGGTGCGTGTCGGGCTTAGATTCCCTAGGGGCAGTTACAAACACCTTCGGTGTTTTGCCCTTCGGGCCAGCGCTCGCGCTGTTCAAACAGGCTTTCGCCTGTTTGTCGTTGGCTTACGCCAACTCGACCCCAACGAAAATCTCTCCCGACGATTAGCTTCATTTGAAAGTTCAAAAGCTCAAACCAAAACCAAATATATATTCAGGGACAACACCCCTGAATGCTAACCAACACTTTGACCTTCATCCTTTGACCTTTAAGAGCACTGGAATTCAGCCGACAACTGAATGAGGGTAGCACACCAAACATGAAGGTTTGGCGAGGCATGGCTTCGTCTGGAACGAATCTGTCGTTGGCTTACGCCAAGTCGACCCCGACGAAAATCTCTCCCGACGATTAGCTTCATTTGAAAGATCAAAAGCTCAAACCAAAACCAAATATATATTCAGGGACAACGCCTCTGAATGCTAACCAACACTTTGACCTTCATCCTTTAACCTTTAAGAGCACTGGAATTCAGCCGACAACTGAATGAGGGTAGCACGCCAAACATGAAGGTTTGGCGAGGCATGGCTTCGTCTGGAACGAATCCATGCCGGTGCGTAAACCCGAATGAAGACGGAGGGCAGTCGCGTAGCGACCTGAATTCGTGTACGGAGGTGCAGGAGGCGTTCGCCTTCACGCCTCTTGCTCGACCGCCGCACGGCAGTCTGGCTAGGCACTACGTCATTTGCGGACAAAACCTACTTAAAACTTAATATCACTCACTAAAATGGTCATACCCACTCCCCTCAAACTCCACCACCTGATTCCCATCCAACAACTGCAATCCACCATTAGCCGTAATCTGCCCAATACAGTTATAAGGAATACCCAAACCAGAAAGTGCGGTATCCAACGCACCGCGGTTGTCTTCTGGTACGGTGAAACACAGTTCGTAGTCTTCGCCGCCGGTTAATGCCCAACGTATCGCCTGTTCGCGGCTACAGTTGTCCGTCAGCGCCGATGAAAACACCAGTCGATCGAGATGTATTCTGGCTCCACAACCGCTGGCTTTCAGGATATGCCCTAAGTCCGGCAATAGTCCGTCAGAAATATCAATCGCGGCTGTCGCCAACTGACGCATGCCCTGCCCCATTAAAATACGTGGCTGGGGGCGAAGGTGGCGTTTTACCAGATAATTTCGCTGATCCTGATCCGCAACCTCAAGTTTGCCCTGTAAAATAGCGAGACCCGCAGCGCTATCACCAGGCCAACCGGTAACGTAAATCCAGTGTCCTGCTTTCGCACCACTACGGGTTAGTTGCTTATCAATAGGCACCCAACCGTTAATCGTTAATGTCAGACTGAGTGGGCCTTTGGTGGTATCGCCACCAATCAATTGCATTCCATAGTAATCCAGCAGTCCAAATAGGCTTTCACTAAAGCTGGCTAACCAGGGTTCGTTGACTTCGGGAAGTGTTAAGGCCAGTGAAACCCAGGCTGGATCGGCGCCCATTGCCGCCAAATCGCTTAGGTTAACCGCCAAAGATTTATACCCTAAATCCGCAGGGTCGATATCAGGAAGAAAATGGGTGCCGGACACCAGAGTGTCAGTACTAATAGCCAGATACTGTTTCAGTGAAGGGATCAGTAAAGCGCAGTCGTCACCAATACCTAACAAAACATCTTTACGAATAGTACTTTGCCGATTGAAATAGCGGGCAATAATGTCAAACTCACTACACGACATAATAGTGGTACTCCAGTCGAACTTAAAAATAAAGCCGGCATGGCCGGCCCTATTTGGACTATTCATCGTCGATCAGGATAAGACTCATTGTTTGGCATTACGTACACGCAAACGAGGAACGACTTTATCCAGAACGCCATTAACAAATTTATGACTGTCTTCGGCACCAAAAATTTTGGCTAACTCAATAGCCTCATTGATAACCACTTTATAGGGAACATCTTCACGTTTGCTCAGTTCGTAAACCGCAACACGCAAAATGGCTCTCTCAATTTGCCCCAGTTCATCCAACGTTCGGGACAGGTAAGGTGCCATCAATTTATCCAGTTCACCCGCATGGGTAGCCGCGCCGGAAAACAGCTCACGGAAGTAAGTTAAATCAACATCTTTAACATCCTGTTCCGTTAGAAATTCTAATTCAACATCGGCAATGTCATTTTTGGATAATTGCCAAGAGTATAACGCCTGAACGGCGCACTCGCGGGCGCGGCGACGAGCAGCAGGTTTCACGGGGTTCCCCTCAAATCTTAGACGGACAATCAACATTCACAGTACGGTATAACCCATACTTACGCTTTGATTGCCTTAATTACATTAATCATTTCCAGTGCGGTCATGGCCGCTTCGGCACCTTTGTTACCGGCTTTAGTTCCGGCACGTTCGATTGCCTGTTCAATATTTTCTGTCGTCAGTACGCCAAAGGAGACCGGGATTTGACTCTCCATAGCAACGCGGGATAAACCAGAGCTACATTCACCAGCAACATACTCAAAGTGTGCCGTACCACCGCGAATAACGGTGCCCAGCGCAATGATCGCATCATAACGACCGGTATCAGCCAACGAGCGAACCGCCAAAGGCAGTTCATAAGCACCCGGCACCCAAACTACAGTGATATTTGAATCAGAAACCTGACCAATACGTTTTAATGCGTCAATAGCGCCTTCCAGCAGACTATCGTTAATAAAATTGTTAAAACGAGCAATCGCAATAGCAACACGGGCTTGTGGTGCTGCAACAATACCTTCGATAACGTTCATAAAAGTATATCCTTGGTTTCTTGATTCAATAACCCGACAAGGGGGCGGATTCTATCATATTCTTTCGGTTGTGGCGCTGCGGATTTACTATCTGCGCGCAATTACTACAATTAACTCCGGGGTACAAGGCGTAACCGTAAGTCCTCACCGACCTGCTGCACATCCTGTAATTTAAACTCGGGAACCTGTGTCAGTTGGCTAAGACCGGGAAGTTTACACAATCCACGTGCCTCATCGCCCAGTAGTTTTGGGGCCAGATACAGCACCAGTTCATCCACGACCCCCGCCTGTAATAAGGCCCCAGCAATCGTTGGCCCCGCCTCAGTCCAGACAGTATTTATCTGACGACGTCCCAGTTGCATCATCAATACCACGAGGTCAATTCCCCCCTGATAAGCGGGAACAATGAGCTGTTCAACGTTATCTGACCACGTTTCATTGCCTTTGTGGGTACGCACTAACCAGATATCACCGGGTAATGAAAATAATTTCAAATCCGGCGTTAAACGGTTCTGGCTGTCAAGAATCACCCTGACAGGCTGGCGCAGCATACTTTTGGGGTAAATATCATGGGTCTGACGGTCCAACTCTTCCCAACGGACATTTAGCGAGGGATTGTCGGCTAGCACCGTAGCGCTTGTACTTAAAATAGCGGAACTCTGCGCTCTAAACTGTTGAACATCACGACGAGAATCTGCCGAGGTGATCCACTGGCTTTCACCGGAGGCCATGGCGGTTTTGCCATCCAACGAAGCGGCTAGCTTAAGCTGAAGATAAGGAAAACCGGTACGCATGCGCTTAAAGAAACCGCGATTAACGGTTTCAGCCTCGGCCATCATTACGCCATGTTCGACGTCAATTCCTGCCTGCTGTAGGCGATACAGGCCACGCCCTGCCACTTCGGGGTTAGGATCCTGCATCGCGGCAACCACTCGCTTAACCCCGGCATTAACCAGTGCATCAGCACAAGGTGGGGTGCGCCCGTGATGGCTACAAGGCTCCAACGTGACATAGGCCGTTGCACCCCGCGCTTTTTCTCCCGCCATGCTTAACGCATGAACCTCCGCGTGAGGCTCCCCTGCCTTATGATGGTATCCTTCTCCAACAATTTCACCATCACGCACTAGCACACAGCCAACGTTAGGATTAGGCGTGGTAGTAAAACGCCCTTGCCTAGCGAGCTCAAGCGCTCGAGCCATATACTTTGCATCATTCTGCATAGGGTAATTAGTCCTGTAGTTTGGCGATCTCTTCACCAAACTCTCGAATATCTTCAAAGCTACGGTAAACCGAAGCAAAGCGAATATACGCAACTTTATCTAATTTCTTTAAGGCATCCATTACGAGGTTACCCACCATGGAGGCTAGAACTTCGCGTTCACCAGTCGCACGTAATTGAGATTTAATATGACTAATCGCCATTTCAATATCGTCGGAATTAACCGGCCGTTTCTCCAACGCTTTTAACATGCCCCGACGTAATTTCTCTTCATCAAAGGGCTCGCGAATTTCATTACTTTTAATCACTCGTGGCATTACCAGTTCTGCCACTTCAAACGTCGTAAAGCGCTCATGGCAAACTAAACATTGGCGGCGGCGGCGTACCTGAGAACCATCACCGACCAGACGTGAATCAATGACTTTGGTATCAACAGCGGCACAAAAGGGGCAATGCATAACATCTCCTGAAAATATTTCCGGGGAAAAGCATACTCATATATTAATCTACTATTTTAAACGCCCCAGCTAAATAGTGATATAGCTAAGGCTGAGAAAGCAGATATTTAATGATAATCAATACCGGATGAATATATCAGTAATCTTAATTTAAAGAAGTGGATAGCCAAGCATTCAGTCCTTAGCCATTTTATCCTCAATAACTACCCAGCGTTTATGGATCCATAATGACAGCAACATAATGGTACTGCCCACCAACATTTTTCCCCATTCCGGCCGCTCTTGCCAAATAAGAAAATTAACCATCAACCCTACGGGTATCATGGCATTATTCATAATTGCCAGCGTTCCCGCATCTACTTTTCCGGCACCATAATTCCACATGAAATACCCTACGCCAGAAGCACCTAACCCCAGCCAGACTAATATTCCCCACTGTACAAAAGTGGTGGGCAATTGTTCGATGTTGCCCAGCAGCAGCCATGCCACGATGGCCACACACAGCGCTCCCAGATAGAACAATGCGCTACTCTGCCGTGGAGGCATTGGGTAAAGCTCCATCGCACGCTTATAGCCAACTTGCCCTAGCGCAAAGAAAAAGTTAGCGATTTGGATGATTAACATGCCAAACCAGAAATTTTCTCTCGGATGACTAAAGTTAATTACACCTGCCCCCAACACCGCCAATAGCACACTAAACAGGTAGCCCAGACGTAATGATTGTCCCTTTAACAAATCGTAAATCAGTGTGACATAAATGGGCATGGTAATACCAAACAGCAAAACTTCCGGCACGGTTAAATAGATGAATGACTGATAGTAAAACAGATACATAACGCCCAGTTGGCAAGCCCCTGCCACCATAAAGGCTAAACAGGCTTTAATACTGACGCCACTAAAGCGCATAAACGGTACAAACAGCAGTGATGCTAAACCTACCCGCATCAAAATAGAGAACCAGGGATCAACCTGCCCCGCCAGATAAACGCCAATCAAACTGAATGAGAACGACCAAATAACGGTAGTAATAATCAAAAACGGCATGACAACTCCGAAATATTAGGCATGAAGAGAAGAATTAACCAAACAGGATGTCAGGCCGGGAGACTACGTCACGAATTGCCCTAATTAATCGCGCCAATGGTTCTGGCTGGATGATATAGGGCGGCATCAGGTATATCAGCCTGCCAAATGGTCGAATCCATACGCCTTGAGTAACAAAGAATTTTTGCAGGCTGGCCATATTGATTGGTTTAATCACTTCGACAACACCAATCGCTCCCAGTACTCTCACCTGATGAACATCCGGGAAATCTTCCAGCGAACGTAATCCCTGTTCCAAAGCATCGGAAATTTTCGCCACCTGAGATTGCCAGCGATTTTCAGCCAGTAAATCTAAACTGGCGCAGGCAACCGCACAGGCGAGAGGATTAGCCATAAACGTAGGGCCATGCATAAAACACCCCGCCTCTCCCTGACTAATCACATTGGCAACATTCCGGGTAGTCATGACCGCGGAGAGTGTCATATAACCACCCGTTAATGCCTTCCCGACACACTGAATATCCGGTGAAATACCCGCATGCTGACAGGCAAACAGCTTACCGGTGCGACCAAAGCCAGTAGCGATTTCATCGGTAATCAGCAGAATCTGGTACTTATCGCAGAGCTGGCGTATACGTTTAAGATATTCGGGATGATAAAAACGCATCCCTCCAGCGCCCTGAACAACAGGTTCTAGAATAACCGCAGCAATCTCTTGTTGATGCTGTTCCATTAAACGGGAAAAAGGTTCCATAGCCCCTTCCTGCCATTCGCCGGAAAAGGGAATATCGACACCATTGGCAAACAGATTTTGCGGTAAAAAGCCCTGATACAGGCTATGCATCGAATTCTGCGGATCGCATACCGACATGGCCCCAAAAGTATCGCCATGATAACCATGACGCAACGCCAGAAACTGATGTCGCAGTTCTCCTTTGCCCTGCCAGTATTGCAACGCCATTTTCATCGCAACTTCAACGGCAACCGAGCCGGAGTCTGCCAGAAAAACGGTGTCTAACTCAGGTTCAGTTATCTCAATTAACCGTCGACACAGCTCAGTAGCCGGTTGATGAGTAATACCACCAAACATGACATGTGACATTTTGGCTAATTGTTGGCTAGCCGCTTGATTTAATTTGGGATGGTTATAGCCATGAATTGCAGCCCACCAAGATGACATACCATCAACTAACTCAGAACCATCCTGTAAAAAAAGTGAAGCCCCCTGAGCCGAAGTTACCGGATAACAGGGCAATGGCTGAATCATCGAGGTATAGGGGTGCCAAATATGACGCTGGTCAAATTGAATATCTGACAACATAAAAAAACAACCGTAAACTAAATTGACATAAAATTAGTTTACAATTAAAGTTTTTCAAAACCAACAGATTATTGATCGGACCACACATGAATCAGACTGAACGCTGGAGCGCAGCGCAAACTCAGGCCCTTTTTGATACGCCGTTACTCGAGTTGCTTTTCACTGCACAGCAGGTACATCGTGAGCACTTTGATCCCCAACAAATTCAGGTCAGTACCCTGCTCTCCATCAAAACCGGTAACTGCCCTGAAGACTGTAAATACTGTCCTCAAAGTGCTCGTTATAAAACAGGCCTCGCCTCAGAAGCCTTAATGACGGTAGAACAGGTGCTAGAATCCGCTCGTCAGGCAAAAGCGGCTGGCTCTCAGCGTTTTTGTATGGGGGCTGCATGGAAGAATCCCCATGCACGTGACTTACCCTATCTAGAACAAATGATCCGTGGTGTAAAAGCGCTGGGAATGGAAAGCTGCATGACGTTAGGCTCACTCACGCCCTTTCAGGCAGAAAGGTTAAAGCAAGCCGGGTTGGACTATTACAATCACAATCTGGACACCTCACCAGAATACTATGACAAAATTATTACCACTCGTCGCTATCAGGAACGTCTGGACACGCTGAATTATGTGCGTCAGGCGGGTATCAAAGTCTGTTCTGGCGGTATTCTTGGGCTGGGAGAATCGGTCACTGACCGAGGTGGTTTGCTACGTCAGTTAGCTAATATGCCAGAACCGCCAGAGAGCGTTCCCATTAACATGCTGGTTAAAGTTGCAGGCACGCCGCTGGATAATGTTCCTGATATAGACCCTTTCGAATTTATTCGCACCATCGCCATTGCGCGCATTATGATGCCCCGCGCTTATGTCCGCCTGTCAGCAGGTCGGGAACAGATGAATGAACAAACTCAAGCGATGTGCTTTATGGCGGGAGCTAACGCCATTTTCTATGGCTGTAAATTACTCACCACGCCCAATCCGGAACAGAACAGTGACTTAAAACTATTTCACAAGCTGGGGCTCAATCCTGAAAAGCGGCAAATAGAGCAAACCTACAGCGAGCAGTTGGTACACATCGCTAAACGGATACATGAACCAGACACCGAGCATTATTACAATGCAGCGCCTTGATGCCACAGAGAATGTTATGAGCCACATCTGGTTTATCATTGGTACCGATACTGATGCAGGAAAAACTGTCGCCAGCAGCGCATTATTGCAGTCATTTTCAGCGCGACACTATCAGGTTGCTGGTTACAAACCAGTGGCTTCCGGCAGCCTGCAAACGGAGGATGGACTACGCAATCAGGATGCCCTGATTTTGCAGCATTATTCATCAAAAAAATTAGACTATCATCAAGTCAATCCCGTGACTTTCTTTCATCCAACATCACCCCATATCGCCAGCCGTCTGGCGTCTAAGCCAATACAGCCGTTAGTGTTATCATCAGGATTAGCCCGCTTAAAGCAGAAAAGTGAAGTGGTGATTATTGAGGGTGCCGGAGGATGGTTCACGCCTATCAATGAGCAATATTCTCTATCTGATTGGGTGATCGCTGAGCGCTTGCCGGTAGTCATGGTGGTAGGAATCAAACTCGGCTGCATAAATCATGCTTTGCTAACCCAACAGGCGCTAACGAGTGCTGGTGTACAATTTAGCGGTTGGATAGCCAATAGCGTACAGCCAGATTATCTTTATTACGATGACTATATAAATACCCTGAAAAGGCGGATTACCGCTCCACTACTGGGTGAAATCCCCTATATACCGAATCTTTCATCCTACTCTGCATTAGGGCAATACATCGACAGCTCCCTACTGTTGCCGAAATAAAAACAAAAATCCAAAGCAATAAAAAACCCTCATATCGCTATGAGGGTTTTTCTATTCAGTCATCGTATCAATTAAGGAAGCATTGAAGGCTGATCGGCGCCCTCTTTTTCCACTTTAGTTGGTAGCATGTGTTCACGCTTCACTCCCATCTTCAGCGCCATATAGGCCGCTACCCAGATAGATGATACGGTACCCAGCAAAATACCAATGGCCAGTGATTCAGAGAAGCCTTTCAACATCTCACCACCGAAGAACAGCAGACACAGAACCGCCAGTAAGGTCGTACCTGATGTCATCAGCGTCCGGCTCAGCGTCTGAGTCAGTGAAACGTTCATGATCTCATAAGGTGTACCGCGACGAATCTTACGGAAGTTCTCACGTATCCGGTCAAATACTACGATGGTATCGTTCAGTGAGTAACCGATAATCGACAGCATTGCTGCCACGATTGTCAGGTCTACTTCACGCTGGAATAACGAGATGATGCCTAATGTAATCACCACATCATGCGCCAGTGCAAATACCGCACCCGAAGCCAGACGCCATTCAAAACGAAATCCAACATAGACAAGGATACACAGTAAACAAACGATAATCGCCATTAGACCCGACTGTGCCAACTCGGCACCAACGCTTGGCCCAACGAATTCGATACGTTTAACTTCTGCACCTTCATCGGCATTGCTGTGAACGATACCCAGAATCTTGCTGCTCAGAACTTCACTGTTCATTCCTTCAATCGGCGCCATGCGGATCATAACGTCACGGCTACTACCAAAGTTTTGAACAATAGGGTCTTTAAAGCCTTGTGCATTCAAGTCAGCACGCACTTTTTCCAGATCTACCGGGTGGGTCAATTTAACTTCAATCACGGTACCACCGGTGAAGTCCAAACCCCAGTTAAACCCTTTCATGCCTATGATGACAAACGAAGCAACCACAAGAATCATAGAAATAGCAAAAGCGGCATTACCCACACGCAAGAAGTCATAGACTCTGCGACCGTGGTTAAGCTGCTCTACTTTATATTCCTCTGCCACAACAGACTCCTTAAATAGACAGCTTGGTAATGCGCTTGCCGCCGTACGCCAGGTTAACAATGGCGCGCGTACCTACAATCGCAGTGAACATGGAAGTCAATACGCCGATAGACAGCGTAATGGCAAAGCCTTTAATCGAGCCGGTACCTACACCGTACAGAATAGCGGCGGTAATCAGCGTGGTCAGGTTAGCATCTAAAATACTGCTGAATGCCCCCTTATACCCTTCATGAATCGCCTGTTGGACACTACGCCCATTTTTCAGCTCTTCTTTTATCCGCTCATTGATCAGTACGTTAGCATCAACTGCCATGCCTACCGTCAGTACAATACCGGCAATACCCGGCATACTTAGCGTTGCCCCCGGCAACAGCGACATCGTACCGACAATCAGAATAACGTTGACGACCAATGCCGCACTGGCCATCAGGCCAAATACGCGGTACACCAGCAACATAAAGATCACCGATACCATCAGCCCCCAGAAACAAGCTTCCAGACCCTGAGTGATATTCTGCTGCCCCATTGACGGACCAATAGTACGCTCTTCAACAATCTGAATTGGCGCTATCAATGCACCAGCACGCAACAACAGTGAAAGTTGACGAGCTTCAGTACCGTTATCAATACCAGTAATGCGGAAGCTGTTACCTAAGCGAGACTGAATGGTAGCAACGTTGATAACTTCTTCTTGTTTTTCAAGAATAGACCTGCCGTTATCATCTTTTTTACCGCTGTCTTTATACTCTACAAACACCGTGGCCATATTTTTGCCAATGCTGTCTTTCGTAAAGTTAGACATGATATTGCCACCAGCACTGTCCAGAGAAATGTTCACCTGTGGGCGACCATATTCATCATTGCTGGAAGTAGAATCGGTAATGTGATCGCCAGTCAGAACCACCTTCTTGTATAACACCACTGGGGAGTTATCACGGCGGTACTTCACTTCAGATTTACTACGGTCGCGGCCGCGTAATACTGAAGCTGCATCAATGCTGGTATTTACCAAACGGAATTCAAGCGTTGCTGTCGCACCCAAAATTTCTTTAGCGCGGGCAGTATCCTGAATGCCGGGTAATTCAACCACAATTCGATCGGCACCCTGACGTTGAACCACAGGTTCAGCAACCCCTAACTGGTTTACCCGGTTACGCAGAATATTAACGTTCTGCTGAACCGCATATTCGCGTGCTTCGCTCAAACGTTGTGCGGTCATCTGCGTGGTAAAACTGTTGTTGGAGTCTGGAGTAATAATCAGATCGCGATGACGAGGCGTCAGAAAATCAATGGCTTTAGTACGCGAATCCGCATCAGGAAAACGAGCCTCAACGCCGAAGTTGCTACTTTTTACCACTTCAGAATAAGCAATACCTTCGGTATGGAGTTCGCTTTCAATAGAATCTTGCGTTTGCTCTTGCAGCTTAGACATCGCGGTATCCATATCCACTTCCATCAGGAAGTGCACGCCACCGCGCAGGTCGAGACCTAGTTTCATTGGCTCTGCGCCAATTTTTTGCAGCCACGTTGGTGTAGCTGGAGCAAGGTTTAATGCAATAACAAACTGATTCCCGAGCGATTCTGCTAGTATTTCCCGAGCCCGCAACTGAACATCCGTATTATCAAACCGAACCAGCAAAGAGCCATTCTCTTCCAGCGCTGCGGATTTGATAACAATATTCTGTTGCTTCAGTGCATCTTCTACCTGACCCAACGTAGCAGTACTGGCGGTGCCACCGCGCACCCCAGTAATCTGAATCGCCGGATCCTCACCATAAATGTTAGGAAGCGCATATAGCAAACCAATACCGATCGCGAAGACCAGCATTAGATACTTCCATAAAGGATAACGGTTTAACACAATAGTAGTTTCCCTTCGGGAAAATCAAAAAGTATAGCGCTCGAATTAGAGCGCTTTCATTGTGCCTTTAGGCAATACAGCCGCAACGAAGTCACGTTTGATGGTCACTTCAGTTGTATCATTCAGAGCAATAACGAGGTAGCCAGTATCCGAAACTTTAGATACGCGACCCACTAATCCACCGGTGGTCAATACTTCATCACCTTTAGTAATGGAACTCATCAGGTCCTTATGATCTTTAGCACGCTTCTGCTGTGGACGCAGGATCATAAAGTAGAAGATCAAACCGAAAACTACCAGCATGATAACTAAAGAATATGGGCTACCTTGAGCTGGTGCACCGGCTGCAGCCACTGCGTCAGAAATAAAAAGACTCATTAATGAGATTCCTCTGTTGTTATGTTGATGAATTTATGAACTATTTAGCTAACGGTGGGACAGCTTTACCTATCCGACCATAAAAATCAGTAACAAAGTGCTCTAATGTACCTTGCTCAATGGCCTCACGCAAACCCGCCATTAAACGTTGGTAGTATCTCAGATTATGGATGGTATTTAACCGCGCACCCAATATTTCATTACAGCGATCAAGATGATGCAGATACGCCCGACTGTAATGGCGACAGGTATAACAGTCACAGTGTTCATCAAGCGTAGATGTATCATCTTTGTGTTGTGCATTACGGATTTTAACCACTCCATCCGTAACAAACAAATGTCCATTGCGCGCATTACGCGTTGGCATCACACAATCAAACATGTCGATACCCCGGCGAACTCCCTCCACCAGATCTTCCGGTTTCCCTACCCCCATTAAATAGCGAGGTTTATCTTCCGGAATTTGAGGACAAACATGCTCTAAAATACGATGCATATCCTCTTTTGGCTCACCTACCGCCAAACCGCCGACAGCGTAACCGTCAAACCCAATCTCTACCAGCCCTTTTACCGACACGTCACGTAAATCTTCGTAAACGCTACCCTGAATAATGCCAAACAGCGCATTTTTATTCTGCAATTCATCAAAGCGTTGACGACTACGTTTCGCCCAGCGTAGAGACATCTCCATTGAGCGTTTGGCATAATCCCAGTCTGCCGGGTATGGCGTACACTCATCGAAAATCATCACGATATCAGAACCAAGATCGTATTGAATTTCCATCGACTTTTCTGGGCTGAGGAATATCGAATCGCCGTTAATCGGGTTACGGAAATTGACCCCTTCCTCGGTGATTTTACGGATATCACCCAGACTAAAGACTTGGAAACCACCGGAATCGGTCAGAATAGGACCATGCCATTGCATAAAATCATGCAGATCGCCGTGCTTACGCATGATCTCCTGACCAGGACGCAACCATAAATGGAAGGTGTTACCCAAAATAATTTGAGCACCGGTGTCTTTCACCTCTTCAGGCGTCATACCCTTTACCGTACCGTAGGTACCTACTGGCATAAACGCCGGTGTCTCCACCGTGCCGCGTTCAAAAACTAAACGACCACGTCTGGCGCGACCATCTTTTGTCTGTAATTCAAACTTCACGTAAAACCTCCGCCACCAGATAAACAGTCTGGAGCTTGCTTCTGTTAATTACGATTTCCCATCAGGGATTTCATTAATCGCTTCTGGATTACGGGTGATGAACATGGCATCCCCATAGCTAAAGAAACGGTATTGCTTCTCGACCGCCTGCTGATACGCTCGCATAATATTGCTGTAACCGGCAAAAGCCGATACCAACATAATTAGCGTTGATTCAGGCAGGTGAAAATTAGTAATCAGGGTATCAATAACCCGGAACTGATAGCCGGGATAAATAAAAATGCGGGTGTCACCAAAAAATGGCTCAATTAAATCTTGTTTAGCCGCCTGAGCTGCGCTTTCCAGCGATCTGACCGAGGTCGTTCCCACGGCAACCACTTTATTACCCCGAGCCTTACAGGCCAACACAGCATCAACCACTTGTTGTGGTACTTCCGCATACTCGGCATGCATTACATGCTGTTTGATATCATCGACACGCACGGGCTGAAATGTTCCGGCTCCTACGTGCAGCGTAACGAATTCCATATTGATCCCTTTGGCCCGCAACGCTTCCAAGAGCGGCTGATCAAAGTGTAAGCCTGCTGTTGGTGCCGCAACGGCTCCCGGACGCTGGCTATAAACCGTTTGATAAAGCTCACGATCGGCCTCTTCATCTGGTCGGTCAATATAGGGAGGTAATGGCATATGTCCGGCGGCGTTAAGGATCGTCAGAACATCGCGACCATCGGTAAAATGAAGTTCAAACAACGCATCGTGACGTGCTGCCATAATGGCGGGAATAGATTCATCATCCCCTAACAGCAGTTCTGCTCCCGGTTTCGGCGCTTTCGACGCACGAACATGTGCCAGAACTCTTCGATCGTCCAGCACTCGCTCAACCAGAACTTCAATCTTTCCGCCACTGGCTTTCTTGCCAAACAGCCGCGCCGGGATCACTCTGGTATTATTAAATACCAGTAAATCGCCAGCATTCAGCTTGTCCAGCACATCCGTAAATGTGTCATCAATCAGCGTGCCACTAACACCATCAAGAGAAAGCATACGGCAAGCGCTGCGTTCCGCCTGAGGATAGCGGGCAATTAAGGATTCAGGAAGTTCAAATGAAAAATCAGTAACGCGCATGGGTTTTCAAATCTCAAAAAACAAGCGGCCTAGTCTAGAGCCAGTCGGATAAGGCTGCAACATATAAGGCAATAAAAGTATAAGAAAACCAGCAATAATCGACTTACTTCGTATCGTCTGGCAATCAATAATGATAATAAGCATATCAGCGATGTAAGATTACACTATAATTACCCTATGAATTTTCTTGCTCACCTCCATTTAGCCTCACTGGCCAACAGTTCCCTACTGGGAAATCTGCTGGCAGATTTTGTACGCGGTAATCCTGACGGGAAATATGCACCTGAAGTAGTTAGCGGCATTATGTTGCACCGGCGTATCGATAAACTCACCGATAATCTTCAACCGGTGAGAGAAGCGCGCCGCCTGTTTAGCCAGCCTAACTATCGGGTAGCGCCTATTGCATTGGATGTTCTATGGGATCACTTCCTCGCCAGACATTGGGAACAATTTGATAACGCTATGCCGCTGCCAAATTTTATTGCTCTGGCAAAAAACAGCATTGTTCCTTATTTGTCAGAAACGCCCTCTGAATTTCAATACATCAATCAGTACATTTGGCGAGATCGTTGGCTAGAGCGCTACGCTGAGTTACCATTCATCGCTGATACCTTACATAATATGGCAATTCGTCGTCCACGACTGGAAGCATTAAGCTACTGCATTGAGGATATACGACAACATTATCACCTATTAGAAGAGACATTCTTGCACTTTTATCCAGCGATGATGGAACAAGCCAGAGCAAAACAATTGTAAAAATTTCAAATAGATAAATAACAAAGCTAAACTAAATTACCCTATAACCACATTACAGAGTATGATGTTATGGTTATGTTTATCATCTGTAATATAAGTGCTCTGGTTTAGCATAGGCAGAAGCTATCTCAACAATCGGTCTGATATTCTTTGCGATCGATACCTGACTGCCTATACTTGCACGCAAAATTTGCTTCCTTTATTTATTAACCCACTTGACAGGAGAGTTATTATGGTTCTGGTTACTCGCCAAGCCCCTGATTTTACTGCTGCGGCTGTTCTTGGTAACGGCGAAATCGTTGGAAACTTCAATCTGAAGAATCATCTGAATGGCAAAGCAGCTGTGCTGTTCTTCTGGCCAATGGACTTTACTTTCGTATGTCCTTCTGAACTGATCGCTTTTGACCATCGTTATGAAGAGTTCAAAAAGCGCGGTGTTGAAATTGTTGGTGTTTCTTTTGACTCAGAGTTTGTACACAACGCATGGCGTAAAACTCCAGTCGACAAAGGCGGCATTGGCGAAGTTAAATATGCAATGGTTGCTGACGTTAAGCGTGAAATTCAGCAAGCATATGGTATTGAACATATGGATGCTGGTGTTGCTTTACGTGCATCTTTCCTGATCGACAAAAACGGAGTTGTTCGTCACCAAGTCGTTAACGACCTGCCACTGGGTCGTAACATCGACGAAATGATCCGTATGGTTGACGCACTGCAATTCCACGAAGAGCACGGCCAAGTATGCCCAGCTCAGTGGGAAAAAGGCCGTGAAGGCATGAACGCCTCTCCAGACGGCGTTGCTAAATTCCTGTCTCAGAACGCAGCTAAACTGTAATTAGCGCTTTGTTTTGATATTGAAAAGAGCCGCGATGCGGCTCTTTTTTTTGGGTGTTAGTTAGGCATTGGCATATGTTTCGTCCGTAATAGTGCAGTATCTGTCTTAGCTATCGTGCAACGGTCGAGCAGAGGAGGTTAACGAGCCCCTTCTGCACTCCCGCGCTTTCGCAAAGGAATTCAGGTCGCTTAAGCGACGCCCTTCCTCCTTCGTTCAGCCTTAACGCACCGACACAGCGACGTCGTCAGCTGAATTCAAGTGTTCATAATAAAGGGCTAACGGGCTAAGAATACTACACAAAAAAATGGCCCCGATTATCCGGAGCCATTTTCAACGAAATCTAACTAACAGAAGCAATTAACCTGCTTTCTTCGATCCCATACCTTTCAAATAGTAAACTCCCACCAACAATGCTATCCAAGCGAAGCCTACATACAGCGAAATACGCGTAGTTGGGAAGTAACCAATCAGGCCGATGATCCCAAACAGGAAGATCAGCGCAATAACGGAAGTTACTGTACCACCGCGCAGTGGGAAATCCAGCTTGCTGATTTGCTCTGGCGTTAGCTTACGGCGAAAGCCGATTTGTGATAGCAGGATCATAATCCATACCCATACGGTGGCGAACGTTGCCAGTGACGCAATAATCACAAAAACATCTTCAGGAATAATGTAATTCAGATAAGCGGCAACCAGCAGTCCAGCCATCATAAACAGTACTGTAATCCATGGCACACCACGTTTGGACAGGGTAGTGAACATTTTAGGCGCTTGCCCCTGCTCGGCTAAACCGTACAACATGCGGCCTACGCCGAATACATCACTGTTAATCGCTGAAAGCGAAGCAGTAATCACCACAAAGTTCAGAATCCCCGCGGCAGCAGTAATACCCAGATTTTCAAAAGTCAGAACAAATGGACTACCGTGAGTACCTACCTGATTCCACGGGTAGATAGACATAATAACGAACAGCGTACCCACATAGAAAATCAAAATACGGAAAGGCACTGAGTTAATGGCTTTCGGAATGGTCGTCTTCGGATCTTCTGCTTCGCCAGCCGTAATGCCAATAATCTCAATACCACCATAGGCAAACATCACCATTTGCAGGGACAAGACCATGCCGATAAAGCCATTGGCGAAGAACCCGCCATTAGACCATAAATTATGGATACCCGTTGGTTCACCCTGATTACCAAAGCCCCAGACGATGATGCCGATCCCCGCCAAAATCATAATAATAATGGTGGCAACTTTGATGAATGATAGCCAGAACTCAAACTCACCGAACACTTTCACGTGCACCAGATTAATCGCACCGATAATCAGCACCACGCTCAATGCCCAGACCCAGAGCTCGACATTCGGGAACCAGAAGCTCATATACAAACCAAAAGCCGTGACGTCAGCAATGGCTACAATCAGAATTTCAAAACAATAAGTCCAGCCGGTGATATAACCCGCTAATGGCCCCAGATAATCCTGCGCATAGCGGGAAAATGCACCAGCCTGTGGGTTATGGACGGACATCTCCCCAAGCGCTCGCATAATGATAAAGGCGAAAACACCACCAATAAGATAGGCCAATAGAACGCTGGGACCTGCCATTTTTATTGCACTTGCGGAACCATAGAACAATCCGGTTCCTATCGCTGACCCCAACGCCATAAAACGGATATGGCGAGCGGTTAAGCCTCGTTTAAGTTTGTTGGTTTGTTTTTCCATGCCGAAGTTACTCGTCTTTTCTCGTTATAACGCCGCAGATTGAGACCGCGGCGTTTATTAGCAATAAATAATACCCTGTCTTAAATTACGTTTTGGTCGCTTCCTGATGCTGCGGCATAAAACGATCGACAACCACTGCGATCGCTAATGTTACGAGCGCAGGAGGAAGCCATGCCAAACCCTGCTGTGCACCAGGAAGGTTATCAACCCAGCTAGGTAGAATGTTCGCAATGGCCGATGCTTTAATACCATCCAAAATACCGACAATTGATGTTACCAGCATTACCGGGATCATAATACGACTTTCAGAGCGCCACATGCGACTGGTAAAGCTTAATACAACCAAAGCGATACAAGGAGGATAAATTGCCGTTAATACCGGGACCGAGAACTGAATCAGATGGCTTAGTCCTAAATTAGAGACCACCATAGCAAAAATAGCCAGAATGAAGACCAATGCTCGGTAGGATAACGGCAGTAATTTAGAGAAAAACTCCGCACAGGCGCAAGTTAAACCAATCGCCGTTACCATACAGGCAATAAAAATCATTGCCGCAAGGAAGATACTGCCAAAGCCACCAAAGGTATGCTGAATATAGGCATGAAGGATCACTGCACCATTGGTTGCATTAGGTACCAGAGAGCCACTGCCAGAACCCAAATTAAACAGACTCAAATAGACCAGTGTCAAACCAATACCGGCAATCAAACCGGCAATAACCGTATAGCGTGTTAATAACGTAGGGCTGGAAACACCACGAGAACGCGCTGCATTGACAATAATAATGCCAAATACCAGTGCGCCTAAGGTATCCATCGTCAGATACCCTTCAACAAACCCTTTAGAGAATGGGATATTCTGATAAATCTGTATCGCTGGCAAATGTTCCCCGGCAGGCCACAGTAATGCAGCAAGGCCTAAAACAGCCAGTGAAATAATTTTCAGCGGAGCCAGAAAACGACCAACGGTGTCCAGTAATTTACCTGGGTAAAGAGAAACCAGAATCACCAAAGAAAAATAGACTAGGCTATAAATAAATAACGGTAAGCTACTGTCTTTATCGGATAACAATGGAGCAATACCCAACTCAAACGATACCGTTGTGGTACGCGGCGTGGCAAACAGAGGGCCAACGGCTAAATAACAAATCGTCGCCAGCAGTAACCCAGCCTTATGACCAATTGGAGAACTGAGCGCTTCGATACCTCCGCCCACTCTGGCCAGAGCAATCACGGTAACCACCGGTAAACCCACGGCAGTTAATAGAAAACCTAATGACGCAATCCAAACGTTTTCACCAGACTGTAACCCTACCATCGGAGGGAAAATAATATTTCCCGCACCAACAAACAGGGCGAATGTCATAAAGCCTAAGGCGATAATATCTTTAGAACTCAGTTGTTTCATATTAAACCATTACATATCTGTCAAAGAATCCATCAATAATATTGATTTTGCTATATCGCAAATAGGTTGCAATGCCACAGTTTAACAACATTAAATTGGATGATTTGCATACTAAAAAAAGATGATTTTATGGTGACTCCATCAATAACGGCGCTAAGTAAACACAATAATAGCCATAGAAAACAAGTGTTATTGATGTTCACAGAATAATTATCTAGACAAAGGTTAAATAGCAGCCTGATTGACAATAAACTCAGCATAAACATCTAATAATTAATTTATGACCAGCTCATTTTTTAATCTTAAATAAAAACCGTTACTGATCGTTATTCGACGAGCTGCAGTATCCGTTAAAATTTCAGCATAGAAAACATCTAACGGTGTAATTGAGAGGTCTGACGGTTTTAGTTTGGTCACAATAATCACTTATGACATCCACCGTTTTTTACTTCCTCTGTGGATTCTGTAATCGCGCTAAAAACAGATAAGATAGTTTATTCCAGCGACAGTATTGAAGGTAAACGATGACAGCCACAACACAAGGTTCTGCAATGAAATCCAAGCTATTACGTTGGAGCAATGATTTTATGTATCAGGCGATTCTGAATCATGCGCAGAAATATGACGGTAAATTTCTTACCTGTGTAAAATCAACGGGAATCTACTGTTTGCCCTCTTGCCCGGCCCGCAAGCCTTTGCTAAAGAACATTCGCTTTTTAGCAACGGAACAGGAAGCCATCGCCGAAGGTTTTAGAATCTGTAAACGCTGTCGTCCAGACCTGTTTTACCGAGGTGAAAGCGTCGATGAAAATCTATTTATCGAGATGCTGGCCCGTATTCGTTCTTGCCCATCATCATTCAGTCGTGTCAGCTCACTGGCAAAAAGCGGCGGTATCAGCACAACAAAACTGAATGAGTTAATTCGTCTGCATGCCCATCTTTCACCGGCAGATTTACTCAATCGTGAGCGTATCAAAGCCGCTTGCTCTGCCCTGACTCATTCATCACAGCGTATTCTGGATGTTGGTCTAGCCGTTGGTTTTGAAAGTGAGGCCAGTTTTCACCGGCAGTTTTCTGCACATATGGCAATGACACCTCATGCTTGGCGTTTGTTGAATAGCAGTAGTGAGTTTGCGCTAAAACTGCCTGATGATTTCACCCCTGATTACGCTTGGCGCTACCATCTGCGTGATAAGGATAGCCTATCTGAACATCTTGATAAGACCGGCTTTACCAAAGCGCTGTGGGTTAATGGTTATCCGGTAGTCATCCATCTACAGATTGATGGACACACCGCAAACTGTCGCTGGACACTGCCCGAAGAGTTTATAGCCAATAGTGAACAACCTGTCGGAGTGGAAATTCATCGGCAGGTGATGCGGTTGCTGGGTTTAAATACCGATGTACTCGGTTTTCGCAGCAACGCCAGACAAAACAAACACATGGCCAGATTAATTGAATCCACCTCTGCCATCTATGTCCCCATGACCGCGAACCCCTTTGAATCACTGGTATGGGCAATTATTGGTCAACAAATCAATCTGACCTTTGCCGCTACGCTACGGCAGGCTCTGATTAAATTGGCTGGCCCGGTAATCGGACAAGATGGATTTCGTATTCACCCCTCTGCCAAAGAGATTTCAGAACTGGAGCCTCACCAACTCACCGATATTCGATTTTCTCGCTCAAAAGCTCAATATCTTATCGGCGTGGCTAAAGCCGTGGTCACTGGAGCGCTGGATTTAGATCAATTAGAACAGGGATCCGCCGTTGTGGCTGAAAGAAAACTCTGTGAGCTAAAAGGAATCGGCCCCTGGACCGCTCGCTACACGCTGATGCGAGGTATGGGATTTGCCGACTGCGTACCCGTTGGTGATAGCGGACTTTATGCTGCCCTCCAACAATTCTATCAGTTGGATAGCCGCCCCAGCACCGCTGAAACTGAACAACTAATGAAACCATTTAGTCCATTCCGTACACAAGCAACCACCTGTTTATGGGAAAGTCTGAGGAATAAATCATGAGACCAATGAGCAAGAGTTTGATCAATGCCACGGCTATTGGCATCTTTGACAGCCAGTTTGGTTCACTGTCTGCTTGGCTGGATGAGTCGGATAAACTTATCCGTCTGTCATTTCATATCCAACAAGATCTGGAATATGCTAAACGGCTTGAGGTGATACGTGACGATACTAAAGTCGAGTTTGTTGCCCAGCAGATTTATGAATATCAGCGGGGGATAAGAGTTGATTTTGATTTGCCAATTAGCCTGTACGGCACGCCATTTCAGATAAAAGTTTGGAATGAACTGCGTAAAATTCCGTTTGGAGAAACCATAAGCTATCAAACATTAGCTACTCGTGTTGGTAATCCCAAAGCGTCGCGGGCCGTCGGGGGCGCTAATGGCAATAATCCGATTAGCCTGATTATTCCTTGTCATCGGGTCATTGGAGCCGACGGATCGCTAACTGGCTATGAAGGTGGAATCCCCATTAAAGAAAAGCTATTAGCTTTTGAGAAGCGTTGCCATGCTAATGCGTAATCCCTCTCTCTTTATGACGTCGACATTGCCTCATGGTAGTATCGGCAAACTCGTTACCTATGTTCGGAGCATGAACGACGTTTATGGTTAAGACCCTACTGTTATTTATTGCTACGGCGCTGGCAGAAATTATTGGCTGCTTTCTTCCCTATTTATGGCTAAGAAAATCAGCCTCTATCTGGATATTATTACCCGCAGCCAGTAGCCTCGCGCTATTTGTCTGGCTATTAAGCCTCCATCCCGCCGCCAGCGGCCGGGTGTATGCCGCCTACGGCGGTATCTATATTGCTACCGCACTGGTTTGGTTAAGACTGGTGGATGGTATCAAACTCTCTATGTATGACTGGCTAGGCGCAACGGTTGTTTTGGCCGGCGTGTTAATTTTAGTTTCTGGCTGGAAAGCCTGAGGTTCCATGTGCCTGTCATAGCATCCCTTACCCGACCACCGTACAGTAGCCGAATAGGACATCGCGTTATTTACGAACCAAACATTCTCAATACTCAATGACCTGCTTTAACGCAATTTCTTTACCATCAACACCTCACACGCATGATGCCCACTCGCTCCAACTCTTTCCTGCACATACTCAAACCCCACCGATTCATACAACTTCAATGACTCTTTTAATGTTGCTGTACTTTCCAGATAGCAATGGTCATAGCCCTGTTGACGGGCAAACTCCAGCGCGGTAATCACCATGCGACGAGCTAGCCCCATGCCTCTAACAGAAGGCAAGAAGTAGAGTTTTTGTAGTTCGCAATATCCCGTTTCCATCGGTGCGATACCAACACCGCCCGATACAATGCCATCCAGTTCAACGACCCAATAAGCACAGCCCTTCTGGCTGTAAACTTCCGACAATTGATGGAGTATTGGATCGGAGAAGCTAAACCCCTCTTGTCCTAACAGTCCGTATTCGCCGAATACGGCCAGAATAATGTCACCCATCACGATATTATCTCGAGCCTCAATAGGGCGGATAGTAATGGTTCGGGAAGACTGTTTGGTCACGCTTTGTATGGCTGAAACATATTTCTTCATTGAAACCATCAACGTCTGGTACTCATCAGAACCTAACTGCTGGAGAATTTTTGTATTGTAAGCATTGGCTTGATTATTCAGATCTGCCAGTTGTTTTCGCCCAGCGTCAGTTAACTGATTCAAGGTGCTGCGTCCATCAATCGGATTTGGGTATATTTCTACTAATCCTTGCTGTTTTAATCCTTGCAGAATGCGGCTCACGCTGGATTTATCTACCTTAAGTAAGGTCGATAATTCCAAACCGGATAATGGTTGTTCGTCAAGTTCAATCAAGCTGTGGGCCTGTAAGGGAGAAAGTTGGGTTCCACTCACCCATTTGTCCATTACCCCCAGTTCCCTCACTAAAATTCTCGATACATCGCGTAAAGATGTTGGTTCCATGTCGCTCTCAGATATAGTCATTAACATCAACTTAATTTAGTTGATAGATTCAACTATTTCAATATGCAAAGATAAAGCAATAAAAAAACCGGAGTAACCAATCAGTCAATGCGACCCGCGTCACCATCAATGCACTTATTGCAATAATGGCTGGTTCTATTGCTCGTTTCTTAGCGGAAAGGCCCTCATGGATACGGGTCCAATGTTGGCTGATGGGAACGGTTTTCGCTGGGCTGACCATACGAATGGCATTTAAAGCGCGCAGATAATGTGCTACGGTGCATTATCTACATAATAAATATTGTTTATCTGTATAATTTCACTTATAAATTATCCCGTTATCAAAATTAGTCTATATTTATTCAGGTGTGGATTATCAACTTATTTAATGGAGTGATTATGGGTAAGGTATTCATTGTCTCATTGCTATCTCTGTTTGTGCTGACTGGCTGTAACAGCGCACCAACAGTAGGCAACTGGTCAAAAGCAGATGCATCAGCGCAAACCGCTGACGCTGACAGAGTCCAGTGTGAGAAAGAGAGCAGATCGTCTGCCAACAACAGCTATCATCCTGACCCACTCAATGAAACTGGTTCCGATGAAACCGTGAATAAAATTCTGGTGAAAGAACAACAGCAGATTGATCTGATTGGTGAATGCATGCGCGACAAAGGTTATACCAACTTTTAAGCTGACGTTGCTGCAAATAGAAGACCCGCACTCGGCGGGTCTTCTATTTTAAATCGACTTAACGACGGATTAAGCCATCACCAAAGCCAATCCACTTATACGTGGTTAATGCTTCCAGCCCCATCGGGCCACGAGCGTGGAGCTTCTGTGTGCTTACCGCGACTTCGGCACCTAAGCCAAACTGTCCACCATCGGTGAATCGCGTACTGGCATTAACGTATACCGCCGCAGAATCCACTTCATTAACGAAACGATCGGCATTGTTCAGAGAGCGGGTTACAATTGCATCCGAGTGAGCACTACCATGTATACGAATATGGTCAATCGCTTCATCTAACCCTTCAACGACAGTAACATTCAGATCCAGCGATAACCATTCGTTGTCATACTCGTCATCATTTACCGGTACAACTTTCACTTCCCCGCCGCTGAGATACATCATAGCTTCCGGTGAGGCATGGAGCGTTACGCCACAAGAGTGCATCTTCTCCCCCAGCTTAGGCAGAAATGTCGAGGCAATGGCACGATGTACCAATAACGTTTCCAGCGTATTACAGGTACTTGGACGCTGAGTTTTTGCATTCTCAATAATCATCAGCGCTTTATCAAAATCTGCATATTCATCAACAAAGGTATGGCAAACACCAATGCCACCAATAATCACAGGGATCGTAGAATTTTCTTTACATAGCTTATGCAGAGCAGCGCCACCACGAGGAATAATCATATCAACATAGCGATCGAGTTTAAGCAACGCATTGATCAATGCACGATCGGGGTTATCAATAGATTGCACCGCCGCCGCTGGCAGACCGCATTTATTGAGCGCCAATTGAATCACTTCAACCATCGCCTGATTGGTATTTACCGTCTCTTTTCCACCGCGCAGAATCACCGCATTACCGGTTTTCAGACATAATGAGGCCACATCAATCGTAACATTAGGGCGAGATTCATAAATCACCCCAACAACACCAAGAGGAACTCGACGGCGCTGCAATTGCAGGCCGCTATCCATTAAAGAACCATCAATAATATGACCAACGGGATCGGTTAAACGGTAAACATGACGCACATCGTTGGCTATAGATGCCAGCCGAGACGGCGTCAGCATCAAACGGTCGATCATCGCTTCGCTCAGACCCGCCTGTTGTGCATTAGCGATATCTTTTTCATTCGCTGCCAGAATCGTATCGCTGTTGGCTTCCAACGTATCGGCCATCACTGCCAGTGCCTGGTTTTTCTTTGCCGAACTCAGCACCGCCAATTGATAAGATGCCTTTTTTGCGGCTATTCCCATTTGCTCTAACATTGCTAATACTCCTAGTTGATGATCATGTCGTCGCGGTGAACAGCGACCGAACCATACTCATAACCTAATATTTCATCAATTTTCTGAGAATGGTGCCCTGCAATCATACGTAATGCATCGCTGTTATAACGCGCCACGCCGTGGGCCAAATCGCGTCCGGACAAGTCGCGAATACGAATAACCTCGCCGCGAGAAAAATCGCCTTTTACCTGTTTAATACCTTTAGGTAGCAGAGAACTTCCCCGTTCAAGCATGGCCTGAACAGCACCATCATCAATGGTAATTTCACCCGCAGGCGGTGCGCCGAAAATCCAGCGCTTGCGGTTTTCAAGGGGTGATGTCTGAGCGTGAAAGCGCGTACCAACAGAGATATCATTAATCACATCCCCAATCACGCCCGGCTTAATGCCTGCGGCTATCACCACTTCAATCCCCGCTCTGCCAGCCACATCGGCAGCCTGAAGTTTAGTCGCCATGCCTCCGGTTCCGAGCCCAGAGATACTGTCACCGGCAATGGCCCGTAACGCATTATCAATACTGTGAACTTCGCGAATTAATTCTGCATCCGGATTATGGCGCGGATCGGCAGTAAATAAGCCTGGCTGGTCGGTTAACAGCAATAGCTTATCGGCTCCGCCAAGGATTGCGGCCAGCGCAGAAAGGTTATCATTGTCACCAACTTTGATTTCCGCCGTTGCTACGGCATCGTTTTCATTAATGACCGGAACGATTTGGTTATCCAGCAGTGCTTGCATCATATCGCGCGCATTCAAAAAACGTTCACGATCTTCTAGATCGGCGCGGGTAAGCAGCATTTGACCAATATTGATGCCATAAATTGAGAATAGTTGTTCCCAAAGCTGAATCAGTCGACTTTGCCCTACCGCCGCCAGTAATTGCTTAGACGCTATGGTTGCCGGTAACTCGGGGTAGCCAAGATGCTCACGTCCGGCAGCAATCGCGCCAGATGTCACGATAACAATACGATGACCAAGCGCATGTTGCTGCGCGCACTGACGTACTAACTCAACAATATGGGCGCGGTTTAGACGCAGTGACCCACCAGTAAGTACGCTGGTTCCCAGTTTAACCACCAGCGTTTGGCTGCTATTCATAATGTTCTGCCGTTGAATATCAAGAAAGGATGCAAGGAAACCTTTTTATCAGGTGTGACGCGTTATGCCAACAGGCATAACGCGAAATAGGCGAGATTTGGACAAAAAAATTGATCAGACTGAAAGTTTATCCGGGCTTTTTGCTGCTTCCGTATGGGCTGGTCGGAAACTGAGTTTAAGTGAAGTCAGGTAGTCCTGAAGTTTTTGCTGAAAGGATTGCAAATTTTGCTCAACTTCCTGCTGAATATCCGCATTCTTGATGGTTTTTACTTGCCAATCACCGAGTTTATCAAACAGCCCAATTTGGTAGCTATAGGTGAAGCCCTGTTCATCCGCTTCAATATCCATCCACCACCCCCAGAACTCTCTCTTGTCCGGGGCTGGCTTGCTGCTAACGCAGACAGCCAGACAATCAAAAAAATAGTGATTCCCTTTACATTGAGACTCCCTGATATACGGTCCCAGACTGGTAAATTCTTTAATCAACTTGTTTCTTGAATGACCATTTGCTAATAGCATGATGTCGCCCCAGTAATTTATAATTTAACAATTAATTAACAGCCGTTGGGGATATTAGCATAATTTTTCATTAATCCACTCGCTTAATTGTTCCAACCCACTATTTAAATTATCGAGTAATGGCGTAGAAGCAACAGTGATAAGTTTTCCATCACCGGTAGAAGAAACGATCAGTTTTGATTCTGACAATGGGCTGAAAACATCCTTCTCAAAACTGACTGAACACATAGGAATTGAGCAGCGTCGTCCCAACAGCCCTTGCGTTTTCAGAGAGTAGCGACTTAATTCGGTATGTAATAAATTGTCGGTGGTTGAGTCCATCTTCAGACGGCTGGCGATCATATCCTGATAGACAATCGGCGTCCGACGTTGAGTTTCTTTATTCACGAACAAATCGTGAACAATGGGCCCTAGGCAAGCAACACCTCGCAGGCGGCGTGACTCCAAATATCCCAGCCGAACCGCCACATTAGCGCCAAAACGAGTCCCCAAAGCAACGACACGTTGATGATCAACCCAGGGGACCTGATCTAACTGATTCAGTACCTGACGATGAAGCAGGCTGGTATCTTCGGTTAAAGTCCAGTGCGATGAAAAACCAAGAGAAGGTAAATCAACACACAGCATCGCAATGCCTTTTGGCGCTAAATAATTAACAAACAGAGGATAATAATCGCTCATCAGATTATCCAACCCTCCGCATAATAAAACCGTCGGATGCGGCCCTTTTCCCTCAGATGGAATATGTAAAAAACCCGTCAGGTTGCCACCATCGACTTTGAAATCGATAGATTTCAACTCAAAAGGCAAATAGTTTGCGGCTTCTTTATAGGCTCTGTCGGCCAATAACTCTGCCTGTTCTGCTAACCGATCGCCCCGCAGATGGGGATAGCTGGCAATACTGTAAAAGTGAGAGGCTTTCAGCCAATAATTCCCCGCCGTTATGGGGTCTTCACACGCTAAATCTGATGCTTTTTTCTGCCAGACCATCCCCTCTTTTGCCCACTCGTAAATCCAGTTACCACCTCGATAACCGACTACTGTATCTAACAACGTTTCATCCGTTCGTTCGTTAGGTGAAACAGCAATACGCGCCAGAACCTCTTCAGCTTCGATAGGATCAACGCCACGCCAAGACCATATGGTTGTATTAATCATACGATACCAGTTGGATTGCGTTTCGCCTTCTAGCGAGGATTGAATACTGGCATTCGTTTGCGCTATGCGTTTAACCAACGTTGAGGTTTCCGGATGTTTAAAAGAAGGTTTAAACAGCACTTCTGAAAGATTAGCTTTTGGCATGATGGTGCAACGATCTCCTGTACAGGCTTATGCTTATCACCCAGCCTGAATGACATTATTCCATCAGTGTACCGAATAAATGGTAGCAGATGAAGACAACAACTGGATAATGACACAGCCTTACTTTTCACGTTGAATATAGCTAATACAATAATCAGCAGTTATTTTGTTAATTAATAATCACGCAATCCGAATTTTTATATATAAGTTATATTTCAATTACCACTTACATTAGTCATCATTAATAAAAAACACTATCATCTCAATATTTAAAAATTAGACAATGATCTTAAAATAAATTAATCACATCACATTAATCAACAATAAAGCCAATTAAAAAAACAAATTAAAAAAACCATCAACCACCTGAAAAACAATAATAAATAAACAAAAACAGAAAGAATAAAAAACAAAACCATCAATACACAGTGATAAACCAAAAAACACCGCTATGTTTATTGAACATTTTAAAATCATTACTATATTCATAACTATCTGAACAGAAATAACCAATCAGATTTACCACGCAAATCATGACGCCTCTATTTTTACTGAGGTGGAGAATATATCGTCACTTAATTATGTTTTAATCATCTTGGGAGCAAAGACATGAAGAAAGTTTTTCTTGCATTAACCTGCATCACATCACTAATAGGTTCGGCCAGTGTCTTTGCAGCGGGCAATGGTCAGGTAAGCGGTACATTAGGCGTGCAATTAACCATCACTAATGGTTGTGCGATCAATGGTAATAGTGTTCAGGGCTCACCAGCGAGCTTGGGGTCGCTGGACTTTGGTAGTCACTCTACATTAGCCAATGATATTACAGCACAATCAGCCAGTGTCAGCAGTAGTACCATCAAAGTTCAATGTACCAATACCCTGCCTTACACCGTAACGCTGGACAGTGGTGAGCATCCACAGGGTACACAGCGTCGTTTGGCACAGGGAAGCGAATTTGTAAATTACAACCTCTATCAGGACTCCCTGCGTGCCGTCCTTTGGGAAGATACCGCGCTGTTAAGCAGAACCTCAACCGGTGCACCTGATGACCTGACAGTTTATGGTCTGGTGCCACCACAAACCACACCATCAGCCGGTACTTATACAGATACCGTTCTAGTCACTGTGGATTGGTAATTCCGCTTAAGCATCTCTAACTTTCGCCAATGTTCGCAACGAGTATCAGGGGTAGCTATGCATCTTTGGTTTAAAGCCTGTCAATGCATCTTATTGGTAATCAATATTATTACCCCGTCATCGGTGTTGGCAGTAACGGTAAAATCTGCAACGGTTTCCATCACTGCCAACGTCATTCCCGCTTGCAATGCGGGGTCTACCTCCGGGGGAACCACAACCTTTGGAGTGATGAATTTTGGTACCCACAGTACATTAAGTCGAGAGATTAAACTGATCGGACAAAGTAATGCCGGGGCCATTCTGGTGCAGTGTGCACCCGGAGTAAATTATCAGATCGTGTTGGGAGCAGGAAAAAGCAGCAACGTAGCACAACGCTATATGACGGGTAGTCAATCTGGTCAACGGGTTAACTATAACCTCTATAGCGATGCTAACTACACCGCGATCTGGGACGATACTCAAGGCATTACCAAAACCGCCAATGGCTTACAGGAATGGGTCAATGTCTATGGATATATTCCAGCACAATCCACTCCCGTGGCCGATAGCTACATCGATACGGTGCAAGTTACAGTAAGTTGGTAAACGAATGAGAATCACTCGCCCTGCTTTTATAATCGCCACGCCCACTCTGGGGTTGATTCTAACCTGCTTAACTATGATCTCTACCGTTTATGCAGACTCTCGAACCAAAGATATCGCCGTCAATGCCACCATTACTGCTGGCTGTATTCTTGGTTCCGCCGGCAGTGATGCCACCAGCTTTGGCAGCATCAATTTTGGTAACAATATCTCTTCACTTTTCAACAATATTGATGTGACATCGACGCAAAACGCCGGGTCAATCATGGTGAGATGCACTCCAAAAACTAATGTCACTTTAGGTATCGACGGTGGATTAAACAGTGGGGGAACCATTGGTACTGGCCGGTTAATGAAACTCGCCACCGGCACCAATACCCTGAAATATCAGCTCTATCAGGACAGTAATCACTCCACCATCTGGGGAAATGGCAGCAATGGCGGACAAAACCTGACTGTCATGAGTGATGGTAGCGTACAAAAGATCGATATATATGCTCGCCTATTTTCGTCTACTTCACTGCCCGCCGTGGGGCAATACAGCGATACCGTATTAATTACCGTTAGTTATTAAACTATTATATTTACGGATGAAAGACCTATGACTCTTATAAAACAACCGATTTTACTCATTACCTCTGCCCTGCTGTTTTTCTGTTTCTATTTTCAACCACTAGCCTATGCCGGTTCCATTCTGATTTGGCCTATCGATCCGGTGATTGAAGATGAACAGAATGCTACGGCTATCTGGCTGGAGAATCAGGATAGTAAACCGGCCTATATGCAAATTCGTGTGTTGGAATGGCAACAACGTTCCGGCGAAAATCAATATCAGCGACAATCGGATATTTCCGTTAGCCCACCTTTCGTTCTCATCGAACCGGGAAAGCGCCAGTTGGTTCGTCTGGTAAAAAATATCAAAATGCCGGCTAACCAAGAAAAAGCCTACCGTATTTTGGTCGATGAAACACCAAGAGCTAAGAAAGACAACGAATCAGAAGATGGTCAGAGTGTCAGTATCGGTGTGAAATTCCAAATGCGTTACTCTATTCCTCTGTTTGTCAGCGGTCAGGGGATATGGACCAACCCTGATTACAATAAAAACAGAGACATTAAAACAGCAACCGCACCCGAACTTAGCTACCAAATAAGCAATCTAGATGGGCAATCTTATCTCAGCGTCAGAAATGACGGTAAAGTTCATGCGCGCCTATCAAAGCTGAATAGTCTATCAGGGAACAAAACTACACCGCTGGTAGATGGTCTGGTGGGATATGTGCTACCGGGTTCCGTCATGCGTTTTCCTATCTCTAAAAATAACCGAGCTTCAAGCTATGACAAGTTACAGGCGCTGATCAATAACGACCCAGACCCCGTTCAACTACTCAAACGCTAGTGCCTGTTGAGATGATGATCAACACAGCAAAAGAACCTGATTCCAGCATGTTTCTGCGCGACACGCTATTAAATAAGGTCTTATTGCCTTTGAATATTCTACTGGTTTCACTGCTGTTAATGGCAGTACAACCGAATCCAGTAGAGGCAGGTTCATCGCCATCAGAAAGCGCTGATGCTCCACCGCATCCGGTTTCTGATAGTGATGACCTGCCCGAAATGTCACTCATGTTGGAAATTGTCATTAATGGTCGTCAGACACAAGATGTCACCCCCGTCACTTATCGCTCGGGCCATTACTACATCACTTCTGAAGCATTTAATCGCCTCGATTTACCACAAAAAATTACCGATTCTCCAGAAGTTGAAGTCGATACGCTTAAAGATGTGCAAGCCAGCTATGAAAGCAATACTCAGCAATTGTTAATCACGGTACCGTCTGATTGGCTGCCGGAACAAAAAATAAAAGATTATCAAACTCAATCCTTTGAGCAGGCAGAAAGTACCCTTGGATTACTGTTTAACTATGATATCTATGCCAGCCATAACTCAGGAGATCGGGAAAACAATGCGGCCTCCGCTTATACAGAACAGCGTTTATTAGGTGCCATCGGTGTTCTCTCTAATAATGGCATATACAACCAGAACCTGAGTTCTGACACTAACAATAGTACTGATAATCGCTACCTTCGTTACGATACCAAATGGTACTACAACGATGAAAAGCGCATGCTTAAATACAGTGTTGGTGACATTATTACTGATGCTCTTCCTTGGAGTACCTCTATTCGACTGGGAGGATTACAGATTGGTCGTAATTTCTCGACCCGTCCGGATTTAATTACTTATCCCTTACCGCAATTCGCCGGACAGGCCGCAGTTCCCAGCGCTGTCGATGTCTACATAGACAGCTATAAATACTCCAGCTCAAATGTTAATCCAGGGCCATTTACCATTGAAACTGTGCCCTATATTAATGGCGCAGGTAATGCCAATGTGGTGATTACCGATCCTTTAGGTCGTCAGGTCAATACGTCGGTATCGTTTTACGTCTCCAGTGAGTTATTACAGCAAGGCCTAAGCGATTTTAGCCTGTCGGCAGGAAAGATCCGTAATAACTACGGTATAGCAAATTTTGATTATGATAATAATGCGGCCAGCGGCACCCTACGCTATGGCTTAACTGACTGGATGACGCTGGAGGGCCGAACTGAAGGCGCCAGCGGGCTGAATGTGGAAGGCGTTGGAACCAATATTAAGCTTGGCGCCTTTGGCGTGTTAAGTAGTTCATACAGTCAGAGTCATGCACAAAAAGACGCATTTGAGGTGGTAAATCCCCCCTCGTTATCGCCAGATATTACACTGTCTGAAAATCATTCTCTCCGTGGTCATCAAAGCTCGATTGGTTACTCCTACACTCAACGTTATTTTGGTATCAATACTCAGAGAATCATCCGTAGTGATGATTATGGCGATCTTTCCAGCTATAAAAGTACCTACCGGTTAGACAAACAGGTTGACCAAATTACAGCTAATACCGCCTTTGACCGATATGGTTCCATCGGCGTTGGTTATTTTGATATCCACCAGTCGGATAATCATCGCTTTCGGTTAATCAACTTTTCTTACAGTACTCCCCTGTTTAATAACAGCAGTCTGTATGCTTCGGTTAACCGTGAAATTGGCACCTCCGGTTATAGCGCACAGGTGATTCTAAGTATCCCATTAGGGGATTGGGGCGGAGCCTCACTCAGTTCCAGCCGTGATGAAAACAATAACTGGACACATCAGGCTAACTATAATCGGGCAGCCCCCACCGATGGTGGACTAGGTTGGAATATCTCCTATGCTAAAAATCCTTCCGGTCAGACGGATTACAAACAGGCCAGTCTAGACCTTTCTGCACGAAAAATGCGCCTTCAAGGTGGCATTTATGGCAGTGACCAACAAACCTATTGGGGAGAAGTCAGCGGTTCATTGGTTGCCATAAAACAAAACGTCTACGCATCCAGAACCATTAGTGACTCCTTTGCATTAATTTCAACCACGGGCTATCCAGATATTCCGGTACGTTATGAAAACCAACCGCTGGGAAAAACTGATAGCAACGGATACTTACTCATCCCAACGGTGACTTCATACACCCACGGTAAATATGAAATTGACCCAATTGGCCTTCCTGCGGATGTAAAAGTCCCAATGGTTGAACAATACCGTTCGGTTAAACAAAGCAGCGGAACCATTATTGAATTTCCAGTCAGCAAAATCCTACCAGCCACCCTGACGCTGGTGGATACCAGCGGTACTCCACTTCCAAGGGGGAGTATTATCTATTTAAACGGTCAGGATAATGTGAGTTATGTCGGTTGGGATGGTGATTCCTATCTAGAAAATATTGCCGCGGAAAACAATTTAGTGGTTCAACGAGCAGACAACCGTGCTCAATGTTACGTTCACTTTACGTTACCAATACCAGAGCCCAAAGGGGTCATTACGCTAAATACACTGGTGTGTTCAGAAGAAGGAAAACCATGAAGAACATCCGCAGCCAACGAGGCTCGTCAGCGTTAACTCATCATATTATTTTGTGCATATGCCTGTTTGTTTTACTGATGGTGTCTCCCGTGCAGGCCGCTACCTGTAGGATTACCGCCAGCCCTACCGCAGAAGATCTTGGCACTACCAGCTCATTCAACGTGAATAGCGCCAACGGGCTAAGTACCTCGGGCCCAGGAGGCGTTTCCTGTTCAGGGCTGAGCATCGACTTATTATCCGGTAGCGTATTAACCGGAACATTGAAAACCACCACCAATAATATGAATCTGGTTAACACCCAAATTCCTGGCGCTAAAATTCCTTATACGCTGTATGCCGATAACACAACCAGTTATCCTTTTATTAAGGACCAAAGCGTAAACTATGGGGCTGGAGGTCTTAATATACTTAATCTACTGGTCGTTGGATTAGGGGGTTCTACCACCATTTATACCAAAACTACCCCACAGCAAAATATTCCCGCTGGCACTTATACGGATACGGTGACTATCTACTGGTATTCAAAAATGTGTCTGGCTAACCTGTTAGGTGCCTGCATCAGCCTATCTCTTCCTGACGAAGGCACCAGCACGATTCAAATAAAACTGATTGTGACTAAAGATTGTCAAATCAACACCACAACGGATATTAACTTTGGCAGCAGCGCTTTTGTCGATCAGTTTCCAGCAAAAACTAACAATACGGTGACATTGACCTGCTCCGCTCAAACACCCTATAAAACTTATTTCAGTAACGGGGATAACTACAGCGACCCGTGGCGACAGATGAAAGGGTCGGGAAGCAATTTTTTGCAATACAATATTTATTATCCAGATAATACAACGGTTTGGAATAGCCTATCCAAACTGTCTGGCTCCGGCAATGGAATGAGTCAAAGCCTGACCTATTCAGCTATTGTTAACCCAAATCAACCCGCGCAACCTGCGGGTAGTTATAGTGATACCGTCCAGTTCGTCGTGGAATATTAAGACACAATAGGCTTTGGTCGTTGACGGCGGAGGAAGTGTCTGCTGTACGCTGTTCGGGGATCTGGCAGCCAACCTGATTAACAATGGTTGGCACCCACTACGTTCAATCCAAAGGTCAGAAGGAACAACGGGAGAACCAGCCGAATTTGCCGGTCAGATAATCCAAGAAGGGGATTGTCTCTATGCTGACGACGACGGTATTGTCATTCTCAATCCAGCCTGATTGCCATAGCCTAAAAACAACAAAGCCCGGTATTTACCGGGCTTTGTATCAGAGAATGACAATCAGCAATCGCCAATCGGCTTCACAAATGCGACGCCCATATCCCACGGCTGCTCAATCCAGGTGTCCTGTGGAATATCAACCACATAGTCATCCACCAGCGGCTTACCTGCGGGTTTAGCGAAAATAGTCACAAAGTGAGCTTTTGGATACATATCGCGAATAGCTTTAGCGGTACTACCGGTATCCACTAAATCGTCGATCACAATAAAGCCTTCACCATCACCTTCAGCACGCTTCAAAATTTTCATTTCACGCTGATTATCATGGTCATAGCTGGAGATGCAAACGGTATCAACATAACGAATGCTTAATTCGCGAGCCAGTAACGCAGCAGGTACTAAACCGCCACGACTCACTGCAATGATACCTTTCCATTGTTCTTTCGGCAGTAAGCGACGGGCAAGCTTACGGGCTTCAATTTGCAACATATCCCAAGTGACGACGTATTTTTCGCTCATATAAATCGAATCCCAGCCAGTAAATAATGGCTTCTAATTAATCAGGGGAAAAAAGTTGCAGCCGATTATAAAGAGACGCGCCGATAAAAACCAGCGGTTATATTAGAGAAAAATAAACTAATTGATCCAAACGCACATTGGTTCAATCAGGTTAATCTGTTGGGGAAGTCGCCAGTATTTGGACTATTTTATCCTCCAACGCCAGCGGTTTTGTCATGGGGGCAAAGCGTTCTACTTTGCGACCCTCATCGCTAATCAGAAATTTGGTAAAATTCCATTTAATCGCCTGATGTCCCAGCAGACCCGGAGCCTGTGACTTTAGATAACGAAATAAAGGGTGTGTTCCAGAGCCATTTACTTCAATTTTGGCAAACAGAGGAAAACTAACGCCATAATTAAGCTGACAAAAAGCTTCAATATCCTGATCGCTCCCCTTTTCCTGCTGACCAAACTGATTGCAGGGAAATCCCAATATCATCAATCCCTGAGATTTATAACGTTGCCACAGCTGTTCCAACTCCTCATATTGCGGAGTAAAGCCACATTCGCTTGCCGTATTAACCACTAGGATGGCTTTCGCAGCAAAATCACCCATGATATTGACGTCACCGTGGATGTTAACCAGTGAAATAGAAAATAATTGAGTCGGCACGAGGTTCTCCAGTCAGTCTGTTGTTTAACATCTATTATAGTGAATAAACGTTCTTTTCAACGGCCCAGACTAAAACAGCCATTGTTCCCGCCTGGCAACGGTTAATATTCTACCCTATTCCCCGTATACAGTAGGAAAAGAGTAAAATATAGACAAACAACACGATATACACGCCAAATTCTACGCTTTCAATGTTATTCTGTTGTAGAAGAAATTTTAAAAACCATGTTATTGCTACCCGAATCTTATTGATAACAGCATCGGCATTTCTCGCCGCTGACCAAAAGATTGTTACAGGAGACTTATCGTGTCTGATTTAGCTCAACTTTCGCCACAGCATCTATGGCAACATTTCGCAAAAATTTGCTCAATTCCCCATCCATCTAAACATGAAGAAGCCTTAGCGCAATACATTGTTAACTGGGCGAAGGAAAAAAAACTGCACGCTGAACGCGACGCTGTCGGCAATATACTGATCCGTAAACCAGCCACGCCAGGCATGGAAAATCGCAAGTCTGTAGTTTTACAGGCTCATCTGGATATGGTTCCACAAAAGAATAATGATACCGAGCACGATTTCGAAAAAGACCCTATTCAAACCTACGTAGACGGCCAATGGTTAAAAGCACGTGGTACGACACTGGGTGCCGATAATGGTATTGGTATGGCATCCGCTCTGGCAGTGTTATCCGATGACACATTAACGCACGGTCCGATTGAAGTTCTGTTAACCATGACCGAAGAAACCGGCATGGATGGCGCTTTCGGCCTACAACCAAACTGGCTACAAAGTGAAATTCTGATTAACACCGACTCTGAAACCGAAGGTGAAATTTATATGGGCTGCGCTGGCGGCGTAGACTGTATTACAACATTGCCCCTGACGCGTGAAGCAGTACCCTCAGGTAACCAAATCTTTAAACTTTCATTAAAGGGGTTAAAAGGTGGTCACTCTGGCGGTGATATCCACTTGGGTTTAGGCAATGCGAACAAACTGATGGCGCGTTTTCTAACGACTCACGCCCAAGCGCTGCAAATTCGCCTGCTCTCTTTCAATGGCGGAACCCTGCGTAACGCGATTCCACGTGAAGCAACCGTGGTATTAAGCCTGCCACAGGCTAATGCCGAAGCGTTAAGGAAAGCCGGGGCCGATTATCTGGCATTGCTGAATTATGAACTGGCTGCCGTTGAAAAGAATATGGCATTACAGGTTGAATCAACTGAATGTGGCTTACAAGCCCTGACGCCGGATAGCCAGTCACGTCTGATAGGCTTAATGAATGCTAGCCCTAACGGTGTGGTTCGTATGAGTGACTCCGTCAAGGGGGTAGTAGAAACCTCCCTGAACGTTGGCGTAGTGAGTACCGAGCAGGATCATGCTCAGATTGTCTATCTGATCCGTTCGTTAATCGACAGTGGTAAAGAATATGTGGTTGAAGTGCTGACCTCGCTGGGCGAATTAGCCGGTGCTGAAGTTGATGCGAAAGGCGGCTACCCTGGCTGGCAGCCAGATCCTGACTCACCGGTGATGAATTTGGTACGCGAGAGCTATAAAAAGCTGTTCGACGCTACGCCTCATATTATGGTGATCCACGCAGGTCTCGAGTGTGGGCTGTTTAAGCGCCCATATCCTGAAATGGATATGGTTTCTATTGGACCAACCATCACTGGCGCGCACTCGCCTGATGAACAAGTCCATATTACCAGCGTTGGTCGCTACTGGCAGTTGCTGACTCAGGTACTGAAATCCGTTCCAGAACGCAATTAATGCCTATGATGTAAAAATAACGGCGGATTTTCCGCCGTTATTTTTTTGCCTGAATTGAAATCAATCTTCTCTGTGGTTTGCATCACCTATCTGAAAGTTACGAAAATAGCGCCAACTGTTTTTCTATCTGAGGATCCACCAGCGTAACATGTAAGCCAACCAGCCTGACACCCCGATTCTGGCGTCGTTCCTGCCAGACCCGTTCAGCAACGGTTAACAGGTCACTTCGATCAAGCCGCTGCCAGACATGCTCCTGAGTCGTTAGCTGAAAATCGTTAAACTTCAGCTTTACTCCCTGCCGGGCAATACGCAAATCAGGCCTGACATTGCTCAAGCGGCGTTCTAGTTCCAGATACAGTCGTTCGATGACACCCAAGCAGCTTTGCCAATCGTGAATATCTTCTGATAAGGTTGTTTCCACACCGATAGATTTACGCTGCCGATCGCTACACACTTCCCGATGGTCGATGCCATTACAACGTTCATGCAGAATTCTGCCAAACTTGCCAAATCGATTAAGTAAGGTGGCTAAATCAAACGCCTGAACATCTTTGCAAGTATACAAACCTAAATCCGCCAGCTTTTTCCCGGTTACCGCACCAACGCCAGATATTTTGGTCAAGGGAAGATCCGATAAAAACTCCCCTATTCGATCGGGTGCAATAACAAACTGACCGTTAGGCTTATTAATATCCGATGCTATTTTCGCCAGAAACTTGATGGATGCTACCCCAGCAGATGCCGTCAGCTTCAGCTCTTGATAGATAGTGGCTCGGATATCTTGTGCAATTAACGTGGCAGAACCATTAAACATTGGACAATCGGTAACGTCTAGATAGGCTTCATCCAATGAAAGTGGCTCAATAACAGAGGTGTAACGTTGAAATATACGCTGAATTTGTCTGGAGATATCTTTATATACCTCCATTCGCCCAGGCAAGACCTTAAGGTGAGGACATAATTTCAGTGCCTGAGCTACCGGCATAGCACTATGAACACCATAGCGGCGGGCAATATAGTTAGCTGTGCTGATAACGCCGCGCTGCTCCCTACGGCCACCAACAGCCATAGGCATATTCACCAACGAAGGATCGTCCCGCATTTCTACAGCGGCATAAAAACAATCCATATCGATATGTATGATTTTACGCACGTCATACCCTCACCAAAAATACTGTATAAATATACAGAATAAAAACCTATCACTCAAGAAAAATGTGCCTTAGGGAATCAAGGAGTTATTATTTTTTGCTTAAATGTCTCAGAATAATGCTCAATAAAACCCGATCCTGACTGGGTAACTATCATCACCGGTAATTGCAGTTGTTCTGCCAGTGCCATACCCTTCTCCAGCCCTAAAACGCCAATAGCCGTTGAAAATCCGTCAGCCGTCATGCAGGACGGGCTTAACACCGTCACTGATACTATTTCATTGGAAACAGGCCAGCCGGTCCGTGGATCAATGGTATGGGAATAACGAACACCATCGATTTCAAAATAATTGCGATAATTTCCTGAGGTAGCAACAGACATATCGCCAGGAGTAATCACTTCCTGCACCGTCTGTTCTATGCCTGCAATGGGCTTCTCAATGGCAATACGCCAAGGTTGTTGACGATCGTTTTGTCCCTTGGTTCGCACCTCACCGCCAATATCTACCAGATAGCTGCTAATTCCTACTGATTCCAGATACTCTGCCACCACATCCACGCCATATCCTTTAGCAATCGCAGAAAGATCGAGATAAAGCTCAGGTATCTCCTTTATCAGACCATTACCTTCGACTTTTAACTTATTCATGCCTACCCAGGCTTTGCGCTGCTGTAGTTCTGCATTTGAGGGGATCTGATCTTTATGCTTTTCTGGCCCAAATCCCCAAAGATTAACCAAAGGCCCAACGCTAATATCCAAAGCACCTTGAGTAAGTTGATTTATTCGCCTAGCTTCATTGATCACCTTTACCGTTGCCGCAGAAACAGGAAAAACCTGATTAATATTGCGGTATTGATTAAATCGACTTAATTCAGATTCTGGTCGATAGGTGGACATCTGGTTATTTACATTTTCTAATAAGACGTCAATTTGCTTTTGTAATTCAGCACCTTTAGGGGCTCCTGAGTGCTCTATATATTTTATCGAATAATAAGTCCCCATCGTTTTACCATTAATGGCAAACTGTTGAGGTTCACATCCTGAAATATAAAACACCGTTATAAAAAGTAATAACCGCATCAATGAATTAGAGATAATATTCAAAACACCCACCTTAATATAAATATTATAAAAACAAAAATTCACACATTGTTATATAAAAATATTATTTATTCAGACTGATTCCAATTACACTAACCGAAAATAAATTGATCAAAATAACATCAATTTATATTTTATTAACAGGTAAGTTTATATAATTAACAACAGGGAAACAAATGAGCAAATACTTATTTCTGCTCAGCGTATTGTTATTGTCATCAGTATCCTTTTATTCAACCGCAGAATCACAGGCAGTACCGACAACTAAGCAAGCTATCGCGCCATCAGAAAAACAACGACTATTGGGCCTTCCAGTATATATACGTATTATTAAGGAAGAACATAAACTAGAGCTATTTGTTAAAACCAAAAATAGCTATCAACACATTAGAACTTATTTAATATGTAGTTATTCAGGTGGATTAGGTCCTAAAAAGCGTCAGGGTGATTATAAAAGTCCGGAAGGATTCTATCAAATAACCGCCAATAGTTTGAATCCTAATAGTAAATATTATCGCGCATTTAATATTGGTTACCCTAACCAGTATGACAGAGCCCATGGTTTCACTGGCAACTATCTAATGATACATGGTGCCTGTGTATCAGTAGGCTGTTATGCGATGACCGATGAACAGATTGCTGAAATTTACCAATTTGTCGAAGCTGCAATGAAAAATGGTCAACAGCATGTGAATATCAATATTTTCCCGTTCCGCATGACTAACGAAAATATGCGTCGTCATCAAGGATCCGAGAATCAGGATTTCTGGCAGCAGTTAAAAGTGGGCTATGACTATTTTGAGGATACCCATCAACCCCCAAATATTTCTGTCGTGGATGGTCGTTATGCGCTGACTGGACCCGCATTACCACAAACACAGCACATGTATGCTAATAATGTCCCCAGAAATACTGAGGAATATATTGGTAAATTTAGCTATCGCTAAAAAAGAGATGACACAAATCTAAACGGTCAGAAAAATAGTCTTGTACTTCTGACCGTTCAGTTATTGGATATAATTATAGTAATATCATATTGTTAAAATAACATTTACTAAGTTAATCTTTCTTCCAAAAACCAGCTTCCTTCAGCACCACACAAAACGATCGTTTACCATAAAAATAATTATTCTTTTTTATTATCTGACTTACACTACTTCGTCATAAAATAGACTATAAATACAACAAGTTTAATTTAATTAGCCACGGATATATGTTTTTAACAACGGGAAGAAAAATGAGCAAATCTCTATTCATGCTCAGCGTATTACTGCTGTCGCCAGTGTCGTTCTATTCAAATGCGCAGTCTGTTCAGCCGCTGACTGAACAACAATCTACTATGCAACCAGAAAAACAGCGGCTACTGGGTTTACCAGTTTATGTTCGCATAATTAAAGAAGACAAAGTTCTGGAGCTGTTTGTTAAAAATCAGGGTGCTTATCAGTTAGTACAGTCCTACCCTATCTGTAACTATTCTGGAGGACTTGGGCCTAAACATTATCAAGGCGACTTTAAAAGCCCTGAAGGTTTTTATCAGGTGACAATGCAAGGCCTGAACCCAAACAGCAAATTCTATCGTTCACTCAATCTGGGTTATCCTAATCAATATGATCAGGAGCACGGATTTACTGGAAAGCATCTGATGGTGCACGGTGATTGTGTATCTACTGGCTGTTATGCCATGAATGACCAACAGATTTCCGAGATTTATCAATTCATTGAGTATGCGCTGATTAATGGGCAACCTCAGGTAGAAGTCAACATATTCCCATTCCGTATGACTAATGACAAATTAAAGAGCTACACCCACTCCGTACATTATGAGTTCTGGCAACAGCTGAAAGCGGGGTATGACTTCTTTGAAAAGACCCATCAGCCGCCAAATATGATTGTCAATAATGGGCGTTATAATCTTGCTCCACAGGGATTACTGGCCAACAGTCCGCCAAAAACTAATCCTGCGAATCCTTTCTCTCGTTAAGAGCAGTTAAATAATACGTTCACCAAAATGAAACAGGGCAAATTCTCCTTCAGGGATTTTTTGCCACTGTTCATTTCCCGTTAATGGTTGGGTCGCAATTAGAGTAACAATATCGTTTGGTGTGGTTTCACGCTGAAAGTCGATCTCCACATCTTCATCTAATAATGTTGCTTTACCAAAAGGCGCCCGCCGAGTTAGCCAGTACAGGTTAGTTGAACAATATGCCATGACATAATGACCATCAGAAAGCAGCATGTTGAATACCCCCTTCTTCCTTAATTGGTCAGCACAAGAGGCAATAAAACGAAATACCGCAGGCCAGTTAGATGGCCGACGTGGATAACGCTGCTTAAGTTGCTGTAAAATCCAGCAAAATGCATACTCACTGTCAGTTTCACCAATCGGCTGAAAGTCTGGCGTTTTCAGACTCCGGTAACCGTTCAATTGACCGTTGTGGGCAAAGGTCCAATTACGCCCCCAAAGTTCACGTGTAAATGGGTGAGTATTTTCCAACGCTACCGCTCCCCGATTGGCCTGGCGAATATGGGAAATAACCGCGCATGACTTAATCGGGTACTCTTGCACCAATTTAGCAATCGGTGAATTATAGCTAGGTTGCGGATCGCGAAAAGTTCGGCATCCTTTTCCTTCATAGAAGGTAATACCCCAGCCATCTTTATGTGGGCCAGTACGACCACCGCGCTGTATCAACCCGGTAAAGCTGAAACAGATATCGGTCGGCACGTTGGCACTCATCCCAAGTAATTCACACATACCGACCTCCCATCAAAACTCAAACACTCATCAGAGCGAGCTATTTTGCCATCTCTTTTTCAACTAACAGCATTAGAATATGGATAACTTTAATATGTACTTCTTGGATACGGTCCGCATAGCCAAAATGAGGAACTCGAATCTCAACATCTGCCAAGCCATCCATTTTTCCGCCATCTTTTCCGGTTAATACAATAACTTTCATGCCTTTTTCTCGAGCCGCATCAATGGCCCTCAATATATTGGCTGAATTGCCAGAGGTAGATAGACCAAACAACACATCCCCTTCTCGCCCAACCGCTTCCAAATAGCGAGAAAAAACGTAATCATAACCAAAGTCATTACTAACACAGGAAATATGGCTGGGATCGGAAATGGCAATAGCGGGATAGCCAGGGCGGTTTTCACGATAGCGTCCGGTTAACTCCTCGGCAAAATGCATCGCATCACAATGGGAACCGCCGTTACCACAAGAAAGTACCTTACCACCCGCTTTAAACGAATCAGCGAGTAGCAGGGCTGCGCGCTGTACAGATTCAATGTTAGCGTCGTCGCTGAGGAACTTTTGTAATACCTGAGCCGCTTCATCCAGCTCGCTGCGGATTAAATCCTGATACATGAAAAACCTCGTTGTAGATAAAGTGTAGTGAATCAGTTTCGGTCAGTGTAACGGATAGCAATAGCAGCGAAAAGTGCAATAAGCACTATCTTCCATGCAAATAGTCTGTTTTCTGCCTATTTAGGAATGCGTTAAGTTATACATACGTACTCGTTGTTGTCGATTTTCCGTCCTGATTATCAGTAATAACAGAACGGATGGAAAAGCGCCCATAATCATCGCCAATATCCGCTATGTGGTACACAGACTATGAAGATGATGAGACCAGCGAAACGATAGTAGGCTATCGGATTAATCTACAGGAAGATGAGAGAGAATAGAAACCACGGTATAAACAGAATAAAAAACAAAAACCACAAATAAAAAAAATCCCCTGAGTATTTAACTCAAGGGATTGAAATTAGTGGCGGAACGGACGGGACTCGAACCCGCGACCCCCTGCGTGACAGGCAGGTATTCTAACCAACTGAACTACCGCTCCACATTGCTTTCATAGGAAAGCGTGACGATATTAAAGTTCCCCGTGTCGCGAGTCAACGAATTTTTACAAAAACAGATTCAACTGCACATAAATTCAACGAGGCGCTTATAAATGATTAATTTACCGTCTCTCCATCTACCGCAGGACGCCAAAGACAGCTACCACCCTTCTTACTAATCAGATCCAAACGGGCCTCATGCGCTTCAACTTCAGCCTCATTCGCATAAATAACTTTTAATGCACTTTCAGCACGTATTACGCGCTGAATTTCTGCGCCCCGGTTCTGAGATTGAGTTTCCCCTTCCATAGAGAATGATAGAGAAGTTTGCCCACCAGTCATGGTGAGATAAACTTCGGCTAATATCTCCGCATCCAGTAAAGCGCCGTGTAATGTTCTACGGCTATTATCTATATCCAGCCGACTACAGAGCGCGTCCAAACTATTTCGTTTGCCCGGGAACATCTTACGGGCCATCATTAATGAGTCAGTAATCGTGCAAAATGACTCTACTTTGGGGTAATCGCTACGCAGCATGCGAAATTCATGATCCATAAAGCCAACGTCGAACGATGCGTTATGAATAACCAACTCTGCGCCATTGATAAAATTAAAGAAATCATCGGCAACTTCAGCAAACGTTGGCTTATCTGCCAGAAACTCATCGCTGATACCGTGAACACCATAAGCTTCAGGATCTACCAGACGGTCAGGCTTGATGTACACATGAAAGTGTCTACCGGTCAAACGGCGATTAATCACTTCAACCGCGCCTATTTCAATAATTCGGTGACCTTCATAGTGAACACCAACCATGTTCATACCGGTGGTTTCGGTATCAAGAACAATCTGTCGTGTAATTTCAGTGCTTATTGATTCCATTTTGTGTCAGACTTACCGTTTTAAACTTTAATGACGAGTCTACCAGATATGCTTAAGCAGGTAGAGATTTTCACCGATGGCTCTTGCTTGGGAAATCCAGGACCGGGAGGCTATGGTGCTATTTTACGCTATAAACAACATGAAAAAACCCTCAGTGCTGGATATTTCCTTACCACCAATAACCGTATGGAATTGTTAGCAGCAATTACTGCTCTGGAATCCTTGACGGCCTCTTGTCAGGTTTCTCTCAGTACAGATAGTCAATATGTACGACAAGGGATCATGAGTTGGATCCATAACTGGAAAAAACGCGGCTGGAAAACTGCGGACAAAAAACCAGTCAAAAACGTCGACTTATGGCAACGTCTCGATCAAGCAATTATTCGCCACAACGTTGAATGGCACTGGGTTAAAGGCCATGCAGGACACGAAGAAAACGAGCGCTGTGATCAACTTGCTCGTACCGCTGCTGAACAACCGACCTTAACCGATGAAGGCTACGCCCCTGAAAATAAATAAGCGTAATGGCTAATCACCATTATGCATATTTTTAGTCGCCCCGACGGCTCCAGATCTCACACTAAACTGCTTTTTAAAAACCAACAGTGGATTTAACGTTAACGGAATGGTTCGCTTACGGGCAACAATCAGGGTCTGACAACCAAATACTGGAATATGTAAGCTTAAAAAACCTCCGCACAGACCATTCCAGGGCATATTCTGAAAACTTGCATGATGCAACACTTCATAGTTAAGCAGGCTGAACCAATCAACCATACGCATTCTGGTGAACATTCTGCTGGTATAAGGATGCTTTTTCCTTATCACCGGAATCATCTTACCTGCGCCAACCAGACTAAAAGGATTAAATCCGCTCACAATCAACCAACCGTCATCAATCAGAACTCTATCAACTTCACGTAAAATACGGTGTGGATCTTCCGAATAGGCTAAAGTGCCAGCCAACAGACAAGCATCGAATGATTTATCTAAAAAGGGAAGGTTCAAGCTATCTGCATATACCTGAAGATTACTACCTGACTCAGAAGCGTTAACATGGTGAGTGATTTGACATTTGCAGGTATCAATTTCAACGCTAAGATTTCCCAGTTTCAGCAAGTGAAGACCAAATAATTTTGGCCACCAAGGCTCCAACTGCTGTTCCAGAGCACGACGGTAGCTATTACCATAAGATAACTCATTCCAAGATGCTGGCGATGTTACAATATTCTCTATCCGGGCAGCTCTCATGAAGTATTATCTCTTTTATAATATGAATTTAATCATCAGGGGACCATCATGCATCTTATCAGTATTCCCGCTTTTCAAGACAATTACATTTGGCTTCTAACCACCAAAGAACAAGCAGGTATTATCGTCGACCCAGGTGAAGCCTTACCGGTTATCCAACAGTTGGAACAACAACAAATAACGCCCACTGCAATTTTTCTGACCCACCATCACAACGATCATACAGGCGGTGTCTCTGAGTTAGTTAGACATTACCCAAAACTGAAAGTTTATGGCCCACAGGAAACTCAGAGTAAAGGGGCGCAGTTTATCGTCAAAGAAGGCGATAATATCGATATCAACGGCATCCACTTTAATGTAATTGATGTCCCCGGCCATACTGCAGGACATGTAGCATTCTATTGTGCCCCTTATCTATTTTGCGGGGACACACTCTTTTCTGCCGGATGTGGGCGAATTTTTGAAGGTACACCAGAACAGATGTATCAATCGATACAGAAACTAGCAGCCCTACCCGATGCAACAAAAGTATGCTGTGCTCACGAATATACAATTTCAAATTTACGTTTTGCAAACTACGTTTTGCCAGAAAATATCGAAATAGAAACACATTTGAAATATACGATAGATATAAGGTCAAAAGGCCAGCCTTCTGTGCCAACAGAGCTTAAACTTGAGAGAACAATCAACCTATTCCTTAAATGTCATCAGGTTGATTTAAAAAGAAAGTTAGGTATAGATGATCCAACTATACAACCTTGGCAAGTTTTTAAGCAATTAAGAAAGATGAAAGACAATTATTAACGCTTTTGATTGAGTTATTTGGCCAGCCAAAGTATTATCGGTCGACTTTTAATCAACGATGATAATTGATATACATGAAGGCAAAAGCAATCTTATTTGTTTCTGTATTACTTGTCGGTTGCCAGACATCAAATAAGGATGTCTCCCAATCTGCAAGCAATAAGAATCCTCCTTCAGCCAATAGCCTCGCTGCAGCAGGCGATCTCAACTGGCTAATGGGCCCTGATGGTCAAACAGAAAGAGAGCTGTGGCAAGTCGTCAGTGAAGGGCTGGAAATGAGCATTCCGGATAACGAGCGTATCCGTGAACAAAAAGAGTATTATCTCAATAACATAAGCTATCTCCAAAATGTAACATTACGGGCTGAACCGTATATGTACCTGATCATCAGTCAAATTAAAGAACGTCATTTGCCGATGGAACTGGTGCTGCTACCTATCGTGGAGAGCGCTTTTAATCCCCACGCCACCTCATCGGCCAGTGCTGCAGGCATATGGCAATTTATTCCTACTACGGGCCGTTACTATGGCCTGAAGCAAGATAAATGGTATGACGGACGCCGTGACGTTACTGAATCAACAACGGCTGCACTGGATATGCTGGAACGTCTTAATATCACGTTTGAAGGCGACTGGTTACAGGCGATCGCCGCATATAACTGTGGTGAAGGCAGAGTTATGCGTGCCATTAAGGAAAATGAAGCTCAAGGATTACCTACTGACTATTGGTCACTGAATTTACCGCGTGAAACCCAGCTCTATGTTCCTAAGTTGCTTGCATTGAGCGATATGGTTAAGCATAACAAGCGCTATGCTCTGTCGCTGCCAAGCAGTAATATAGACCGCGCCCTAACCCGCGTTGAAGTTGGTCAGCAAATTGAATTGGCTCAGGTGGCTAAAATGTCAGGCGTGCCACTAACCAAACTGCAAACATATAATGCGGGTTATAAGCACAATGTTACCTCACCCGATGGCCCCCATGTCATTATGCTACCTGCTTCTAATGCTAAACAGCTGGAAGAATCATTAAGCAATGGTGATATTAATCTGGTTAATTGGGGTGAACATAAAGTCGTTAACGGTGAAACCATTGAGGTATTGGCCAGACGCTATGGTATTACCCCTGATTCTATCCGTCAGGCAAATAATCTGACTGCTCAGGTTAGTGCTGGTCAAGTCATCACGTTACCTATTTCCAGCGAATATATTAATCAGATTGCTACCCAGCAAACCCAAATCGCAAGTAGCAATAGTCGGTCTGTGCCAAAAGTTAAATATACTGTACGAGCAGGAGACACTCTGGCTTCTATTGCTAAACGCCAAAATATCAAATCCAGCGATATTCAAAGCTGGAATAACCTTGGCAGAAACAGCAAGCTGAAGACCGGTCAATCATTGCAACTAGTCAGCAATGCGACGGGTAGTAAAACTAGCAACACCAAGAGTAACGGCGCTAAAAATAATAACAGCAGCATTACCTATCGCATTCGCAAAGGTGACTCGTTAGCCAGCATAGCAAAGCGCCATAATGTAAATATTAATGATGTGCTGAAGTGGAATAACAAAGTAACAACTAATCGGCTCCAACCTGGCAATACGCTGACATTATATAAGCGCTAATAAACCTCTCCACGCCAATCGATTATGGGTTGGCGTGGAATCTTACCAAAAGTGGATTATGATCCGAGGCCTGCGTCACCAATACAGAAGCCTCTTCCACCTGTAGTCCTCGATAAAAGATAAAATCCAACGGTCGACCAAATGCCTTCTTCCGCCAGTCATGAGAGAAGCGAACTTCCTGTAATCCAGTTAATGTAGAAAACCGATACAGCGAACGCAGCCGCTGTCTGCTCCAGGCATTAAAATCACCGGCTAATATTACCGGACCTTTATGCTGTAAGATCTGCTCTCCAATAGGTTTCAACTGCTGTTGATAGATATCAACACCAAGACTGAAATTAACAGCATGAATATTAGCCACCATCAACTGCCTTCCATCATCCAGCGGATATACCGTTACCAAAGCCGATTTGGACAGCCGCAATAAGGGTTCTCTTTCCCGCAGTGGGCAGCAATAGATTGGGTTAGCTGAAGCCAGCGTCATAACACCTGAAGAGTATTGGGGCATAACAATGGCTGGAACTTGATCCGCCGCTAAATAATTAGATGTAGCAAAATGAATTAGCTCTGGGGTTGTCTGTGCTTCCTGCAACAAAACCAACTGACTTTCCAGACCATACTTTTTAAGCACATTCAGCCAATTTGCCCGCTGTTGCTTAAAGATATTCCAAACCATAACGCTTAGCGCACCATTAGTCGGTAACGCCTGCAATGGCGCGATGGTTTGACTTAGCTCGCCTATAATTCCGGGAAAAATACGCTCTGCAGGCGAACCGGCTGAATACCTTATTGCAAAATTTTTTTTTCGCACAGTTAAAGCCTATGGTTAAAAATGCAGTCCCTGCAATGACAAATCCGAATTTACGTCTCAATAAACGGATGCTTTAGATTGTTATAGGGATTAAGTGGAAGAAACTCAATGGTAAACAGAGAATAAAAACGTAAAGATTAGTCATGATGCTAATCATAGCATGCTAAATAAATTTATTGTGGTGAAATGCCCATAACAAAAAGGCCTGCATAAGCAGGCCTTTCATAAATAAGTGGCGGAACGGACGGGACTCGAACCCGCGACCCCCTGCGTGACAGGCAGGTATTCTAACCAACTGAACTACCGCTCCACCGATTCTTTTTCCCTACCAGAACTTATTCTGATAGTTACTAATTTAAAGCCTGGCAGTTTATGAATGACTGCATCATTCACCCTTCGGGCCAACGCTTTGCGTTGTTCAAACCCGCTTCGCGAGTTTGTCCTACTCTCTCTCGAGTAGAGAACGGCCCTACTATCACTGCTTACATCTAATTTAAAGCCTGGCAGTTCCCTACTCTCGCATGGGGAAGCCCCACACTACCATCGGCGCTACGGCGTTTCACTTCTGAGTTCGGCATGGGGTCAGGTGGGACCACCGCGCTATCGCCGCCAGGCATATTCCGTTTCATGAACCGTTGTACTCCGATATCGCTATCCCGCACAACCATCCATTCCAATCCTGAACATTCGCTGAAATTTAAATTCGTCTCTCTCATCAAAACACCTTCGGTGTTGTAAGGTTAAGTCTCACGGTTCATTAGTATCGGTTAGCTCAACGTATCGCTACGCTTACACACCCGACCTATCAACGTCATAGTCTTTAACGTTCCTTCAGTGGACTCAAGGTCCAAGGGAAGACTCATCTCGAGGCAAGTTTCCCGCTTAGATGCTTTCAGCGGTTATCTTTTCCGCACGTAGCTACCGGGCAATGCCATTGGCATGACAACCCGAACACCAGTGGTGCGTTCACTCCGGTCCTCTCGTACTAGGAGCAACCCCTCTCAATCTTCCAACGCCCACGGCAGATAGGGACCGAACTGTCTCACGACGTTCTAAACCCAGCTCGCGTACCACTTTAAACGGCGAACAGCCGTACCCTTGGGACCTACTTCAGCCCCAGGATGTGATGAGCCGACATCGAGGTGCCAAACACCGCCGTCGATATGAACTCTTGGGCGGTATCAGCCTGTTATCCCCGGAGTACCTTTTATCCGTTGAGCGATGGCCCTTCCATTCAGAACCACCGGATCACTATGACCTACTTTCGTACCTGCTCGAGCCGTCACTCTCGCAGTCAAGCTAGCTTATGCCATTGCACTAACCTCACGATGTCCGACCGTGATTAGCTAACCTTCGTGCTCCTCCGTTACTCTTTGGGAGGAGACCGCCCCAGTCAAACTACCCACCAGACACTGTCCTCAACCCGGATAACGGGTCAAAGTTAGAACATCAAACATTAAAGGGTGGTATTTCAAGGTTGGCTCCACGCAGACTGGCGTCCACGCTTCTAAGCCTCCCACCTATCCTACACATCAAGGCTCAATGTTCAGTGTCAAGCTATAGTAAAGGTTCACGGGGTCTTTCCGTCTTGCCGCGGGTACACAGCATCTTCACTGCGAGTTCAATTTCACTGAGTCTCGGGTGGAGACAGCCTGGCCATCATTACGCCATTCGTGCAGGTCGGAACTTACCCGACAAGGAATTTCGCTACCTTAGGACCGTTATAGTTACGGCCGCCGTTTACTGGGGCTTCGATCAAGAGCTTCGCTTACGCTAACCCCATCAATTAACCTTCCAGCACCGGGCAGGCGTCACACCGTATACGTCCACTTTCGTGTTTGCACAGTGCTGTGTTTTTAATAAACAGTTGCAGCCAGCTGGTATCTTCGACTGACTTCAGCTCCGAGAGCAAGTCTCTTCACCTAACGTCAGCGTGCCTTCTCCCGAAGTTACGGCACCATTTTGCCTAGTTCCTTCACCCGAGTTCTCTCAAGCGCCTGAGTATTCTCTACCTGACCACCTGTGTCGGTTTGGGGTACGATTTAATGTTACCTGGAGCTTAGAGGCTTTTCCTGGAAGCAGGGCATCAACTACTTCACCACCGTAGTGGCTCGTCATCACGCCTCAGTGTTAATAGTCAACCGGATTTACCTAATCGACCCACCTACACGCTTAAACCGGGACAACCGTCGCCCGGATAGCCTAGCCTTCTTCGTCCCCCCTTCGCAGTAACACCAAGTACAGGAATATTAACCTGTTTCCCATCGACTACGCCTTTCGGCCTCGCCTTAGGGGTCGACTCACCCTGCCCCGATTAACGTTGGACAGGAACCCTTGGTCTTCCGGCGAGCGGGCTTTTCACCCGCTTTATCGTTACTTATGTCAGCATTCGCACTTCTGATACCTCCACCAGACCTCACAGTCCAGCTTCACAGGCTTACAGAACGCTCCCCTACCCAACAATACTTTCGTATCGCTGCCGCAGCTTCGGTGCATGGTTTAGCCCCGTTACATCTTCCGCGCAGGCCGACTCGACCAGTGAGCTATTACGCTTTCTTTAAATGATGGCTGCTTCTAAGCCAACATCCTGGCTGTCTATGCCTTCCCACATCGTTTCCCACTTAACCATGACTTTGGGACCTTAGCTGGCGGTCTGGGTTGTTTCCCTCTTCACGACGGACGTTAGCACCCGCCGTGTGTCTCCCGTGATAACATTCTTCGGTATTCGGAGTTTGCATCGAGTTGGTAATCCGGGATGGACCCCTAGTCGAAACAGTGCTCTACCCCCGAAGATGAGTTCACGAGGCGCTACCTAAATAGCTTTCGGGGAGAACCAGCTATCTCCCGGTTTGATTGGCCTTTCACCCCCAGCCACAAGTCATCCGCTAATTTTTCAACATTAGTCGGTTCGGTCCTCCAGTTAGTGTTACCCAACCTTCAACCTGCCCATGGCTAGATCACCGGGTTTCGGGTCTATACCTTGCAACTTGACGCCCAGTTAAGACTCGGTTTCCCTACGGCTCCCCTATTCGGTTAACCTTGCTACAAAATATAAGTCGCTGACCCATTATACAAAAGGTACGCAGTCACCCAACAAAGTAGGCTCCCACTGCTTGTACGTACACGGTTTCAGGTTCTATTTCACTCCCCTCGCCGGGGTTCTTTTCGCCTTTCCCTCACGGTACTGGTTCACTATCGGTCAGTCAGGAGTATTTAGCCTTGGAGGATGGTCCCCCCATATTCAGACAGGATGTCACGTGTCCCGCCTTACTCATCGAACTCACAACTTGTGCATTTTGGTGTACGGGACTATCACCCTGTTCCGTGCGACTTTCCAGACGCTTCCACTAACACACAAACTGATTCAG